>PWNK01000103.1 GCA_003557865.1 Desulfonatronovibrio sp.
ATCAGATCATGCTCCAGGACCAGACGTTCCAGAAGGGGATAGAGGGGCTGCCCCAGGACCGGGGCGGAACAGAAAAGAGACATACTCAAGACAATAAAGCCGGTGAAAAGTCTTTTCCAGAAGGTCATAGTCAGAACTCCCTGCAAAAAATGACTTGCTACTGGTGAACATCATCCAATATAAAAGGTGTACCTGCAAAAATTCTCAATTTACGCGGGAACACTAAAGATCTGCCGGACTGAATCTGAAAGGACCGAATTCTCTTTCCTGGAAAAGAAGGGAATGAGTGTCAAATCCAGTACAGACTTTTTGACCTACAATTTATGAGCAGCAAAATTGCCAAGGCTTTACTTAAAATAAAAATGGTGCGCTTTCATCTTGCATATAGCCGTCAACATCTAACTGTCTGCAGCGCCAGGAAATTGAATGGCGCAGTCGGAGGGTAGCTAAACTTAAAAAATTCAGTTAGATAGGTATGCAAGACAGAGAATCTGGAGAGGAATGACAATCCTGGTCAGGATTGTACAATTTTTTACCGGTACTCTAATGTATTTGTGAAATAATCGTAACTCTAAATTTATGTCAAGCGTAAAATTCAAAATTTTTCAGTCTTTATTATGTACCAGGGGTTATGATTATCCAACCATCTTGAGCCAGGAGTGTAGCCGATGCTTTCCGGCCTGAGTTCAGTTCTTCGCGGCTTGGATGTCTTCATTTCCCGCAGAGGGATAATTCTGCTTACTGGCTGCGTTTTCACTCTGTGCATGGCCTTGCTTTTCATCTTTCAGCCTTTTTTTCTGAGGTTGGTGGAATTTAAAATCTACGACGTTCAGCTCCGCTCGCTGCCACAAAAGTCGGCCTCGCCCCAATTGGTTATTGTTGACCTGGACGAGGAAAGCCTTGAAGAATTCGGGCAATGGCCCTGGCCAAGGTACAGGGTGGCCCTGCTGCTGGAAAAGATACGCCGTGCCGGGGCGGTGTCCATCGGTTTGGATATAGTCTTTGCCGAGAAGGACCGTACTTCTCCAGTGGTCATCCAGAAGTATCTGCAAAGCGAATTGGGAGTGAAAATCGATTTTGAAGGCCTCCCCCCGGGACTGGAGGACAATGACGCCATTCTGGCCAATTTGCTCGGCCAGGGTCCTTACGTCCTGGGCTATTACCTGGATATGCGCCAGGGAGAAAAAAACCGGGAGCATCTGCTGCACCCTGTACAAGCTGCTGTGGTGGGCCCTCCGGATGCTCCAGCCCTTGACGACAGTTTGTTCCTTGCCTTGGGGGCGACTTCCAATATTGAAATACTGGCAAAAGCAGCGCCCGGGTCCGGCTTTATGAATGTAGCCCCGGACGCCGACGGGATAATCCGAAAGGTGCCTCTGCTCATGGCCTATGAAGGTAAGGTCTATCCCAACCTGGCCATGGCCACGCTGATGAACGTTATCGGGTCCAGGCAGGTGCTTGTGCGCTCCACGGATTCAGGGCCTGAGTCCATACGCCTTGGAGATGTAAGCATTCCTGTGGACAGCAGGGGACAGCTGTTACTGAATTATCGTGGTCCTGGTGGGTCTTTCGAATATATTTCTGCAGGCAGGGTATTAAATGATGGTCTGGCACCGGCGGAGCTCGCCGGTAAGATAGTCCTGGTAGGAACCTCGGCAGCAGGTCTGAAGGATATTCGGGCTACACCCCTGGATCCGGTTTATCCAGGAGTGGAGGCCCAGGCCACTGTGGTGGACAACATCATGAAAAGTGACTTCCTGTATCGACCGGACTGGGCTTTGGGGCTTGAACTGGTGCTAGTAGTGGGACTTGGTCTTTTGTCCACTGTGGCGCTGGTCTGGCTGAGCGGCTGGTGGCTTATTGTTCCCCTGGGGCTTTGCGCAGCCGGTCTGTGGTGGGGCAGTATCCATCTGCTTGGCTTTTACGGCCTGCATGTATCCCCTTTTATGCCTCTTTTGGCATTGAGCGGCAATTTCAGCATTCTCAGCTTTCAGAAGTTCTGGATCGAAGAAAAAGAGAAGCGCAGAATTAAAAATACCTTTGAGCACTATTTGAGTCCGGAGGTAATCAGATGGGTGATGAACAAACCGGACCGGCTCAAGCTGGGTGGAGAAAACAGAGATTTGAGTGTCATGTTTATGGATATCCGCAATTTTACCAGCATTTCCGAGGTGTTGAAGCCTGAGGAACTGGTCGAGTTTATGAACGATTTCTTGACCAAGATGACAGAGGTTATTATGAATAACGGGGGTACTCTTGACAAGTACATGGGTGACGCCATAATGGCCTTTTTTGGAGCCCCCCTTGAAATGGAAGATCATTCTTTAAGGGCTCACAAGACGGCGGTGGAGATGTTTGAAAAACTCTACGAGTGCAGGGGAAAATGGTGTCTGCCGGGATCCGAGCGGGTGGAAATAGGTGTGGGCATCAGCAGTGGGCAGGTCATTGTCGGGAACATGGGTTCTGACAAAAGAATAAATTATACAGTAATGGGCGATCAGGTCAACCTGGCCTCAAGACTGGAAGGTCTGACCAAAAACTACGGTGTGCGGATCCTGGTGAGTGAGTTTACCAGGAAACAAGCGGGACATAAAATGATCTGTCGGGAGATCGACCTGGTTCGGGTCAAAGGCAGACAGGAGCCTGTCGCGGTATTTGAACCATTTGGCAAGGATTATTTTACCCATGGCCAATTTTCCTTTATTCCGGTCTTTGAAGAGGGACTTAGCGCCTACAGGAATCAAAGCTGGGAAGAAGCCATTGACCTGTTTGAAAAAGTTTTGGAGCTTAAACCCAAAGACATTCCTTCTCAGATATTTATTAGGCGCTGTAAAATAATGTCCCAGAACCCGCCCGGGCCGGACTGGGACGGAGTCTGGATCATGGAAACAAAGTAAGGGTGATGCGTGTTGAGAGTCTGTTTCCTGATCCTGGTACGGAACTGTGACCTCTCCATCCTGCTTATGGGAATATCAGAGTAGATCCATGTACATTAAATGCTGGGGCGCAAGAGGGTC
>PWNK01000038.1 GCA_003557865.1 Desulfonatronovibrio sp.
AAGGCTACGCAGTCCTTCCTCTGCTGCAAGGGAAAAGACTGGTAACTACTCTCCCTTAATCGTTTCCTGCTTCAGCGAGCTTTC
The DNA here is from genome assembly GCA_003557865.1 of Desulfonatronovibrio sp. Classification (GTDB taxonomy): domain Bacteria; phylum Desulfobacterota; class Desulfovibrionia; order Desulfovibrionales; family Desulfonatronovibrionaceae; genus Desulfonatronovibrio. The sequence continues at coordinate 85 of PWNK01000038.1, forward strand.
ACCATTGGCCCCCAGCCTCTCTGGTTCAGGGCCTGCCGGCGGTAAGACGCTGCTTCATTTTCGGTGTTGAATGGTCCGATATACAGGATGCTGTTCTCTGTTTTCATAACCGGCCATCCGTAACCTTCCAGAAAAGAGACTGTTTCTGAGAGGTGGTCCCTGACCCTGACCTTGATCAGATAGGATTTGTCTGGGGCTTCAGCAGAGGTAATCCTGCCGGCAGTGAACAGTTCCTGAAGATACCGCAGGCCTTCCGCGCACAGCCCGGCGTATGCGCTTATTCTCCGGGCTTCTTCAGAAGAAGAAAACGGCCCGATAAGCACCCGGTAATAGAGCCTTCCGTCTCGCTCAAATGAAAAAACTTCAGCCGGCCAGCCCTGTTCCATGAACCTGTCCGTTTCCCTGTCCGCCAGATCATGCCGGATATGGGCCACAACCTGGATATAACCGGCCTCCCGCTCCCGGCCATGTTCACCATGGTCACTCTTGGTCAGGATGTATGAACGGATAATTCCCTGGGCAAGCAGTGAGTAAAGGCGGATTGTCCCCCCGCTGACAAATTCATCAGGAGCCTGCTGCTGCAAGAGACGACCTGGAAGGGCAGGCGCTGCCTGGAGATCTTCTTTGTCTTCAGCGGCTTTTTGAAAAGGCTCAGCTTTGGCCTGATAATCCTTTTCAGCCTCATCCGGGACTGGTGAATCCGGTTCAGGCCGAGATATTTCCGTAAGGATTGGTCCGGGGATGATCCTTAACTCATCTGCCTGCGAGTCAACGTATGTTGGCGGAAAAATAATTTTTCTTCGCACGGAATGTGACGTGTCTGCGGATAAGGACTCAGCAGGAAAAGATCGAAGTTTATGGCCTGAGCCTGAATAACCTTTATCAGCATCTTCCAGGTCAGGTAACGGGCCGGAGGGATCATCAGCATGGATATCCGCCTTATTGACCCTTTCCAGAGGATTAAAAACTGAACCTTCCCACAGGTCAAGACGGATGAGCAGGATAAGAACTGATAGAGCGGCCAGAATGAACAGCACCGCCAGGATTCGCTTCTTGGGTCTAAACATCGTTTTTTTCTGATTTTTGAGTGTCGTCACGGATTTACTTGCTGATTTTTGACCTGCCCAGGGAAAGGTCTTGGTCGGTGTCCGGGATGATGAAGCTTCTGGCCCTGGCCAGGCCTCGTTTTTCATTGACAAAAGTATTGATGATCAGGGCCAGGACAAAAAAGGCCAGACAGAGGAGCACTGCAGCCTGCAGACCCACAAAGCTCTGCAGGATTCCTAGGCCCAGGATCCCGAAGATAGCGGCCAGTTTTATGGTCATTCCCCAGAAGCCGAAGAATTCAGCCCACTTGTTGTCTGGAGTGAACATGCCCACCATGGTCCTGGCGCAGGACTGGACTGACCCCAGTCCGGTTCCGGCCAGACAGCCCACAACCAGGAAAAACTGCTGGGGCTCAACGTCAATCCCCAGGAGGCTGCTCAGCAGCCTGGCGATGTCCGGGGTAAAATAAATCAGGGTAATGGACAATATCCAGAGCATCAGGGTCAGGTTAAAGGTTATTTTCGCCCCCAGCCTGTCCTGGAGAATGCCGAAAAGCACTGCCCCGCCAGCGGCCGTGACCTGGGTCAGGACAAACATGAGCATCTGGAATTTCGGATCCCAGCCGATAACCTGGTCTCCGTAGATAAAGGTGAAGCTGATGATGATATACAATCCGGCCATGGCAAAGAAGAGTGACAGCAAAAAAACGGCCAGGTCTCTGAATGCCGGGAGTTGGTCCAGAGTTGATTTTATCCTGGAGAAGCCCTTTTGAATGTAAAAGGAAGGACTTCTTGGAGGGCCGGTGTTTTTTTTCTCCCGCAGCCAGAGAAAAGTGGGGATTGCTCCCAGCAGGAAAAATGTCGCGGCCAGAGGTCCGGTAAGGCGCAGGTTTTCAAAGTTGCTTTCCTCAATCCCTCCCAGCCCCAGAAGGACGATGCCTGTGGAGAAAAGGCCTCCAATGTAGCCCAGGGCCCATCCAAAGCCGGATATTTTTCCCAGGGTTTCAGGCGGACCAAGCCCTGGCAGAAACGCGGCAATAAAGCCTTCCCCCATGGAGTACGCAAGGTTGGAAATGATAATCAGCAGCATTCCCCAGTAGATCATTCCTGGAGTGATGAAATACAGGCAGGCCGTGGAAATGACAGTGATGACATAGCTGACAAACAGAAATTTTTTTTTGGCGCAGGAATGGTCCATGATGGCCCCGCAAACAGGGGCCAGGAGCACGACCATGGCGTAGCTGATACACAGCGACAGGCTCCAGAGCAGGTTTCCCAGTTTGAAGTCCGGTCCGTCGCCCACAATGACCCGGGTGAAGATGACCCCGAAGATCACGGTGATTATCAGTGTGGTGTATGCCTGGTTGGCAAAGTCGAACATGGCCCAGCCAATAATTTCCTTGCGCGAGGCCGTTTTGGTGCTTATCATGAAGACTTGAGAGTTAAAGGTTAGTATCTGTTTAGCGCTTTGCATGTGGCACGGGGACTGTCCGGCACCCACTTCAGCAGGAAGTATTTACAGAAAGCTTGGGAAAAATCAGCTTAAGTGGGTGCCGGACTGTCCCCTGCTTTCCTTAAAAGCGCTAAACAAATACAAAAGTTAAAAGTTAAAAGTCAAAAGTATAAAGGTTAAGATAAAAAAAAATCAGTGAGTTAAAGCTGATTATTTTCCGGCAAGGCCTTCCTTTGGGCAGGCCTGGTAAGCAGTTTCCATTTTTTGTAATATCTGCGACATATTCCATTCCATATTGAAATTCAAACTATTCTTCCCGGCTTTCAGCTGGGAAGTTTCAGGATAAGCATTTTGGCAGGTTTTCTCTCCGGGAGCATTACGCGTTTCTGACAACTGAAAAAATTGATGTGTTTGTCACAGCTTTTTTGGG
>PWNK01000142.1 GCA_003557865.1 Desulfonatronovibrio sp.
CCTGAGGTTTTCCTTGTCCATGATTTTGACTAACGGGCTCATGGCTGGTCAAACAAGCAGCAATGGCGAAAACAAATCAGGATGCAGGCTTTATCTGAAAGTAGAGAAATGTGGTGAACAGATACATGTCTTTTTTTCCGGAGTCCGGTTATGCCCTGCACATTTGTCTGAGCCAGTCCGGAACGCGCACGGGTTTGCCCTCATGGCTGACGCAGGCGTGACCCGTGCTTCCCGCTGCCAGGACAAGTCTCTTGTCTTCGCTGATTATTTCATAGTCAAAAGAAAATGATGCCCGACCCCAGCTGCTGATGGCCGCCCGGATATATATCAGGTCGTCAAACCGGGCCGGACTGTGGTATCTGCACTCGGCCCGGGTCACAGGGAGAAACACTCCCCGCTTTTCAATCCCGGCATAGCTTATGCCCTGCTGACGGATATAGGCGCTTCTGGCTATTTCAAACCAGTGCAGGTAGTTGGCATAGTACACTACGCCCATGGCATCGGTTTCACCGTAAGAAACGCGGTGTGGGTGCCATATTTCCGGAACCGGAAAATCAGTGGAAGGTACCTTCATGCCTCTTTACTTGAAAGTCAAAAGTTCACCAGCAATGCTTTGTGTTTGTTGACATTTTTCAGAATGCTGAATGACCGGACAGTATCCGCTTTAACCGCCTGGTTTCTTTATCTTTAACTATTAACTTTTCAATTCCTTGAGATATCCGGAAATTAACAAGCCCGCGTCAGGATCTGGACAGGTTTTGTTCAAGGGCAAAGGGCAGCAGTTCATGGCCGTGTTCAATGATGAGCCCGGTAGCTCCGGCCGAGGCTTCGGAAAAGACTTTCGGACCTTTATGCGTCAGCCTGCTGTCAAAGACCAGAAAAGGCACAGGATCCCTGGCATGGGTCCTGATTTCAATGGGGGTCAGGTGATCACAACAGATAATCATCACAAAGTCGCTTTTCTGCAGGGAGTCAAGCAGGGGACGGACAATGAGCCGGTCAAAGCGGGCAATGGACTCTACCTTGTCCTGAACTGCGCCCATGTGCCCGCACTCGTCCGGTCCTTCCAGGTGGACAAAGACAAAGTCGTTATTCTGGAGAAAAGATCTGGCAGCCTGGACTTTCCCCTGATAGTCGGTGTCCAGAAGTCCGGTAGCTCCGGGAACATCAAGAACTTCAAGCCCGGTTGCCCTGCCCAGACCCTTGATCAGGTCCACGGCGGAGATTACCGCCCCTCTGAGTCTGAATCTGTCGGCGAAAGATGGGAGTGACAATGGAGGTCCCTGTCCCCATGGCCAGATGGAATCAGCTCTGGAATCAGCCTTGAGCCGGTCAAGCATCAGCCCTGATTTTTCAATAATCTCCCATAACGGGAGGTATGACCTGAACTGTTCCAGGTCATGGTCAATCTCCCGGTCCAGTATGTCATGGGGAGGGCGGACACTGATGCGGGCAGCTTTGGACAGAAGCCCGTTTTTCTGCACAAGCAGATGCCTGTACTGCACACCTGGATAAAAGGAGAACTCCTGATTGCCCAGTTCCTGCTGCAGGGCTTGAACAAGTGGTTTTGAGAGATGCGAGGCAATGTGTCCGGCGGAATAATCGTGCATTCTTCCCCCCGGCCTCAAAGAGCTCAGGGAAACAAGATTGCATCTCCAGACAAGGTCCTGCGGACCCGGCTTCAGGCCCTGGGCCGCGGCTTCGATGGGTCCTCTGCCGGTATGGTACACGAGCGGATCATAACCCATGAGGGCCATGTTGGCTATGTCTGAGCCCGGGGGCATGTCCGGGGGTATGGTCCGGCAGACTCCAACCCTGGAGCGGGCAGCCAGGTTGTCCATGACCGGGGTAGGGGCCGCTTCCAGAGGGGTTTTCCCCCCCAGCTCATCCAGAGGCCAGTCCCCCATTCCATCGGCCACGAGCATCAGTACCCTGGTCATTTCAATATCCTGTAATGCACAGTGGGGGCTGTGGTAAAATCAAAGTCATCAATAACCTTGAGCGCGCTTTGCACTGCTTTGAGCTGAGCCCTGTGCGTCAGAAAGACTATGGGCACGTCTCTGCCCTGGGGGCCTGGCTTCTGAACTGCCTGGGCGATGCTGATATTATGTTCACCCATGACCCCGGATACGGCTGAAAGCACCCCGGGCTTATCCAGGGCGGTCATCCTGAAGTAATGCCTGGATACCGCCAGGTCAGGCTCGATTATATCCGCCTCAGGCAGGACACGTTCCCTGAATCCGGTGTTGTCAACCGCGGCACCGTTTCTGGCCAGGGACATTATGTCCGCCAGGACCGCGCTTCCAGTGGGCAATCCTCCGGCTCCCTGTCCGTAGAGCATGATGGGACCCACGGCGTTGCCTTCCAGCAGGATGGAGTTGAAAGGCCCGTCAACCTTGGCCAGGATATGGTCCATGGGCAGCAGGGCGGGAAATACCCCCGCCTGGAGATGACCCGATTTTTCCCGGACCTGGGCTATGAGCTTGAGCACGTAACCGAACCCGGCGGCCAGGGATATGTCCATGGCCTCTACCTTTGAGATGCCGTTAACCGGCAAAAGTTTGAAGGGATAGTCTGCTCCGTGGGCCAGGCGGATAAGTATGGCCAGTTTATGGGCCGCGTCCACGCCTTCCACGTCAAGGGCGGGATCAGCCTCAGCAAACCCCAGATCCTGGGCGGCTTTCAGGGCTGTGGAGAAGTCCTGTCCCTTGGAGGTCATTTCGCTGAGGATAAAGTTGGCTGTTCCGTTGAGGATACCGGTGATTGAGGATATCCTGTTTCCGGCCAGGCTGTCCTTAAGGGTCTGGACAATGGGAATACCTCCGGCCACACTGGCTTCATAGCACAACCCCAGTTTCCGGTCATGGGCCAGGGCAAAAAGTTCACCTCCCATTTCAGCCAGCAGGGCCTTGTTGGCAGTGACCACATGTTTGCGGCGTTCCAGGCTCTGCTTAATCAGGCTGAAGGCGGTATCCATCCCGCCCATGAGCTCAACAACAACATCGATGTCCTGGTCATCAAGCAGGTCCTGAAACCTGTCGGTGAACACAGCTTCAGGTCCTGGAATAAAGGGCCGGACCTTGCTTAGATCCCGGACCAGGATTCTGGTTATAACCAGCTTTTTCCCGATTCTTCTTTCTATCCAGTCCTGGTTTTCTTTGATGATTTTGGCCAGACCGGTGCCAACAGTACCGAATCCGGCCAGGGCCAGATTAATGACTGATTTGTCCATTATCCCCCCAAAACTTTTTTGATGCCTCTCAGGGCCTGGTTGATGCGGTGTCTGTTCTCAACCAGGGCGAAGCGGACGTGATCGTCCCCGTAGTGCCCAAAGCCAAGTCCCGGGGAAACCGCCACCTTGCCTTCCTTGAGCAGCAGTTTGGAAAACTCGACCGACCCCAGCTTTTGAAGTTCCGGAGGAATTTTGGCCCAGACGAACATGGTGGCCCTGGGTTTTTCCAGCTGCCAGCCGATCCTGTTCAAACCTTCCACAAGGGCGTCCCGTCTGTCCCTGTAGATTTCCACTATCTCCTGGACGCATTCCTGGGGACCATTGAGGGCGATAATGGAAGCGATCTGAATGGGCTGGAAGATGCCGTAATCCAGGTAACTCTTGATCCTGGTCAGGGCGTGAACCATGTCCCTGTTGCCGCAGCAGAATCCCATGCGCCACCCGGGCATGGAATAACTTTTGGACAGGGAGAAGAACTCCACCCCCACATCTTTGGCCCCCGGTACCTGAAGGAAGCTGGGGGCCTTGTAACCGTCAAAACAAAGGTCTGCGTATGCAAGATCATGAATGACATAAATTTTGTGTTCCCTGGCAAAGTCCACGATCTTCTGAAAGAAGCTGAGTTCAACTGTGGCTGTGGTGGGATTGTGCGGATAGCAGATTATCAGGACCTTGGGCTGCGGCCAGGTCTGTTTGGTAGCCACCAGAAGATCTTCAAAGAAGTCGCGGTCCAGGCCGATGGGTATCCTGCGCACGTCTGCCCCGGCAATGATCGCTGAATAAGGGTGAATAGGGTAGGTCGGGTCCTGGGAAAAAACCACGTCTCCCGGACTGAGCATGGCCAGGGCAAGGTGGGAAAGGCCTTCCTTGGCCCCCATGGTCGCGATGGCTTCAGTTTCAGGGTCAAGGACCACCTCAAAGCGTCTTTTGTACCAGTCGCAGATGGCCCGGCGCAGGTTGGGTATCCCTCTGGAAGCAGAGTATCTGTGGTTGACTCCCTTGGCCGCGGCCTCAACGAGCTTGTCCACGATATGTTTTGGGGTGGACAGGTCAGGGTTGCCCATGCCCAGGTCAATGATGTCCTCTCCCTGGCGGCGCATCTGCATTTTCAGTTCATTGACAATGGCGAAGACATAGGGAGGCAGGCGGTTAATGCGCTCAAATTCAGCCATGGTTATCTCCTGGAATATGGTTTAAGGGTTGTTTCCGGTGAAAAAAAGATTTTCAGGGCGGGCGATGACCTGCCACTGCCAACCCGGGTAAAGATCTTAAAGATGACTGCCGGATACATTAATTGTTGAGGCGGACTGATGTCAAATAATTAGGTTGACGGTCATGTCTGTTTTGGCTAATTTTTATTTTTTAGCGCGGAAGTAATAATTGATGCTGACTCTTTGGAACCTGATATTCCGCGCTTTAAGGAGAGGTGGCCGAGCTGGCTGAAGGCGCTCGCCTGCTAAGCGAGTATAGGGGCTAAAACCTCTATCGAGGGTTCAAATCCCTCCCTCTCCGCCACAGACAGTTTAATCCCGGCTCTGCTGAGCCGGGATTTTTTTTATGGACAGCAGGAATTTGGGGTGAAGACTGGCGCCGGGCATAGGTGTTGAACTGGATGTAAAGAACAGCCCGGGAAGCGGGTTTTTCCCGGGGAATAAAACCAGCAGGTTTAAATCTCAATTGGAGACAGGCAGAGAGCTCAGAAGGCTGACTATGAAACGGCTTTATTATCGACTGCCTGATAGATCCTGTCCAGAGAAAAAGGTTTTTCCAGGATATGGGCGAATTGAATATCCTTAATCCAGCCAGGAATATGCCTGCGGTATTCGGAAAGCCAGATACACGGTGTCGCAGCGCAGGCATTGAGGATTGGGAGGTATTTTTGGTCAGGCCTGCCCATTGAACAGAAAATGATATCCAGGGGCTGGCCTGAGTCCGGTTTTGAGCCGGCTCCCAGTTCGATCACCTCCCCTTTGCCCGACAATATGTCTTTAAGGGTCAGGCGCAGGGACTCTTCAGGACAAAGCAGGCCGATCCTGATTTTTCTTGCCGGAAGGGATTCCATTAACCGGCCCTGGCCCAGACTGGAGAGTTTCTTTCCCAGCTCCTGAATTCTGGCGAGAGCGGCAGGGTTTGTTTTTTCAGGTGTTCTTTCTTTTTTTTCAATGGCTTGAATTAGTATCTCCAGATCATTCAATAATTCCTCAAAAGGCTTTGATCCCCGGGAATCAAATGTTTTGGGGGAGAAGAACGTCCTGTTCTGGATCAGACTGGCCAGTGATTTTTCCCAGAAGTCAATAGGTTCCATGCTGATAACCGCCTTGGATGACCTGGAAATAAGACTCCGGGCGGCTCCGGAGACAGCCATTGCCCCGGGAGAGGCAGGATCATGTTCAACCAGTGTTTTGAGCCGGGACGAGGCTTCCTTGAATGACGGATCATCGGGGATAGCTCCCAGATAGGCGAGCTTGATCCCTAGATACCTGGTGCAGGTGGCGGCGAACCGGCTCATGAGTTTCAGACTGTCAAGTCTTGCCGGAACCCTGTTGAACAGAATGGCTGGAGTCTGATGCAGCCCTTTCTGCTTGAGAACCTTGAGCAGGGCGTAGCCGTCAGTTACTGAAGATGGTTCGGGATTGATGATAACGATTATTTCTCTGGCAGCCAGGCAGAAGGATATGACCTGGCTGTTAATGCCCGGGGAGTTGTCCAGGAGCACGTAATCATAGTGGTCAAGAGTGCTGATCCTTTCCAGAAAGGCCCTTCTTCTGGCGGGAGCAAGGTCGGCCAGGGCTGAAACCCCTGAACCTCCGGAAATGACATCCAGTCCGGGCCGGACAATACTGACCGCTGAAGAAAGGGGATGGTCTCCCAGAATGACCTCTTCCAGGGTGGCCTTGGGCTTCAGACCGAGGATGACGTCGATATTGGAAAGGCCCAGATCGACGTCAATGAGACAGACTTTTTTATCTTCAGCAGCCAGTGACCAGGCCAGGTTGGCGGCCAGAGTGGTTTTGCCTGCTCCTCCCTTGCCGCTGGCAATGGAGATGATCCTGGTTGTGGATTTGCGGCCGCTCACTGCTGCAGGCACTTCCTGATTTTGGAAAGCAGGGTTTTAATGTGGAAGGGCTTGCGCATGTACTCACAATGTCCGTGGCCCAGAGCCTCCTGTATCTCTTCATGGGAAGCCATGCCGGTTATAATGATCACCGGCAGGTATTTATCCAGCTTTCTTACTTCACGCAGCAAAGACAAACCGTCTCTTAAGGGCATCTTGATGTCCAGCAGAAGCAGGTCGAAATGGTCCTGCAGTGTTTCCTCAAGGCCGTCCTGTCCGTTTTTAGCGGTGACAACGGTCATGTTTTCATTTTCCAGGGTTTCCTTGAGGATGTCTCTGATGTGAGCTTCATCATCCACCACAAGTATCCTGGGACGTGTTTTGCCGGGCTCTCTTGAGTTCAGCTGTGCTTCAGCGGAAAAGGGCGGCCTGAGGTCGGATAAATCCACGGGCAGTTCAATGATTGCCTTGGTTCCCCTGCCTTCTTCACTGATCATGTCGAATTTGCCGAAATGACTGCTGATGATTCCGTAAGAGGTGGACAGGCCCAGGCCTGTTCCCTTGCCTTCCTCCTTGGTGGTAAAAAAGGGATCAAAAATCTTTTTCTGGTTTTCCCTGGATATTCCCTGGCCCTGGTCTTCAACGCAGACACGAATGTTTTTTCTGTCCGGGGACAGGCTGGTGGTTATGGTGATGCTTCCTTTCTTATTTTCCATGGCATGCTGGGCGTTGATGAGCACGTTGAGAAATACCTGCTCCAGCTGACCCGGGTCGGCCTTGATGCTGATCATCTCCGGGTCATATTTTTTGACAATATCATTGTTCTGCCTGATGAAACCATTGAGCAGCAACTCCAGTACCCGGTCAATGACTTCATGGATGTTGGTCTCCTGAAGGGTTGGAGGGGTCGGCCTGGCAAAGTCCATGAGGTTGGACAGGATACGGCTGATTCTGTCTATCTGCTCAGAGATAAGGCCCAGTTCCCTTTTTCTTTTTTCGTCCTTTTCCTTTAGCTGGAGAAGCTGGGCCCTGGCCGAAATAATTGCCAGGGGGTTGTTGATTTCGTGAGCCGCGCCTGCTGCCAGCTGCCCCACTGCTCCCAGGCGTTCAGTCTGCATCAGCTTGAGGTTCATGCGCCTGTTTTTAAGGATGGCCTTGGTCAGCTCCTCGTTTTTTCTTTCCAGTTCTTCGTGAAGCCTGATCTTTTCCATGTTCTCACAGAGCATTTTGGCGATATTGAGCAATACGGTTCTGTTGGCTTGGTGATCCCTGGAAAAATCTCTATTCAACAAGATGCACAGCTCCCCGAACAAGCAGTTTTTCCCGTGAAAACTGACCACATGAAACATGGAGATGACATTGTAGGCGTACGTTCCTGGCTGGCCCATTCGGTTTTTGTAGTCAAAAATGATTTTGTTCAGGTCAGGGGGGATATTGGTGTCTTCATGTTCCCAGATAGGCAGTCCGTCGCGATCCAGAAAGCAGAGCAGGTGTCTTTTTTTCTTGCCTTTCTTCCAGACAACACCTTCAAGCTGCCGCAGTTCAGGGTTGACCGTATAGAAGAAGCCAGCGGGAGCGGGTTCGAATTTTCTGAATCCTTCGGCTACTGTTTCAATCATGGACTGTCTGTCCAGTACCGGGCAGAGGCGGGAATAAAGGTTGCCCTCCAGCTTGAGCAGCTGGTTGTTTCTGAACAGTGCTCTGTTCCTGAGATCAAGCTCCTGACCCATGCCGGACAGTTTTTGGTTGGCCTTTTTGATAACGCTGTTGAAGATGGTGTTGATGTCGCTGTCAAGGTCGAAAAAGCTGGCTTTTATGGAGTAGTCCCTGGTGGCCTCTTCCTGGATTTTCAGAATTTCGTCCTGGGAAAGTCCCAGTCTGGACATGATGCTGTTGCGGATGAACGAATTTCTGTCCAGGTAGTGGGTGTCGCACAGGACCTCCCGGGCCAGAAGATTTGAGAGTGAAACCACATTGACCAGTTCATTGTTGGCAGAAGGAATGTCCTCCCATCCGGCCATGGTGTGGTGCAAGGAGACGCAGTCAACAATTTCCTCAGGAATGCTCCATTGTTTGACAAGAATCTCGCCGATCAGACAATGGTTGGTATCCATTACTTCCTGTTCCGCGTCAGTGTAGGTCAATCCTTTTTGAGACCTGACCTCTTCAATCTCCCGGAAGTTTTCGGGGAAGGTTTCCATGATGATCATCTTGCCGATGTCATGCATTATCCCGCCGACAAAGGATATCTGTTCCAGTTCAGGGAAGGTCTGCCTGGCAATAATCTTGGCCAGAGAGGCGGTCATGAGGCTGTGCGACCAGAGTTCCTTGATTTCCAGGCACAGTTTCTGATCAGAACAGAAATGATCGCTGAAAATGACTCCCAGCAGCGCGCATCGGACCTGGTTAAGGCCTGCCAGGGCCACGGCCTGCCTGACAGTGCTGACTTTCTCCATCAGTCCTGATGGTATGTTGTTTACCAGTTTCAATATCCTGGCGGTAAGCACCGCATCCGATTCAATGAGTCTGGTCAGCCTGTCCAGCTCAACATCATCCTTCAGGGACAGGGTCAATGCATGTACCGCGACCGGGGCTATAACCGGCAGGTCATCAATTTTTTTGATTATCTCCCGCATGCCGGCCCTGGAAACTACCCCGGGAGCAGTCATTTTCGACTCGTCATGATGCATGGACATCTCCTGAGCATGTCGTTTGTCAGAAGAATATAATTCTCAGACAAACAATAACATTTGGGAAAATTGTTGCTGGTAATTGTCAGATCGATCCTGCTGTCAATTGCCCTAACAGAGGTCTTTAGAGAATAAAAGACTTTTTTATTGAAAAATTGCAAATTTTTCTTTTTTTTTACAGCTAGCTGGAGCATATTTCGGTCTGGGAAAGACTTTTGGCGGGATGGTTCAGGACGTCACCTGATAAAAAAAACTAAATTATGCAGGTTGTTATGAGCAAAGGCCACGGCAGGCAAGTCTTCAGCGGTCATGGAGTTCAGATATGCAAAGAAATGAATTTTGGCTGTAAATATTTGTCATAAACCTTAGCCTTCAGGAAGGCCTTTAAAGCTGAGGTTAATCAAAAATCATGGTCAATAGATACCTTTTGGTTTAAGTATTGAGGTTGACTGACCGGCATTATCTGTAAATGAAGCGGACCGGACCCGGATTATTCCTTCTCGTGCTCTGCCCGTGCTTCAGGAAACGGCATCCAACTCTTCAGCCAGGACTTCCATCCGGTCCCCGACTTGAACAGCCCCCCCCTTAAGAACCCGGATAAATATTCCTTCCCTGGGCATTACACAGTCTCCGGCCTGATGAAATATGGCGCAGCGGGTATGACACTCCTTTCCGATCTGGGTGACTTCCCCCAGAATTGAAGTTCCGATTCTGAGCCTGGTTCCAAGGGGCAGGGTGAACAGTTCCAGGCCCTGGGTGGTCAGGTTTTCGGCAAAATCACCCGGGCCCACATCCAGGCCGGCCTTGCGCATCTTGGTGATGCTCTCCATGCCCAGCAGGCTGACCTGGCGGTGCCACTTTCCGGCGTGGGCGTCATTCTCCAGGCCGTGCTGCTCAATCAGAATTCCCCGTTTGATGTTCTTTTTGCGCTGTCCCTTTTTGGGACTCAGGTTTACGGCGACTATTCTGGCCATTAAACACTCCTCATGCAGTTGCTGCAGGCAAGCTTGTGAAGTCAATCTCTGTTTGATTAAAATAGATTTTGCCCAGTTCTGAAGCTTTTGTTTGGGGTCTTAATAGTTTTGGCTGTATCGATACAAAAAAGACTACCTGGTTGGTAGGTAATAATTAATGTATAATATTTTGAATGTCCAGTTTTTTGGCACCTCAATCCGTGAAGTTGGTTTTTTGCAGCCGTTTTGTCAAATTCCGGAACAGGCATGGATATGGACTGAAAAAACCCAGCTTTAACCTTCAGGATTAGTAACTATTCATCATAATCTTGACCTGCCTGGGACTAAGGTTTCTTTTGCCTGCGAACTCCCTGTCGCGGTTCCGTAGGACAAAAATTTATTGGTCCCTGTAACTCACTTAGAGATCAAACAAATCTGAGAATTTTTCGAAACCATAAGCTAGCGCATGTTTGTCCAACGGAACCGTCGACGGTCAAACATCGCAGGCATTACAAAACCTTAGCCCCAGACAGGCCTTTAATGCTGATGCTAATCAAAACCAGTGGTGAATAGATGCCAGGATTATTTATAATATCTGGAGATGATGTCCGGTGAGACTCCAAAATGATAAAGAGTTCTTATGATCCAGTTCCTGAGGGTGCCCCGCAAAGCTCCTTCCCTGTCCCATCTCCTGGATGAAGTTTTGGCTTTTTCAGGCAGAATAACAATTTTTTTTCCCATTTTTCTGAGCCTGGTCATAATCTCCAGATCCTCCATGATGGGCATGTCCCTGAACCCGCCAATCTCTAAAAACTGATCCCTGGCCATGAAAATTGCCTGGTCTCCATAAGGGACCCTGGTCCACCATGAGCGGATATTGCCAAATAATTCAATGACTTTGAGAGAACATTTTTTTGAATCAATGCCCAGGGAAAACGATCCGGCCATAATGTTTCGGTCCTGCATGGCGTTAATAATCAGCTCAGAGGCATTATCCGGAAGGATGGTGTCGGCGTGGAGAAAAAGAAGTATCCGGCCTTGAGCAGCTTGAGCTCCGGCATTCATCTGTTTTCCCCGGCCCCGGTCAGAACTGAGGGCAATGATATTCGCAACATCCAGAGCTGCCAGGGTCTCGTGCCCTGGACCGCCGTCAACAACGATTATTTCATGTCTGGGATCGGGAAAAATTTTTGCCAGAGAATTAAGAAACGAATTAATTGTTTTGTGTTCCCTGTAGACGGGAATGATCACCGAGATCGCTGCAGGCAGTTCTTCAGCGCTTGACTTGCCTGCTGGTTTTTTTTCAACCATAGCCGGGTAATTTTTTAGGGCATTTAAATCATCCAGAGTGTCGATATCCCTTAAACACGGAAGGATATATTCAGTCAGGTTGCTGTCCCTGACAGCTTTAAGGGTCAGGCCGAGAACCTCCGGGGTACTCCATGGTATATCTGCAAAAATTTTACTGCTGAAGCTTGGCCTGTTCATACCCAGCAGGTAGTAGCCACCATCCACAGCCGGACCAAGGACTACGTCAATTTCTTCAAGCTTATCCAGGGCCTTTTCAATGTAGTCTGCCGGGAGCTGCGGGATATCGCTGCCCATCAGAACTACACGGGAAAAGCCCCTGGCAAAGGCCTGCTCAAAGCTGTCCTGCATTATCATCCCAAGGTCATTGCCTCGCTGGACAATATACGCGTATTCATGCCCGAGCCATTTTTGATAGTCACTGATCCGACGATCCGGATGACAGCTGACCAGTACTGGACATGAGACCTCCCTGCAGGTTGCCAGCAGCCTGGCAACAAAATCCCTGTAAAGCAGGGCGGCATTGTTCATGCCCATTTCCCTGCCCAGCCTGGTCTTGACCTTGCCCGGCTCTGGATATTTTACCAGAATAACCAGACAGGCTTTCCAGCGCCTTGATAAGC
>PWNK01000024.1 GCA_003557865.1 Desulfonatronovibrio sp.
AAACCGGGTAGCGGTTTTCAAAAAAGCTGCCTTTTCATTTGCCACGCGAAGCGCGTGACAAATGAAAAAAATCGTCCTGTCTTGCTTGGCGGTCTTTGCGCCTTTGCGTGAGAATGACCTCTTGGGTTGCGGGCATAGCCAGCTTTAGAAATGAATCCAACAGCATTGGAGATTGTCATGCAGGTACCGGATGCAGGTGGAAGATTCAATCCAGTGTGGATGTTGACTTGAGCCTGGATAAAGACTACATTGCAATCAAAGTGACTACAAAAGGAGTTTGATATGCAAATGACAATTCGCATGCCTGACGAGTACAAGTCCAGGATTGAGGAGGTTTCAGGAAAGACCGGCCTGAGAAAATCAGATATTGCCCGGATGGCCATTAAAAAGTTTCTTGAGGACTTTGAAGTTCAATCACGCGGAGAAAGGGCTTCTGGTAAAGCCCGAGACCTGATAGGGGTTGTCAGCAGTGGAATTCCAGACCTGGGCACAAATCATCGCCAGCACCTTATCAACCTGATGCGAGACCAGAAGCGATGAAGGCCTTGCTGGATACCGGTCCATGGATTGCCTTGATAGACAGAAGTGAAGCCGCCCACCATAACTGTGTACAGTGGTTTACTTCTTTTTCAGGAGAGCTTTTTTCAACTGAGGCTGTCCTTACCGAGGTTCTTTATCTCCTTAATTTTTCTCTCAAGGCACAGCTGGCAGCCCTGGATTTTGTAATTAGAGGAGTTGTGACTCTGGTTCCTTCAGATATCCATTCACTACATCTTGCCAGATCCAAAATGGAAAAATTTGCAGACCTGCCTATGGATTTTGCCGACGCCACCCTGGTTTGCCTGGCACAAGAGTCCGGAATTTTGGACATTGCCACCCTGGATCATAAAGACTTTTCAATTTACAGAACTGCCAACAATCAGACTTTCAGGATTTTGCCGCAGTGAATCAGTAATTTGGCGAGTTACTGCTGAATCCTGCCTGGCCCGAAAAACAATTCCCTGGTCTACGGGTACATTGACCTCCTGATTGAAACCCCGGATGAACTGACAATCATCGATCACAAGGCCTATCCCGGGGTCCAGAAGGAACTGTTTCAGAAGTCTTTAGACTTTACCGTTGAAATAAGAGTTTCGCTTTCAATGGTGGGACAAAAAATTTGATATAGTCAAGACTACGTGCATGATGCTTCTCCCTTCCAAAATGCAGACTACCTCATCGCCTCAATAAATCCTGCCTGCCCCAAAACCCTGCTCTTTGTCCACTATTTTTCCTTGAACAAGGTTCCATCCTCATGGCAGGTGCTCAATCATTTATTTGCAGCATGTGAAAATGGGACAATCACAGGAGGCTGAGATGTTTCCAATGATTAAAGGTACTGGTACGTGGGCGAATCAATTGGAGAGGATGGGGGACTTTATGATCAATTTCCGTATTGTCAGGATATTTCTCATATTGCCGAACCACACGGAGGAACAACCATGCATTGATTTTGACAGGACTTTTTCGGCAAGACTCAGGAAAAACGAGGCCAGAGGAGGCGCAAGGAATGCCATAAGGGCATTTTGACGAGGTATTGGTGACTAAATTTTATTTAAGTGAGGCTGAAGAAGATTACTTGTTGCGGTTTTTGCAGTATCTGCGGAAGGATAAAATTATATTATTTATATCATTTTTTTAAAGGTGCACCTTATGGTACAATAGATATTTTTACCCCCTGTTAATGCCCGCAAATACTAGATGTGCTGGCGGAGGGAGAGAGATTCGAACTCCCGGACCCGCGAGGGTCAACGGTTTTCAAGACCGCCGCCTTAAACCACTCGGCCATCCCTCCGCGCAAAAAAGACCATGAAATCCAGGAATGTCCAGCCTCCCTTCATGGCCGCAGCAAACTTTACTTTTTACGCCATACTCAATACACTTGTCAAGAAATGCAGATTAAAGATCCAGGTTACACAAACCGGGCAGCAGTTTCAAAGAACAGATTTGATGCGGTTGCTCTTTTCTCCGGCGGGCTTGACTCCATCCTGGGCGCAAGACTGGTTCAGGAACAGGGACTGAAGGTTCTGGGACTGCACTTTATTTCCCCGTTTTTTGGAAAACCTGACCAGATTGATCAGTGGGAGGACAATTACGGCATTCCAGTTGTGGCCGTGGACATCTCCCGGGAATATGTCAGCATGATCTGCAATGGCCCTGTCTACGGAATGGGCAAAACCCTCAATCCCTGCGTGGACTGCAAAATACTGATGCTAACCTTGGCCAAAAAGATGATGAACAAGCTGGGCGCACGGTTCATTATCTCCGGGGAAGTACTGGGGCAAAGACCCATGTCCCAGAGGCTGGACACTTTAAATATCATCAGGCGCGACTCTCAAGTCAAGGATATCCTGGTCAGAGCTCTTTCAGCCCGGCACCTCCCCCCCACCAGGCCGGAAAAGGACGGGCTCATCGACAGGTCAAGGCTGGGAAATATCTCGGGACGGGGAAGAAAGGAGCAGCTTAAACTGGCTGAAAAATTCCACATTAAACCCATACCCACCCCTGGAGGGGGCTGCCTGCTCACTGAAAAAGAATCATCCAGGAGGTACCTGCCCGTGCTGGAGCACTTTGAAAGACCGGACCCGGATGAATTCCACCTGGCCAATACCGGCAGGCAGTTCTGGGATGATGATCACTGGCTCTGTATTGGCCGCAACAGCGAAGACAATGCCAGGCTTGAGGAACTGGCCAAAGAAAACGATTATATTTTCAGCATTCGTTCGTATCCCGGACCACTGGGGCTGGGAAGGCCTGCGGGCAGAAATGAATGGGATCAGGAGACCATTCACAGCGCCAGCTGGCTTGTAACCAGGTTTTCACCCAGAGCCAGGCGTTCTTCGAGCACTGTTCAGGTTTTGGTCAAGCAGGGCAGACACAGCCATGTGGTTGAGGTTTCAAGGAACGAGGCTGAACAGCAGGTAAAATGGCAGGAGCCCTCCTGGGATCCTCTACGGGCTAAAGCCCTTTATGTTCCAGACTAGTCTTTATGCCCGAAACCCCGGGTTATCAAGTCGCGATAAAACAGCCCCGGCATTTCTGATGCCCTGACCTCGGCCAGCCCGGCACGCCAGCTGGAAGAATACATCTGTCAAGATTTTTATCGAAAAATAATGGCAATCATCCTTGATCTGGGTTCACTGGCAACAGGTGCCATTCTCTTGTGGATTGGAGCAGTGTGGATTGTGGACAGTGCTGCAGCCATTGCCAGACAGTTCAGATTATCAGAGCTGACCATCGGTCTGACCATTGTAGCCCTGGGCACTTCCATGCCGGAATTTGTGGTCACGGTCACCGCCTCCTTCCGTGAAATGGGCGATATCGCCCTGTCCAACATTATTGGCTCCAACATCTTCAACCTGGGCATAATCCTTGGGATTTGCGCCCTGATAGCTCCCGTTGCTTCCAGCAGGACCCTGATCAACAGAGATGGTCTTTTCCTTCTGCTTCTTACAGCTGCCATCCTGGTCATGCTTCTGGACATGAAAATCGGCAGACTTTCCGGTTTTATTCTGGTATCTGTTTTTGTCTGCTATAACCTTTTCATTTTCCTGCGCGGGGCAAGGATGACCATCGACCTGGAAATCCCTGAAGAAAAAAAAGCCGGGGGCAGAGAGTATTTGAAGCTTTGTTCAGGCTTCATAATGATAGCCCTGGGTGGGCATTTGATGGTCGATGGAGCTGCATCCCTGGCCCAGACAATGGGCGTAGGCCAGTGGATCATAGGGATGACCATTGTTGCCGCGGGGACATCCCTTCCTGAACTGATCGTCTGTATTGTAGCAGCCCTGAAAGGTAAAAGCGAAATGCTTCTGGGTAACCTCATAGGCAGCGATATTTTCAACTTTGCCGGAGTTCTGGGCTTGACCTGCCTCTTAAATCCCATCACAATATCTCAAACAGCGGTTCCAAGCATGCTCACCCTTCTGGGAATGATCGCTCTGGTTCTGGTTTTCATGAAAACCGGGCTGAAGCTGGGGCGACTGGAAGGTCTGATTTTGATAGCCATGAGCCTTTTGCGCTGGGCTGTTGACTTTCATGTATTTTGAAAGCCTTTCACTTACTGGCAGCATGGCTTTTTGCCTGAATATTAATTCCAGGACTCTAAGTGGCAGGATAATTAGCGCTTTGACCTCATAATTTTTTAGACAATCATCTGAGCCCAGGCAGGCTCATATTTCAGGGAGAATTGCCAGATGGATATTCCCCGGGGTCTATATTACTACCCCGACCCCAGAAACAAAAAAGAACGGATGTATGTCCGGGACAATGAAGGCACTGTCGAATTCAGATTATGGAACCAGGATCATCCCCGGATTTGGGAAAAACACGGATGGCTGGACATGGACATAATCAGAAGGGCGGTGGAAATGTACGAAGGCTCAAAGCAGAGTCCCCTTCAGCTTTATGATCTTCAGGTAGCCAGGGCCCTGCTCAAAAGCAAGGGTTAAAGCCGGTAAGCCTGATTAACGGAGCAAGCCCCCGGCCCGAAATCAGAGCTTTTTTCCATTCAAGGGCATCCGGGAATAGCAGATCACTTTGTTGCGTCCGGTGTCCTTGGCCATGTACATGGCCCTGTCCGCTGCACCTAAAAGCTCACTGGACCCCTGTCCCTTTTGCAGCTGGGCTATCCCGACGCTGATGGTGAAGCTTATTGTTTCACCGAGCTGACCCGTATCCTTCCTGAAAACAAAGCTGTAATTCTCAACCCCTTTCCGGAGGGTCTCAGCCATAATTGCGGCTTCATTCTCACTGGTATTTTCCATTATAATACAAAGCTCTTCTCCGCCGTAACGACAGGAAACACCCCCTTTTGGGTCGGCATGAGCCCTGACCAGTTTGGCCAGCGCCCTCAGAACGTCATCCCCCACAAGATGTCCCCAGATATCATTGATCCTCTTGAAATGATCCACATCAATCATCAGCAGCGAAAGAGGGCGGCCCTGAGCAAGGTGATTCGCACAGCTTGTCACAAGGTATTCGTCAAAGAAGCTGCGGTTGTAAAGATTTTTCAATAAGTTGTCATACTTGGCAAGACCTTCCAGAGATCTGGCCTTAGCCTCCCAGTTCCTGGCTTCGTTTCTTGCTTCGGAAATTATTTTTTGGATTGTTCCCCGGATATATTCAATTATTGTCCTGGGATCTTCCTGATGTTCTATATGGGAAATGGTTTTTTCACCGAAGTCACTTAACTCCGAACTCTGACGGTTCATGCTTTTCTTGAATTCCTGGGCCAGGACCTGAATCTGGGACAGAAGCGAGTTGGAAAAGTCCTTCTGGCTGTCCAGCTTTTCTTCAACCAGCTTCAGGTCTTTCATTATCTTTTCAGTGAAGCTTATCTGAATCATGCGGATGATCCGGATGAAATTGTCCTGGGAAAAATCTTTCATTTCCAGTGACTTCACCACGCTCTGCTGCAGAAGGAACTTCTGCTCTTCACTGATAATGTCCATCCTTGGGATCAGGTTTCGAACAAAGAGAATAATCCCGATCCATTCAGGATTTTCCCTGAGACCAAGCCTCTTGAGGGCGCTGTTGAGTTCTTCATAGCTTAGGGCAGCACTTCGATTACTGTTATTCATGGCCAGCCTCTTGGTTGACTTTTTGACATGTCGGACAAACACATGAAGTCCTGCCGGCAACTTTGCAGGTCTCAATCACGGTCCGGCACCTGGGGCAGGATTGACCTTTTTTACCATAAACAAGAAACTTTTCCTGAAACATACCTGAATACCCCAGGGCGTTGCGATAGTTTCTGAATGAACTGCCTCCGGCCTCAATGGCCCGGACAAGGACTTCTTTCAGACTCTGGTACAGTATTTTATAATCTTTGGGTTTCAATTCACAGCCGGGAGTCCGGGGATGGATCCCGGCCATGAAAAGGGCCTCGTCGGCATAAATGTTCCCAATGCCGGCAATATTTCTCTGATCCAGAAGAAGGGACTTGATCCGGCCTTTTCTGGCCCTGAATATCTCAGCAAAATCGTTCAGGCAAAGATGCAGCGGTTCAGGGCCCAAGCCTGCAAAAAACTTCCATGAATTTAGAGAGTTGGAGTCGAGCAGGACGCAGTAGCCAAATTTTCGCTGATCCTGAAAAAATATGGACTCCCCGTTATTCATACAGAAAACAATATGAGTGTGCTTGTCCGGACATTCACCCTGGGGAGGAACCCAGACCTTTCCGGACATTTTGAGATGAAAAACCAGATGAAATGAACCGGCAAGATCAAGAATCAAGAGCTTGGCTCTTCTCCAGACTTTAACAATGGATCTGTCAAGGATCTCTTTCTGAAAGATCTGCGGATCCCCGCTGATAATTTTCGGATAATTCAGTGAAACTCGGCTGATCTTTTTATTTAAGACCAGAGGTTCAAGTCCTCTGGCTATAGTTTCCACTTCAGGCAGTTCCGGCAAGATCGTCTCCTTGAAGACAGCGAAACGGATATTTTAAGTAGTATTCGACTGCTCAAGAAAAAAATTTAGCAGCCTGGACAAAGATCCGGTTAAAACGTTCAGCGCATTAAGCACAGAGCTAATAACACTACAGCGAAACTTTCTGTATATTCTCGCCTAGACCACCGGGGACAGGCACTTTTGCCGACCTCAAACCGTAAAACGGCCGGATTATCCGGCGGCAAAAGAGCCAGTCCCCTTTTAACTTAAACAAAGTGTCGCTGTAGTGATAATAAAAAAAGTCCATGGCATAAAAGAATCCAAAGCAATCAAGAGGATAAGTCAGCTATGCACAAGGGCGCACAAGACCTTGCTTATTGACAAAACAAAAAGGAAATACACGTTGTATTTCCGCTCTTAACCGGCTAAAAAACAATATCAAAAACTTCCGGCCGTCCGTCGCGCAGAACCTCCAGGATCAGCTTGCTATTCTCATTTAAAGCCTGCACGCCGGCCCTGTGCAGATCCGCCAGGGACGAAACATCCTCCCCGGCGGCCCGGACAATTATGTCCCCTTTTTCCAGACCTGACTCCATGGCCAGGCTGCCCTCAACCACTCCGGTGATCATGACCCGGGCCTCATGCTCAACAGCCACGATTCCCAGGCGCATCCTCCCCGTGGTTGCGGGACAATAGTAGCTGAAAGTGTTTTCTGATGAAATATCTTCTGTTGAGCGCACCGGGACCAGTGAAGCAATCCTTGATTCAGGCCTCAGCGCGCGAATCCGGTACTCAATGCCCTGACCCAAGTCCACGTGAGCCGTCCCTGCAAGGATGACCACAGGCCTTTGCGTCAGCTCGTGATGCCTGATGGCTTCATATGCCATCTTGGTGTCCCAGGCGGACTGGGCAGCCACAAAACGCTTGAACTTGGCCTGTTCAGCCTGAATCAATTCCGAATGAAGCTCAAACTGATCCCCGAGCATCTGCATTTGCTCCTCTGGCGGATCAATGAGTGTCTCCGGGAGAAAAGCCCTGTCTTCAGAATCCAGATGATCCAGGCCGTGCCGGCTGATGATTCTGGTCACCCGGGAAGGAAGGTTTAAGGCCGCCACAGGTATGGAATAACGGTTCGCTGTCTCGAAAATGGGGCGGTAAAGCTCAAAATCAAAGCCCCAGTTTTCATCCCAGTTCAGCCTGTCAGGAAGCTCATCAACCGTAACCGAACCTGAGTTAAATTTGTCAAGAACACCCTGGCGCTCCACATCAACCATTTCCAGGCCAAGAACCACCTCATGCCCGGCAGAGGACAGGATCTCCAGGATCAGGGCCTGGACCCGGTGATCACAGGCATTGTCATGGGACTCCCCTATAAGGATGAATTCCTTGGATTCTAAAGAGGCTATTATCTCAGTTTCATCAACCGGATCACCCTGAGATGAAAAAAAAGCCCCAGGCTGAGGCTCATGAGGAGGGATGGCAACCGGATACTTGGGAGCGCATCCTGCGAACAGGATAAGAACAGCAGTCAAAAGCAGAATTCTTATCATTCCCAGGTCCGCTTGTCTTCTATGGGCCGAATCTGAGGAGGAAGGGTGCCCGGGGCCAGGACTTTCAGCACCGGCCTGATTTTAATTTTCTCCCTGAATGAGTGCAGCAGTTCTGAATCCCTTTTGAAGCTTGAGGCTTCAACATACAGAATCATTTCATAAATACCCCCGGGGTTGGTGACTTCAATCTGCCACCTTTTGACCTCTTCAAATGAACTCATAACCTGCTCCACCTGGTGGGGGTAAACAAACATGCCCTTAATTCTGGCGGTTGTGTCGACCCTGCCCACGATATTGCCCAGACGGGGTGATGTTCTTCCGCAGGTACAGGGAGAATAATCAATATATGACAGGTCTCCCGTGGCCAGCCTGATCAGAGGATATGTCTTGTTGAAGGTGGTGACCACCACCTCACCCACCTCTCCTTCTTTGAGAGATATCCCGGTGTCCGGATGACAGATCTCCACATATGCCCTGTTGGCAACATGGAGGCCGTTTTTATGAAAACATTCATAACCGATGCATCCGACGTCTGCTGTGCCGTAACCCTGGCGCATTATCAGGTCGAATTTCTTTTCCAGTGTTGAACGGACCTTTTCGGAAAACTTCTCGCCGGTGACAAAGGCAACTTCCAGAAAAGCATCCTTTCTCAAGTTGAGTCCCTTTTCCTCTGCTTTCTGTGCCAGGTGCATCAGATAGCTGGGCGTGCCCACAAACCCGGTCACCCTTAGTTTCTGCATGATCTCCAGCTGGGTATTGGTGTTTCCGGGTCCGGCCGGAACTACTGAACAGCCGATATTTCGCAGCGGTTCTTCAAACATCAGTCCGGCAGGAGTCAGGTGGTAGTTGAAGGTAATCTGAACTATGTCACCAGTCCTGAAACCCCCGGCATAAAAACCTTCGGTCCACCCCCAGTAGTCGTCACTCTTGTCTTCGGGGTCGAATATGGGACCGGGAGACAAAAAGATCCTCCTCAGTTCTCCAAGATCCTTGGTCAGAAGGCCACCCAGCCTGGGTCCCATGGACTGCAGAAAGATAAGCTCTTTCTTCTTGAGAATGGGAATATGCTTGAGATCTATCAAGGTCTTAAACTTGTCCACGCTGAACTGAGCCCTGTCAAAACGTTTTTTGACATCCTCAGAATACCTGTAGGCATAGCTCAGCAGGTCCTTGAGCTGTATCTGATAGTATTTCTGTCTCTCGGACTGATCAAGAACCTCTTTTCTGGTCAGAATTCCCTCGGTTCGGTCCTTCCGGGTCATTATGATCCTCCTTCAGGATATCATTCAAAATATATAAAAATATTATGTTTATACACTACAAAGTCAAAAATCAAGCAAAATCTGCAGGGACTCAAAAGGCCCCGCCCGGCACCCAGCCTCTGTCCAGCTGTTTATTGGTATTGACTTTGTCCGCGGTTGCCGGATAGTCATACTGAATTCAAGCTGAACGTCATTTCCAGCAGAAGAAATAATCAAAGGTAGTCATGGACATACCCCAGAGCATATTCTATCCGGCTGCAGCCATCCTGGGTCTCTGCCTGGGCAGCTTCTACAACGTCTGCATTCACAGGTATCTTTCAGGGCAGTCCATAGCCTGGCCCGGATCTCACTGCCCCGGATGCGGGCACAGCTTATCCTGGTGGGAAAACATCCCCCTTTTCAGCTTTTTCTTTCTGGGCGGCCGGTGCAGGTCATGCTCAGGCCGAATCAGTCTCAGATACCCTGCTGTTGAAGCGCTTTCCGGGGCCATCTCCCTTGTCCTGGCCATAACCTTCGGCCTTGGGACGGCATACCTTGTTTATCTTTTCTTTACCGGCCTGCTGATTGTTGCTTCCTTCATCGATCTGGAAATCTTCATTCTTCCGGATATCATCACCCTGCCCGGAGCATTTCTGGCCTTTCTGGCCAGCTTTGTCATGCCCTTAGCCTGGCAGGATTCTCTTTTGGGAGCTCTCCTGGGCGCTGGTATATTTCTGCTCCTCCAGAGGGCCTACCGTTATCTGAAAAAAGTTGAAGGTCTTGGTACCGGAGATATAAAACTTATGCTTATGCTCGGTGCCCTGACGGGCTGGCAGGGGCTGCCCATTCTTATCTTTCTGTCCGCCGCTCTGGGGCTTCTGGCAGCCCTGTTTTTCATGGTCAGGTCAAAACACGGCAGGAGCATGCAGGCCCCCATCCCTTTCGGACCATTTCTAGCCATGGGGACAATGATCTATATCCTCTGGGGAGAAAGTATCTGGCTCTGGTATCTGGGATACCTGGTTTGACGGTCTTGGCTGAGGATATCTGTGTTCGGCGGGATTTCATCCCTGTCCCCCTTCCCAGCAATCCTGGAACTTGGGAACCCGCAGGCTTTGACTACTGACTTCAGATTGTCTATGTTCTGAATTCAGCACTCCTGCCTTTTGGAGAATATATGGCGGGTCAAGGTATTTTCTCACAGACTTTCTAAAATACAGGTAGAAAGCCCATGCGTTTTAAGCTGTTGCCTTGCCTTTTCCTGGCAATTCTCTTTCTTCCGCCTGTTTCCACGGCAGGCACGGTATATTACTACCGGGATGAAAACGGCACCTATCACTTTACCGATCTGCCCACCTCAGACAGGTTCCGTCCCTTTTCACTGTTCAGGACCAGAGATCTGAGCAGCGAAGACTTTATTGAACTGACCAGGACCTATGGATCGCTTTATTCAATTGACCCCATGCTTATCCGGGCCATGATCGAGGTCGAGTCCGGCTTTAATCCTCAGGCAGTGTCAAGGGCCGGGGCCCAGGGACTGATGCAGATCATGCCCCAGACCCAGAAATACCTGGGCCTGGTCTCTCCCTTTGAACCTGAATCCAACATTGAAGCCGGAACCCGTTATTTCAGATACCTCATGGACCGCTTCCAGAGTGTTCCCCTGGCCCTGGCAGCATACAATGCCGGACCTTCAAGGGTGGAAGAGTACAACGGCATTCCTCCCTTCAGGGAAACCCAGGAATACGTCCGAAGGGTCCTTGAAATTTTTGAAAAACATAAAAACAGCGGGTAAGCAATGTTCAACCTGCCCAACACACTGACCTTCGCCCGCATCGGTTCCATTCCCATCATAGTGCTCCTGCTTTATTTTCCGGGCAAGACCACCTCTGCCCTGGCCATGTTCATCTTCATCGCAGCCTCATTGACCGACCTGGCGGACGGCATTGTGGCCAGAAGATATAACCTGGTAACCAACATGGGTAAATTTCTGGATCCTCTTGCTGATAAGCTGCTCATATCCTCGGTCATGATCATGCTGGTTGCCAACGGCTGGCTGCAGGCCTGGATAGCAGTGATCATAATCGGCAGGGAAATCACTGTAACCGGACTCAGGGCCATAGCCGCGGATGCCGGTGTGGTCATCGCCGCAGACAGTTATGGCAAACTGAAAACCATTTTTCAGGTTGTGGCTCTTTGCCCATTGATCCTGCACTATCCGTGGTGGGGATTTGATCCCAGCCTGCTGGGCCAGGTCCTGATTCATATCGCTCTTGTTCTGGCTCTGGTTTCAGCTGTAAACTACCTCAGAAATTTTTATTCTCAGGTTCCGGAAAAATAGACTGAATATGTTGCCTTTTGACTCCGGCCCCTATAGTCTATCCGGGCAAAGTCCGATAAATATTTTTCATCCGGTAACGGCTCTTTTTCCTTTTGGCGACGTCAAGGCGCACAATGATTCGCCAAAGTATTAAGCTGCGTCTTCTCATAATTGCTGTAACAGTTTAGCCATTTTTTAAGGAAAGCAGGGGGCAGGCACCCCAGCCCTTGCATTTTTTTTTGATGTAAGAAACAGACACAGAAAAACAAGGGCTGGGA
>PWNK01000166.1 GCA_003557865.1 Desulfonatronovibrio sp.
CCCTTCAGACGATAAGTTCATTCATTGTGCTCTGTCCGCTTCAGTTCCCATTATCATATCAGGAGATCCGCATCTTCTCAGGCTTGAAAGTTTCAAGTCAGTGTCTATTTTAAGCCCCTATGATTTTTTGAGTCAATTTACCTGATTGATGAGTATGAACCCCAGTCCAGGATGCCGGATTGCATCATCCATATCTTCCAGTAATGTAATCCTCAGTGCTTTTCTGTTCCGGATTGGTGAACAGGGTGATGGTGTCCCTGAACTCCATGAGTTCACCCAGATACATGTAGGCTGTATAGTCGGAGACCCTGGCTGCCTGCTGCATATTGTGGGTGACAATTATTATGGTGTATCTGCTTTTTAGTTCATGGATAAGTTCTTCAATCTTGGCCGTGGAAATGGGATCCAGGGCCGAACATGGTTCATCAAGAAGAATCACCTCAGGCTCGATGGCTATAGCCCTGGCAATGACCAGCCTCTGCTGCTGACCTCCTGACAGGCCCAGCGCGCTCTGGTGCAGTCTGTCCTTGACCTCGTCCCACAGGGCTGCTCCTTTAAGGGATCTTTCAACCACTTCTGACAGTGTTTTTTTGTTTTTTATACCCTGAAGCCTCAATCCATAAGCAATGTTTTCGTAAATTGACTTGGGAAAAGGGTTGGGCTTCTGAAAAACCATGCCCACCTTTCGGCGCAGCTCAGCCACATCAACGGCTGGAGCGTAGATATTCTGACCGTCCAGCAGGATCTTTCCTTCAACCCTGCAGATGTCGATGAGATCGTTGAGGCGGTTGAAGCATCTGAGCAGAGTGGATTTGCCGCAGCCGCTGGGTCCGATAAAGGCCGTGACCCTCTTGGTAGGGATTTCCATGTTGATGGATTTCAGGGCCTTGTCCTGCCCGTAGTACAGCTCAAGATTCTCAACCTCTAAACAGATTTTTTCTCTTCCCAGATCCAGTTTCTGCGATTTCCGGGCTCCGCTTCCATGAAAGACCACGTTTCCAGGGGCTTTAGCCTGAATGCCCATATTTGCGTTCATCACTATCTCCGATTAATTTTTCTTCATAAATAATTGATGGTTGACAAAAAATATATTTATCAGCCTGTTATCTCGAAATGAGCTAATTTGTTACAGGATTATTGTTACAATCAGATGACATGAATTTGTCTTTTTAATTATAATAATTCAATGAGCTTAGTTGGAAAGCCTCAGGCGTGGGAAGTTAATGAATTACCCTGAATATCCTTGAATAAAACTGTTTTTACTTGTAGTTAAGGGCATGCTCACCTTCAGGTTTCAGCGATATCTATCCCTTGAGTAATGCAAGCCGATTGCGTTTTAGGTTCAGGATGTATCGGTCTGAATAAATTATATTATGTAACTTACTGAAATTGTTTATAAAAAAATATAATATTTTGTAACATACATATAACAAAGCTGACATTTATTCGTAGCATGAAATATTTATTACCTCCATCAGTCAATGAGACTGTGAATTTGGTTTTATTATCAACATTGAAATGGAGGTTTTGTTATGAAAAGATTTGTGTTTTTTATGGCCTTGATCATTGGCTTGTGCCTGAGCGCCGGTCCGGTCCTGGCCAAAAACCTGAGCGTCAATGGTTCAACTACGGTACTGCCCATTCTCCAGGAGGTTGCTGAGGCCTATATGCAGGACAATCCCGGGATCAATATTTCTATTGCCGGAACCGGCTCTGGAAACGGGATCAAGGCTGTCATCGACGGCATGACCGATATCGGCATGTCTTCTCGCTGGATCAGGGAAGGTGAAGTCAAGAACGCATTTGACAACGGCATTTACGTTGTGCCTTTCGCCATTGCCCTGGATTCCATCATTCCGGTAGTCCATCCCAATAATCCCGTTGGCGAACTGACCAGTGATCAGCTCAGAGGCATCTACAACGGGAACATCACCAACTGGAACCAGGTCGGAGGACCGGACAGGCCCATAGTCTCTATTTCAAGAGATTCCTCTTCCGGAACCTACGGGGTATGGGTGGACGTTGTCCTCAAGGGCGACAGGGTAAGCCCCAGGACCCAGCTTCTTCCTTCCAACGGCGCAATCGTGCAGGCAGTTTCCGGCAACCCCAACGCCATAGGTTATGTGGGCATAGGATATCTGAGCGACAGACTCAAGCCGGTCAAGCTCGACGGCGTTGCCCCTACCTTTGAAAATGCCGCATCAGGCGATTTCCCCGTTTCCAGGACACTGTGGCTCTTTACCAACAACTGGCCCCAGGGAGAGATACTCAAGTTCATGAACTACATGCTTCATCCCCAGAAGGGGCAGCCACTGGTCAAAAAGGCTGGTTACGTACCCTTGTATTAGTAGCATGAAAGATCAGCCCGGAACCTTCCAGGGCTGATAGTTGGTGTTATCCTCAAAAGAGCCTGTGAAGACAGGGCATGTATATGCCTTCACAGGCTCTTATTTCAAGCTCAAAGCTGATGGTGAAACATGGCCCTTAACCGCCAAACAAAAGAATACCTGATTCACCTTGTGTTTTTACTGGTGGGTGCCAGCGGAATCATTGTCCTGGGATTGATTCTGCTTTTCCTTATTATGGAAGGCCTGCCCATATTCAATGTGGTTTCGGTCAAGGACTTTATTCTGGGAAGCGACTGGTATCCTACATATTTTCCTCCGGACTACGGCATTCTTCCTTTGATCGTGGGCTCGGCCAGCGTGGTGGCCTTATCATCCCTGATCGCCATCCCTCTGGGGGTAGGCAGCGCCTTTTATCTGGCTGAAATCGCCCACCCCAGGGTCAGGGGAATCATCAAGCCTGTTGTTGAATTGATCGAAGGGCTGCCCACGGTGGTCATCGGTTTCTTCGGCATGGTGGTGGTGGCCCCGTTTCTGCAGCAGCACTTTAATCTCGCCACCGGGCTTAATCTGCTGAATGCCTCCATAATGCTGGCTTTCATGGCTGTACCCACCATAACCAGTATATCCGAGGACGCCA
>PWNK01000088.1 GCA_003557865.1 Desulfonatronovibrio sp.
ATACTTGGCTCAAAAACGAAGCGAGGACCTCCGGGCCGGGAGAAGCGAAACCTACAGTTTAGAAGAAGTGGGGCGTGAGCTTGGCTTCCTGGAAGATTAGATTTGACAGGCATGCAAAAAAGGAGTTGCTCAGCCTTGACCGTCAAGGCCAGACTGCTATTTGGTCGTATCTCTTGAACCGTATTGCTCCTGCTGAAGATCCCAGGATATACGGCGCCCCCCTGCGCAAGGACTTGGCTGGATTCTGGAAATATCGGGTGGGGAGCTACCGGATTATTGTTGAAATTCAGGACCAAGAGCTTGTCGTCCTGGTAGTCAGGGTGGGGCATAGAAAAGATGTATATGGCGGACACTAGGAATGACCTTGTCCATAGGCAAGTGCAGCCTGAGCAGATGAGCGAAGTCGAAACGATTCATGTCCCCGCAAAAAGTATTGCAAGTAAAAAAGGCCCATCCGATGGCGATTCGGACGGGCCTTTCTGAATTGAGTGAATTTTTGTTCCAGTAAGGGGCAGTTACTTTTCTTTCTCTTTCTCCCTCTCTTTCTTCTTGACCTCTTGGTACCACAACTCATGATGATGTTTGGCATACTCTTCAGATACATAACCGGTAAACATGGACTTGAAGGCCGGTTTTTCCTCGGAGGAAATGGCGGCCATGTAAAAATGCACCAGAAGTCCAGCCAGAAAGAGTCCCGCTATAAGAAAATGAATCGCCCTGGCCCAGGCCCAGACATCTGGATGAGGATTGGCCAGCACCTCTACCGCCAGAAACATATACATACCGGTCATGAACAAGATCATGCCCGAAACCAAGGTCTGATGGGCAAAGAGCTTCTGACCCACATTGTAAAACGGCTGAGGCGGTATCTCCGTGCTCAAGCCCAGTTTTTTCAAGGCCCTTTTACCCAGGATCATCTGGAAGTTCTTTCTGACCATCCAGGCACATGCGTCCTGTAACGCCATAAAAATAAATCTTCTAAGGCGGGCTAAAAGTTCCTGTCAATCCTGTCTACATTTCCTGTTTTTTAAACTTATCTCCTTGCATGCTCTACTGAAAAAGTATAGAATAAAGCAAAACATCCAAGACTTTTTTATCAGAACATCTTGATTTTATGAGTGATTTGGCTGGTTAATGCCTGCTCCGTACCTGAGCCTATTTAAAGAGGCCTGAGTTCAGCTTTCCAGTCTCCATGCTGATACAAGTCAATCAGGCTGAAGACCTGATGTTTTATATGAGATCACGTTGATTTCAGTTTGGGATAATCCAAGGAGGGTAGTTATGAAGAGGACAATTCATCGTCGCAGTTTCTTGAAGCAGGGAATTGCGGCTTGCGGGGGACTCCTTCTTTCAAAAAATGTTCTGGCTGAGCAGCCCCTGGCTTTGCCAGGACAGTCAGCTTTTTTATTCGACAGCATTAGATGCACCAATTGTGGAATATGCGAGCGCACCTGCAGAAGGGTGAACGGACTGCCGGAAAAACACAATGTTATTTTCATGTCCCAGCAGGCCGTTGACAACCCTGTACACATCATTACCCGCAGGACCTGCATGCAATGCCTTCAGCCCGCCTGTGTAAGGGCCTGTCCCACAGAAGCCACCAGCCTTGGTCCCAATGGCCTGATTGGGTACGATGATACCAAGTGCGCCGCCTGTGGCTATTGCGTTGACGCCTGCCCCTTTCAGCATCCCCGGATGTCCAGACTTGCTTATTTCGATCTGCGAAATGTCTGGGTTAACCGATGCACAAGCTGTGGAGCCTGTGCCCAGGCATGTCCTGAAAGCGCATTATTCCTGGGCTTTCGTAACGAAATAATTTCTCTGGCCAGATCTAGGCTGGAACAGGTCAAAAGCAGATACCCACTGCCTGACGCTCAGATCTATGGAGAACAGGACTTGAATCTAATCTGGATTCTGGCTGACCATCCTGAAGTTTATGGACTTCCGCCTTCAAGAGCGGCCGCCATGGCGGATGAATCACTGCTACTATGGAAAAGTGTTGTCAGACCGGGCATTCTGGCCTTATCCGGCCTGGCCACCGCAGTTTTGGGGTCGGTTTACTTCTTTGCACTGCGCAACCACAAAAAGGAACTGAAACGCCTCAAAGAGGAAGGTAAAATATAAGGAGGTGAGCCATGGAAAAAGACAACCAGGAAATATACATTCAAAGATTCAACTTCAGACGACGTCTTGTGCACTGGATACATACAGCAGCCTTCTTCGTTCTTCTGGGAACAGGCATAATCTACACGACTCCAGCCCTGTCGCACCTGGCAGAAAGCGGTATACCCGGCACACTGCACCGGATATTCGCAGTGGTGTTCATCCTTGTGCCCTTTATATATCTCATACTCGACCCCAAATCATTCAAGGAGCTGGTCAAGGAATCCCTCAAAATACACAGAAATGACATCGGATTTCATTTGCGCATGCCATTCTACATTCTGGGCAGGACAGAGGGCATTCCTCCTCAGGGTAAAATGAACGCCGGACACAAGCTTCATCACATTCTTATGGGAATACTGTACCTGTTTCTGGTGATTTCCGGACTTGCTCTCTGGTTTGGAGTCGGCTTTATGGGTCCGCCCATGTTCAGCCTCATGGGCAAAACGCACATTATCGCGGTTTTTGTTATTGTTATAACTACCCTTGGCCATGTGTACTTTACCCTGGTTTATGGAGCCCTTCCTTCCATGATCAGCGGCAAGGTCAGCAGTACCTATCTGAAAATGGAGCATCGCAGGTGGTGGGATGAAGAAATTGCTCCAACCGTTAAGGATAAAACTAGCAAGTAATGCTGATGTTTTCAGCAGCTTAAGCAGACCCTGATAAAAACAGGTGCAATGCACATGAATACTTCAAATTTCTTTGAGCAAGGAGGATCTTCAATGATTCGAAGCCAAAATACATATTACTTGCTGGCATTGGTGCTTCTGGCCTTTATGCCCTTTTTGGCCGGATGCGAT
>PWNK01000023.1 GCA_003557865.1 Desulfonatronovibrio sp.
CTCCCGGGTAATCATTTTCAAACTTTGTTGTTTTCTTTGCGGCTGAATTGTTCAGCCTTGATTAATTCATAGCAAAAGCGGGGCCATGAATGAATAAATCTTGCTGATTTCTGTTTGGTAAAATAATTGTGCAATGAAAAAAGTATATTAGAAGAAGATGCGTAAAAATATGGACTGGAATCCCCTGCCAGGTCCAAATATTTCGGGTTGAACTGTCTGATGTAGTTACACTCTGGTAATTTACATTACCGATCTTTTAGTGACATTCAGGAGCATCAATCATGGCTAAGTGTGGTTTTTGGGAAGGTCAACCTGGACCTATTTGAAACCGGAATCGGACGTTGTTCTCTGGTTTGATTTATAGCCCGCTGTTCCAGAAAAGCTCTTTTTGTGTGTCCTGGTTCCAGTTTCCAGTGGGGGGGATATTATTCTGCTGTTGAAAGATTTTCAGGGCATTTTCCTGGCGAACTCCCCATTGGTCTTCAATTTCATTTGCCAGGCCCAGCTCTTTAAGCCTGGCCTGAATTGTTCTAGCATCCCTCGGGTCTTGCGGGTCGAGCAGAAATCCGCACCTGGCCAGCGGGCCCTGGGCGGCTGTTTCACGGTCAAATGCCGGCCAGTCCTGGTAGTTTCTTTCGGTGACAAAAAGCCCGGTCCGGATCTTCTCGCCTGTCTCTGAAAAATAAAGCCTGCCCGGTGAGTAAAGGGCGCTGATGTAATAAATATCCCAGTCCAGGGCGAAGGTCAGGGAAAACGAGCCTGTTCTCCATCCGTCAAAATCATGGTAGCTTACATGATTGATCCAGTTGTGCCCCAATGGTGAACCGGAAGCGATTATTTCCAGTTGGGCATCCGGGCTGAGCCTGTCCATTACAAAAATTACAACCCGGTAATCCCTGCGCCTTTCATGGGGCAACATGGCCAGCCTTTCATAAACAGACATGGAGTCCAGCCCCA
Source organism: Desulfonatronovibrio sp. (assembly GCA_003557865.1). GTDB lineage: Bacteria > Desulfobacterota > Desulfovibrionia > Desulfovibrionales > Desulfonatronovibrionaceae > Desulfonatronovibrio. The sequence goes on from PWNK01000023.1 coordinate 958, forward strand.
GTCTTGTCCGCCTGTCTTCATCGGAAGGCGTCAGGCTGACCGCGCTGGACACAACTGTTTCATAAAAATCTGTAAAGGAGGAATCAGCCCTGGCCATGTTTTCAAAAATACGGTCCTTAACCAGGAATGCCAGTGTTTCCGGGAAATATGGATCCAGCTCCAGGACCCTGGAACTGGTAACAACCAGGCCCTGGGGAGCGGCCTGGTACTCTGCCCTGATCATCAGGGAGGCGGATCTTTGCAGCCGGTCGCCAAAGGTCATTATCAGCTCGAGGGTGTAGTGATCAGGCAGCGCTGAAGCTTCATCCCGCCCAGGGCTTGACAGCACTATCTCCTGAACCTGGAAATCCTGGCTTTGGATCCATTCCGCGGTCTGGGGGGCTGCCTGGGCATGGGCGAAAGAAACATGAGCGTAAGTTTCAGGGTGTCCGGTAATTTTTCTGGCCAGAGCTTCGGTCACCTTTCTGACGTGCAGGGGGATTTCGTGGGCGGGAACAAGGGTTTTGTGGGGGACGGTTATTACAGGAGGACCTGGACGGACCCCGGTTTCAGCCTGGAGGCCGACCGGGCAGGTCCTGCCGGCGGTGCATGCTGTTAAGAACAAAACTGCCAGCAATAATTGCGTAACCTTATTCATTTCATCCTGCCATAACGGCTTCATCCATCAGGAAGCCTGTAAACAGGTTTCTCCGCCCTGTTGGGCATTGCTGATTCCTGAAGCTTTTCCATGAACTGCTTGTCCTGGTCAAAAAAAGTGTCCTGGGCAAGCCCCGGATAAGGATCGGGGGAAGGACCGTGTTTTGGATCAGGTATATTCTGATAATTTGAACCGCATTCTTCGCACAGAGAATAATCCCCGGAGCCCAGAATGGACCACCTGGCCTGTCCGGTTACAACCAGCTCCATGGTGTCGCCCTGGCCTGCAAAGCAGTTGAAAGACCCCGCAAATACAAACAGCAGGCTGGAAAAGAAACAGGATATGCTCAAACGGTTTATATTCAAAAATTTCTCCAAAGCGGCCCGGCCGCTCAAAAATAACAGCCCCGGGTTCACCAGATCCTTTTGTCGGTCATCGCCCGGGATTTCCGGGTCAGGCCGGGTTGCGGCACTCAGGGGCCGGCTGTCTCAGTGGTGCAATGCGGCCGCTGATTATATTCAGCCGTGCCTTCCCCCTGCAGACTTGAAATTACGCAGTAAGGACAAGGTGTAATCCATATCCTCCATGGAGCCCAGGGAAATCCGGACATGGCCGGGCATGGCCGGAATGCGTCTTCCGGCCACAATGCCTCCTCTGAGCCGCAGAAAGCTGTGGGTTTCCTCCCAGGTCCTGCCAGCGGAGACAAGCACGAAGCTGGCGCTGGACGGAATATAGTCAATGCCTGCCGCGTCCAGGCCTGCACAGAAACGTCTTTTTATCCGGTCGTTTTCCCGGCGCGCCTTTTCCACCCAGTACTGGTTTTTCAAGGCGGCGCCGGCAGCGGCCAGCCCGGCCTGGTTGATGTTGTTCCACAACCGGTGTCCGGCCATGAACCTGATGAGCTCTTCATTGCCGGCGCAGTAACCGACTCTGAGTCCGGCCAGACCGTATATTTTGGAAAAAGTCCTGATGACCAGCAGGTTAGGGGTTCCGGAGCGCACAAGCTCCATGCAGCTGAAAAAACCAGGGTCGACGTATTCAGCATACGCCTCATCCACAACCACAATAACCTCATCCGGAACATAATCCAGGAATTCGGTCATTGTCTTTTTGTCAATAATCGTTCCGGTGGGGTTGCACGGATTGCAGACATACAAAAGACCCTGATAGGTGTAAGCCGCCTCCAGCATTCTCAATAGATCATGGCCTCCGGTAGCCTTTGCGGGAATTTTTTCCGGGCCGATGTGGCGCAGACCGGCGTAGTAATCTATGGCTTCATACACCGGACTGCTGATTATGGGCGGATTTCTGACCGAACAGAAACTGTCGGCAGCTATCTTTAAAAGCTCTATTGCCCC
>PWNK01000160.1 GCA_003557865.1 Desulfonatronovibrio sp.
CCGTCATCCCGGACCTGATCCGGGATCCAGAAAGCATATTGAACTGGATTCCGGCTTCCGCCGCAATGACGGTAAATGGTAGCAACCTGCTCTAACCGCCACCCCGGTCCCGGATCGAGTCCAGGATGACGGATCCGGGGTCCAGGTCTTATTCTTTGATCTTGCTGAATAGTTACCATTTTTTTCCATAATATTTGGTTCTCCTGGTCCACGGATCTTTGAATTTAGGGGGTTGGGAAACATAAACGGTAATAAGCACTACTTTTACAAAAACAAAAAAAGGGCCGGGAGGCGAACCCCCCGGCCCTATAGGCGTCAGGAAAAAACAGTCAGATACTAGAAGCGATACCTTACACCAAGAGCGGCCTTGAAGGAATCATCGTCTGACCTGTCAACATTGTCCTCACTGAGGTTAAGACCGATGTATCCCAGTTCGAGGATAGCAGCCAGGTTTTCATACACCTGATAGCTGGTGTCAAAGTTTAATTCCCAAGCACTGTCTTTGGTGGTGAACAGGCCAATATCACGATGGTCCTTGTGGTTGGTGCCCTGGTAGTAAGCCACAAGAAACTGATGGGAAAGCTTGTCCATAAAGGAGATGTCCTTAACTTTGAGTCCAAGAGCCATCCTTCCAATTGCGCCTGTAGCATAGCCAGCAAATGCTCTATTTCCAGCATACCAGGCGGTTCCACCAAACTGGGCTCCACCGGTGCTGAACGAGGTGAAGTTCAAATCGCCTGCGCCCAATGAAGGCATTACTTTGCCTTTTCTGTCAATATCAACGCTGGTTCTGGATTCGCCGGTCTCATAAAGAGCGAAAACCATGGGAGTGAACATATCCATTTTGTATTCAACTGCCAGATCAGCAATCCAGCCCGAGGCTCCCTTGGTTCCGCTTGCGGGTTTGCTTGCTTCACCGTAGTTAAAGTCAGCGTGAACCACGATGGGATCAAACATGTCCATGGTAGCATTGATTCCGAAGAAAAAGATGTCAACATCCTTTTCATTACCGGTTGATGTGATGTTATCAAGAGCAACATTGGTAAGTCCAGTGTATTTGCCAACACGCGCGTAATGAACAAAGGGGTTGATATTAAATCCGTCCATAGTAATAGGGACTATGGCAACATAGTGATCAACCTCATCCCTGGTCTTTGTAAAATCGCCTCTTCTGTTATCAAATACCCTGGTTGCAATATCACTTGTCCTGGCAAATCCAAGTGTCACACCAATCATATCATTGATGGGTGAGCTGACGATAACAGCTGGGGCACGAGCGTCAAAAATGTGTGACCCCAGAGTGTTTGGGAGAGCCCACCATTGCCAGCCTGCTCGAACCTGGGCATTGGTATTGGGGACCATGAACTGGAGGTAAGATTGCCTGAATCTTACGTCCTGATCTCCACCCAACTGGTAATCGGTACCCCATCTCTCTCCCATGTTGAACTGAAGCTGAACAACAGCTCTCAGGTTTTCATTGGCTACAAAATTAAAAGTGGTCCTGAATCTCTGGTACAGGTTGAAGGTATCTTCCTTAAAATCGCTTTCAAAGTTCGGATTGGTGACAAAGTTGCCGTGTACCCGGAAATCACCGCCGGAGATGGTCAGCTGAGCGGCCTTGACCATGCCCACAGTGCCCAGGAGGAAGGCCACCATGATGGCTAAAGTAACTAAACGTTTCATAAATTTTCTCCTTTTGCGTTTGAGAAAAAAAATAAAGGGTTGGAAAAAAACCTGACGCCCCGCCCGGCACTCACTTGGGATGGCAGATGAATGATTTACAATAAATGCTGTCAACCCAAGTGAGTGCCGGGCGTTGACAGGACTTTTACAGCTCATGATATCAAAAAGCAAGTCTTTTTTGTCAAAAAAATGGAAAAAGTTAAAATTTTTTTACCGTGCAAAAATTTGTACTTTGCGTAGAGTGCGAAGCCAAGGGAAGAAAGCACAGAGGCAAAGATTAGTTCGCCTGTCCCGGGCGCAGAGCGGGGATCAGCCTGGTAACCCTTCTGGCAGTGACAAAGAAAAAACGCTCAGTTCAGGAGGGCAGTAAATTTTCAGGACTTGATGATCACCAGCTGGTCAGCCCGGGCCTGGGGTACTGCCTTTAAGCTGATACGGCTGTCCAGGGTGGCCAGCCTGCCACCATGCCTGACCGCCAGGAGCAAAAGGTAAACATCAGTAACCTGCCTGTGCCCCAGGATATGGGACCAGTCGCATATGTTCAGAGCAAGCAGATTGACATCATCCGGCCAGAACTCATGTTCAGGCTGCCGGGCCGCTTCAGCCAGCCTTTCTGCCACCCTGGCGGCTGGAAAGGCCTTGGGATAGGCCGGCTGAGACATGATCCGGATGCATCCGTTCTGGGTTATGGGGCATGAAGACCAGCCGTGGTGAATCTCGCTGTGCAGCCACATGGTAGCAGAACTGTGATGGGTATGGCTTTTGTCCAGCAGGGCGATGAGCACGTTAATATCCAGAAGGGAACGCATTACAGGCCTTCCCTGTCCCGTAATTCATCCACAAGCTGACTGGAGATGACTACTCCCCGGTCTGGAAAGGGGCGAAAGCCGGCAACGGTCCCGGGTCCGGAATTGTCCTGCTGCTGGAGGTCTGTTCCAATCATGGCCTGTCTGAGCAGTCTGGAAACAATCTGCCCAATGGAGGTCTTTTCCTGCCTGGCCAGTTCTCTGGCAGCGTCCAGAACGTCCTTTTCAATGTTCAGCGTTGTTCTCATGGTGTTCTCTGTTTTGATGCATTGTCATCATGATGATAAGGTGTTGACGGCTGTGTGTCAAGGGGGCGCTGTGCGCCGGGTCAGGGGGAAGAGGGTAAGGGGTGGTGGGTGATGGGAAGAAGAAAGAAAGGTAAAGATTGCAGAGGGCAGAGGGCAGTAAGAAGTAGGCAGTAGGCAGTAGACAGTGGTCAGTGGACAGTAAGAAGTAGGTA
>PWNK01000026.1 GCA_003557865.1 Desulfonatronovibrio sp.
AGGGAGTCGGAATTGAGCGGATCAGCACGGGAAAGCCGCAAGTTCAGAATACTGCTGGCAACCCCAAGATATCATGAACTTGAGGAATTTGTTTCCGCCCTGGCTCGGGAAGAGCATGATCCTGTCACCGTTGGCAGCGGAAATGACGCCCTGGACCTGGTCGCCTCCCTGAGTCCGGACCTGGTCATAGTGGATGAAGGCCTTCCTGACCGGGAGCCACTGGACCTGGTAAGAGAAATTGCCGGCCTGAATGCAAGGGTAAACACGGCCGTAATCACCGACTTAAACAAGGAAGAATTCCACGCCGGAAGCGAAGGGCTTGGAGTTCTGTGTTCTTTGCCCGGCAAACCCGGAGCTGAAGAGGCAAGTCGTCTTGTGCGCAAAATGGCATGTCTTCTGCCTCAATCTGAGTCTGTGATTACTGGTTGACAAATCACCCATTAAACCAGTTAAATACGTTGCTGTTTAACATCCTGACCTGTTTTCTCCTCAGACAGGAGCTTACTCAGGTCTTTTAAGGATTGAATTATTTTCCTGACTTTGCAGCACAAAAGGGGTTATAATGGGTAAGATCAAGATTGCCGTCGCCGGAATTGGGAACTGTGCCAGTGCTCTTATTCAGGGGATTGAATATTACAGGGATAACAGACCCGGGGATACCCCTGTCCCGGGGCTTATGCATTACGACCTCAGCGGGTATCTTCCCCAAGACATCCAGGTAGTGGCCGCTTTTGACATTGACCGCAGAAAAGTCAGACGTCCCCTCAAGGAGGCTGTCCTGGCCAAACCCAACTGCACCAGGATTTTTCACCCTGACCTGCCTGACTTTCCAGTCACTGTTTCCCTGGGCCCGGTCCTTGACGGGGTGGCTGAGCATATGCGGGAATACCCCGAAGACCGGCGCTTTGTTCCGGATGAATCCGGGCCGGACGACGTGGTTCAGGTTTTGAAGGATTCCGGAGCGGAAATCCTGGTCAACTTCCTCCCGGTTGGCTCGGAAAAAGCCACCTGTTTTTACGCGGAAGCGGCCCTGGAAGCGGGGACCGGTTTCATCAACTGCATCCCTGTGTTCATCGCTTCCAGGGATGAGTGGATCGAGAGGTTCGCCGGAAAAGGGCTTCCGGTTATGGGAGATGACGTCAAGAGCCAGGTGGGCGCCACCATCGTGCACAGATACCTGGCCAGCCTGTTCATGGACAGAGGGATGCGGCTGACAAGCACCTACCAGCTGAACATGGGAGGCAACACCGATTTCATGAACATGCTCAACCGGACACGGCTCAACTCAAAAAAAATCTCCAAGACCGAGGCGGTTCAGTCCCAGATTTCACATGGCATTCACGCCGAGCATATCCATATCGGGCCTTCAGACTATATCCCGTGGCTTAATGATAATAAAATCTGTTTTTTAAGGATGGAAGGTGAAGGGTTCGGGGGAGTGCCCATGAATCTTGAGCTCCGGCTCAGTGTTGAAGATTCCCCCAACAGCGCGGGGGTGGTCATAGACGCCGTCAGGTGCTGCAAGCTGGCCCTGGACAGGAAGATTTCCGGCCTGATCATCTCTCCCTCAGCCTGCTTCATGAAACATCCCCGGGTACAATACCCTGATGAACAGGCAATGACCATGGTCGAGGAGTTTATCCGGGGTAACCGGGAAAGATAGGCATGCTCAGTCATAGGTTCGGCCACGTTCTGGACAGGCCCCTGGCTCCAGTGGCCAGGGCTCGCTCCCTCAGCCCCAATGCCGTCACTGTCCTGGGGACTGTCATCACCTCATCCTCTGCCCTTGTAATCCCGTTCAGTCTTTTCGCGGGAGGCCTGATCATTCTTGCAGGGGGGTTTTTCGACCTCCTGGACGGGGCAATAGCCAGGATTAACAACCGCAAGACAGACCTGGGGGCATTTCTGGACTCCAGCCTGGACAGGATTGCTGACGGCTTCATATTTCTGGGTCTTTGTGTCTATTTTTTCAGGCTGGAACACGGTCCGGCACTTGTAGTCACAATACTGGGCCTGATGGCTTCACTCATAATCAGCTATGTCCGGGCCAGACCTGAAGCCCTTGGTCAGACCTGTTCGGTGGGACTTATTGAGAGACCGGAAAGGCTGATTCTCATATCCCTGGGCTGCCTTTTCTCGGTCATCTGGCCGGTGATCATCGCTCTTGCTGTCCTCAGCTGGATAACTGTATTCCAGAGGATCATACACGTCAGAAGAAAGCTATCCCCTTAAGGCAGCACCGAAGCTCAATCCCGCACAGCAGCTCAATAGGTACACATTCCCGTACCTTCCTGGACTCTGTACAGGATATACTTGAGCCGGCTTTTGTCCATGAGTTCCTCGTAATCCAGAGTATACAGACCATCCTCATTGGACCACAACCTGTGGAAATAGGAGCAGACCTCCCTGCAAAGCCTTGACTCCCGGCAGGTATCCACGCGCAGATTGAGTTCAAGATTATAGTTGTCCAGGTTTTTACTGGTAAAATTGGCTGACCCGCCGATGATTGTAAATGAATCTAAGCGCTTGAACGCGGCCAGCTTGGCGTGAAACTGCTCCCCGTGAGTCCTGTACCACCTGATGTCCAGGTTTCTGCCGAAATGAGAGTCAGAGTAAAGATCCAGGGTGGACTGTTTATTGGGTATGCCGAACTTTTTCAATCCAAAGGCATGCTCACTGGAATCCAGGATGATCCTGATCATTGCTCCCTGCAGGGCAGCCGCCCTTATAGCGCTGATCACCTCACGGTCGGTAAGATAGAGGGAAGCCAGCATTATTTGCTCCCCGTCCCGCGACCCCCTTATTTCCCGCAGCAGATGTTCCTTGATCTTCTTTTCTGTCAGTACCCTGACCAGATACTTTGA
>PWNK01000099.1 GCA_003557865.1 Desulfonatronovibrio sp.
CTGGAATATGACGCCGTTGTTCTTGCCTGTCACGCGGATACCGCCCTGAAACTGCTCAAGGACCCTGACAATGAAGAAATCAGGCTGCTCAGCCCCTGGGAATATGTTGGAAACGAGGTGATCACCCATACCGACCAGTCCTTTCTTCCTCCCAATCCCAGGGCATGGGCCTGCTGGAACGTCATCGCCCACCCCGGGGACACGGAAAAAAGGGTTCATGTCCATTACTGGATGAATCTTCTGCAGCGCTTTTCCGCCCGGAAAAATCACGTAGTCACCCTGAATCCCCGCCGCCCGGTTCCTGATGAGGCCATATCCAGGCGCATGGAAATGTTTCATCCCAGATTCAGTTCTTCAGCCCTCACAGTCCAGGCTGAGCTGACCTCTCTGCAGGGCGTAAGAAACACCTACTTCTGCGGAAGTTATCACGGCAACGGATTCCATGAAGACGCTGCTGCCTCTGGAGTCCTGGTGGCCGGGCTGCTGGGAGCCGACCAATGAATTCCAGGGTAGTCCCGGTCAGCGTTTCCCATGAGCGCCACTTGCTCAAAAGCCATGTTTTCCAGTACAGGTTTATGCTCTTGATCCTGGATCTTCACGAGCTAGAGCACATTGACCGGTCATCCAGACTGTTTGGTTTAAACCGGTTCAGGCCAGTCTCAATTTTTGATCAGGACTTCCTGAGTCCAGGAAACGACAGCATAAAGCTTAAACTTGAAAATCTTCTCAAATCCAGAGCCTCCATTGAACTTTCAAAAGATTCGACCATGGTCCTTTTGACCGCGGGCAGGGTTTTTGGACATGTATTCAACCCGGTCAGTTTCTACTTCGTCTACAACCCGGAAAATGAGTTTGTCTGCGCTTTGGCCGAGGTGAACAACACCTTTGGAGACAAGCACGCCTATGTTCTTGAACACCCTGAAAATCACCGGCATTTTCCAGTCAGATACAGGGCAAGCAAAGACTTTCATGTCTCCCCCTTTTTTGACATGAAAGGAGAATATATCTTCAGCTTCAGCGACCCGCGCAAGGAACTGGACTTCTCCATCACCCTGATCAAGGACGGTCAGAAAGCTCTTGAAGCCAGACTCTGGCAGACTGGGCCGGACAGAGAGCTAAATGACTTCAATTTATTGAAAACATGGATGTTTCATCCTCTGGCACCCAACCTGACCTACATTCGCATTCTCCGCCAGGCAGCCAGCCTTTATCTGGGCAAGAAACTTCCTGTCTTTTCCAGGCCTGAACCTCTAAGTCCCATGACCATAAGGACTATGAAGCAGAAAACAAAGCTCATGGACCGCTCGGCACAAAGACTGATCATGGCCAACCTGAAAAAAATCCGCAGGGGGAAGCTGGAACTGGAGCTGCCGGACGGGGTGGTCCATGTCTTCGGAGGGCAGGAACCAGGACCTCTCTGCCGGATGCGGATCACGGACAGCTGTTTTTTCCGGAAAATTCTCAAAAGAGAAGATGTGGGTCTCGGCGAAGCCTATACCCAGGACATGTGGACAACAGACAACCTGACAGGACTCATGGAACTTCTGATCATGAACATGGACCGCATGTCATACCTGGAAAACTGGGGCTTTGCGGGCAGAAGCCTGCATAAGCTTCTGCTCATGGGCAGAAGGATGATCCCGGATAATGACCTGAGGGGAAGCCGGAAAAACATCCGGGCACATTATGATCTTTCCAATGATTTTTTTTCCAGGTTCCTTGACCCGGGAATGACTTATTCCTGCGCGGTGTTTGAAAACCTGGAAGAATTGAAAGCTCCTGGAAAAATTATTTCTGCCCGGGACCTTCAGGCGGCCCAGAAGCGCAAGTATGATCTTGTGGCCAGGGCAGCCGGCATAAAGCCGGGGGACCATGTTCTTGAAATAGGTTGCGGATGGGGAGGGTTTGCGGTTTTCGCCTCCCAGGAGTTGGGGTGCAGGGTTCACGCGGTTACCATATCAAAGAAACAGCATGAATATGCTCAGCAGCTGGTCAGATCCAAAGGCCTTGATGACCGGATCACAGTGGTTCTGGAAGATTACCGCAGCCTCAGTGGCCAGTTTGACGCCGTTGTCTCCATAGAAATGCTGGAGGCTGTTGGGCATAAGTATCACCCTGACTTTTTCACGGCCGTGGACAGGCTCCTCAGGCCCGGAAGGTTGGCCTGCATCCAGACCATAACCATCATTGACCAGCGATATGAAGCCTACCGCAAGACACAGGACTGGATCAGCACCTACATATTCCCCGGCGGTCTGCTGCCGTCCCTGAACAGAATCACCAGGGTCTTAGCCAGGAAAACACGCCTGGTAATCTCTGGCATCAGGGATATTGGCCCTCATTATGTTCCAACCCTGGCCTGCTGGAGAAGGCGGTTTCAGGAGAACTGGCAGGAAATACGAGCCATGGGCTTTGAAGAGGATTTCAAAAGGACCTGGGAATACTACTTCAGCATATGCGAAGCCGGCTTTAACCAGCGCCACATCAGAAACCTGCAGATTGTCCTGGACCGGCCTGAATACATAAATCAAAGAGACACTCTTCCCAGATGACATTCAGGGTTAAGTATCACTTGAATTAAGCAATTTTTGCGGCACCTGCCTGATAATTGCAACAAGTGAAGACTTGAAATATTATCTGCAAGATAAAGCTGCTTTATCCAGAAACTGGCCTTACGGTTGTTTCGTTAGAGCATATACTTTTGCGAACTAAGCTTTGCAAAAAAACATATTGCTCAAGATGCCGAAACCAAAAAAGCTTTAACCCCCGATTTTATTGGAGCCGGGAACGGGATTTGAACCCGCTACCTGCTGATTACGAATCACAAAAAGGAACATTTCAACCGATTTCAAA
>PWNK01000093.1 GCA_003557865.1 Desulfonatronovibrio sp.
CGGATTGTTTTCTGGTGGGCAATGCAGGACTCGAACCTGCGGCCTCCAGCTCCGGAGGCTGGCGCTCTATCCACCTGAGCTAATTGCCCTTCAGAGAAGGTGAATTGATATTCCCCTCACTTCCTGATGTCAAGACTTATCAGCTCACCTTCCTAACTACCCAGCTTTGTTAACCTCATTAATCCTTTCTGTCCCCGGGCGATCACTTTACATTCTATGAAATCCCTGCGGTTCTTAAGATATGCTCCAGAAGCCCGGCAAACTGCGCCTATCCAGTCTATAATGAAAAAAATCACAAAGTTTTTTTACCTGACTAAAATGACTATGTAATTGAGCAATATTTAGGACCTTGAGAGTAAAAAGTTAAAGGTAAAAGGTTAAAAGTAAAGATAAAAAAATCAAGGAGTTAAATTAGCCAAGACTCCGGACATTTTGAATCCTGGTATTTGTCTGTAACCAAAAATGTTGCCAGGGAACTTTTTACTGTCAAGTTAGGATAGTAAATCCAAAAAGGAGGCTGGGGTGAGAATTTCTAAGAATAACGACGTCCTGGGTACAACCAACAGAGGCAACCCGGCTGAGTCCGGGTTGTGTACCCTGTGCAGAGCGGATTGCGCTGGAAAATGCGAAACCTGGCTTTCAAGTCTTATTGGCCGCCAGGCACTTTATCCCCGAGGATATGGAAAGGTGACCGCGGGAAGCGACAATACAACCCATGTCGGGGTCAGCTATAATTCTCTTCGCATCCAGGGTTTCAATTACGGAGCCAGAAATATGCCCAAAGATGTGAGCAGTGACCCTGACAACTGCTCATTTTCAGATGTCAACGTTGAGACTTCTTTTGGCCGGAATCATGTTGTCAGGGCCAGCCTGCCGATAATGACCGGCGCCCTGGGTTCCACCCTTATTGCCCAGTCTTACTGGGATTCCTTTGCCACTGGCTGCGCCCTGGTGGGCGTACCCATTGTCATCGGGGAAAATGTAGTGGGAGTGGACCAGCATTCGGCCATGTTTGACGGAAAAATTATATCCGCCCCGGAACTGGACAGGCGTGTTAATGTTTATCAGCGATATTTTGACGGACAAGGGGCTGTAATAGTCCAGATTAACGTTGAGGACTCAAGAAACAGGGTTGCCGAGTACCTGGCTGAAAAGTACGGGGACAAGGTCCTCATTGAACTGAAATGGGGCCAGGGGGCCAAAGATATCGGGGGAGAGATTGAAGTGCACAGCCTTGACCAGGCCCTTTTTCTGAAAAAAAGGGGATACATGGTCGACCCTGATCCTGAAATGGAAGAAGTCCAGGAAAGCTTCAGGCGCGGGAACATCAAGTCTTTTGCCAGGCACAGCCGGCTCGGATATACCGAACTGTCAGCATTTGACGAGGTGCGCCAGGATTTTAGAAACAGTGTCGATTACCTTCGCAGCCTGGGCTTCAGGGGAGTGACTCTTAAAACCGGTGCCTATGGCATGGAAGCCCTGGCCATGTCCATAAAACTGGCCGCGGAGAACAATATCGACCTGTTAACCATTGACGGAGCAGGGGGAGGAACAGGCATGAGTCCCTGGAACATGATGGAGTCATGGGGGGTCCCGTCAATCCTTCTGCATGCCAAGGCCTATGAATATGCCGCGATTCTTAATGACAAGGGTGAAAAAGTTCCGGACCTTTCCTTTGCGGGGGGATTTGCCCGAGAGGACCATATCTTCAAAGCCCTGGCCATGGGAGCACCCTTTACCAGGATCATCTGCATGGGCAGAGCCCTGATGATCCCGGGTTTTCTGGGCTCAAATATTCAGGGAGTTCTGCAGCCCGAGAAAAAGAACAAGGTTAATGGAAACTGGGATAAACTGCCCAAGACTGTCTCTGATATTGGAACTGATCCAGAAGCACTGTTTGCCGGCTATTATGATGTCCGAAAAAGGGTCGGGAAAAAAGAAATATCCAATATCCCCTTCGGGGCGATTGCCTTCTGGACAATGGCTGACAAGCTTAAGGCCGGACTGCAGCAGTTCATGGCCGGAGCCAGAAAATTTTCACTTTCAGGCCTGTCCCGTGATGATCTTGGGGCCGCAAACAGGGAAACTGAAAAGGAAACCGGAATAAAGTTCATCACCGACGCCCTGGACAGGAAGGCAAGAGAAATACTCAATGCCTGACCGGATTCCCTCCAGTCCGTAGAAAGAGGCTGCGGTTACGGCAACTGTCCACAGAAACAGGCTGGAGTTCATCCACAAGAGCAGCCTCGTTCTGGCCGGTTTGAAAACCAGAGCGATGAGGGTTGCCAGATGTATACCGGTGAGCAGAGGGCCTGACAGAGCAAGGCCCGGCAGCCCGTATCTGTTCCAGATATTCAGGGCGCGCTGTTTTCTTCTTGATGGGCCTGCAGTCCTTTTTCCAGACCTGGACTGTCTCCAGATCAGCCAGTGCTTATAGCCATAGACAATGATAAAAACAGGGACTGCGTTGCCGGCGAAAGCGACCAGGGCCACGGGAAAGGGGGCAAGGCCCATTGCCAGGCCAATGGGGATGACCAGCAAAAGCTCCACCCAGGGAGTAGCCGCCAGAATAAAGATTAATATGTACTGGCTGATTATTTCCACCAACCTGCTTCTCCACCTTGAAAGTCAAAAATTCTTTAGCAACGCCTTGTGTCAATTAATAACGATTTCCGTGATTCTAAGTGTCCGGCAATTATCACCATAACCCTGGCCCGCCTGGGACCAAGTTTTCTATTGATGCCAGCTCCATGAAGCGGTTCCGGAGGACAAACATTGTCCGGAGCAATAGCGGATTTAATCGCCTGATTTCTTTACCTTTAACTTTTTACCTTTAACTTTTAA
>PWNK01000109.1 GCA_003557865.1 Desulfonatronovibrio sp.
TGACTCCTGACCCGGGCAAAAACTTCCCGCTACGGTCACCTCAAGCCTGGTTTATGCGGGTCAACCCTCGGCCCATAACTGTATCAACCCACTGGCTCCATCTGCAGCTGAAGCGGAGCTTGAAACCATTTGTTCCTATAATGCCTGACTGAAGGCAGGTCAATTACTGGCAGGGAATAAATCCGGACCGGGGTATTCCGGGCAGTGAGCGACATCCTGGAGGTTGCGGCCATGGAGTCCCGCACCCTGTTCCTGGTCTGAAGAATACGGTGAATCCGACAGCCGGCAGAAATTATTTGTATAGCTTACTCAAGCCTGGCCAGCTTGTCGCGTTTTTCCAGGGAGGCAAACAGAGTCTCCAGATCTTTCCTGGCGCTCATGAATCTCTCCAGTTCATCTCCCTTGAGGGTCCGTCCGGGGGGGGTGTCAACAGTGGCCGGGTTGACATGCCTTCCCCGATGATGAACCTCGTAATGCAGATGCGGACCTGTGGACATGCCGGTGCTTCCAACATAGCCAATGGTTTCCCCCTGCTTTACTCTGGCTCCCTGGCGGATACCGGAGGCAAAGCGGCTCATATGCGCGTATACCGTGTGGTATTCATTGGGGTGGCGTAGACGGATATAGTTTCCATAATTGCCTTTGCGGCCCGCGAATTCAACAACTCCGTCTCCGGCGGCCATAATCGGGGTCCCGGTAGGCGCTGCAAAATCAAGTCCCTGGTGCATCCTGCTGTAGCCCAGAATTGGATGGCGTCTCTTTCCGTATCCAGAAGTCAGTCTGGCCCCGTCTATGGGCGTAACCATGAGCGTCTTGCGCACAGACTGGCCTCTGTCGTTGAAAAAATCCACCTCTCCGTCGGATGTCTGGTAGCGATAAATTGGAAGATTTCTGCCCCTGGTGCTCAAAGAGGCATAAAGGACCGAGCCTCCCCTGACGAATTGACCGTTATCATCTATCTGTTCCTCAAAAAGGACCTGAAAGCTGTCCCCGGGACGGATGTCGCGCTGAAAGTCCACATCAAACGAATAGGCCCTGATCATCTGCATCAGGACCTCCACCGGCATTCCAGCGTTAACCGCGGCATTGTAAAGACTTGAGCTGATCTCAGCCTCGGCCCTGACAGGTCTTGATCCCAGTTCCCTGGTCAGCTCCCTGGCCACCAGGCCATTTTCAGAACAGCGCGCCACTTCCACGGAGCGGGTCACACCCAGCTTGAGGTTCAGGTTGTGAAACACGGGATCATGGTCAGCCAGTGTTTCAAAGGCAAGGGTCAGCTCATGTCCCTGGCGGATTCTCCTGGGATTGAAAACCTCCTGCAGCCTGGTTATCAAAGCGTGTGCCTCGGATCTTGCCAGCCCTTCCCTGACCAGAATGGCCATGAGGGTGTCCCCTGAAGATACCGTTATGGTTCTTTCCTCCAGGGATAATCCGGGTTCATGGGACTGGGTCTTTTCCAGAAGGAGGGCTTCGGCAGATGAAGCGCTCAGGGTTTCATCTGCAGCCGCTTTTTCTGGGGCATTAACATATGATTCTGAAGACTTGGGATTACTTAAGCCGCCCGTTACCGGCACGTCAGGCTTCTGAGCTGAGTTTTGCTGCCCGTCAGAGCCTTTGGGCCCGAAGCCAGACATGAGCAATGATACGGCTAATATCAGCAGCAGTGCCGCAAACAGTAAAGGTTTTCTGCTGCGTCTGCGTTTAAAGCTTATGTTTGAACTCTTGCGGTAGGAAGGAACATAGTAGTTCATGGCAAACCTCATCAGCCTGATTGATGTTAACTGTCAGCCGGAGCCTTTCTGCCCTGTAACACAGAAATTATCAAGGAGCATTAATCACCCTGATCCATAAAGCCTTCCCTGATCGTCCTGAACCTGCCGGTTTCCGTATCCAGGTCATAGATATTGAAATTAGTCCTCATGTCCAGGCCCTCATAGTGCACGGCAAAATTCAGGGAAGCCGAGCCTTCCCTGCCGCTGACAATTCTGTGAAAAACATGCCGGGGCCAGACAAGCATTGCCGGACCGTCATAAACAACCTCCCCCTCTCTCATGACCTGGTGCGGGGTGACTGTAAAACTGAGCATACCATGTTTCTTGACAAAAATATCCACATGCCTGGTGCCTTGAAGAACTATCAGGTTGTCAGCCTGATGGGGATGCATGTACCAGGGTCTGACAACATCTCCCGCAGGACCCGGAGAAACAGCTGCTTTTTCATGCAGTACCCTGTCCATGGCACTGATCTTCGGAAGGAAGGCCATGGGAACGTTGTCAAAGTAGACCCCTTTGGTGCGTCTGAATTTTATCAGGGGAATTATCCGGTAAAAACCCTCAACCTCTTCAATAACTTTGTTTACCTCCATAACAGCACCCCCTGATTGGATTTAAAGTGGTTGAAACCATGAACATTAAAAATCTTCTTTTGTCAACCGCGTCAATTAATTTTTGGTAACGAAAACGGGACAATACATTTTTGATTAAAACCAAGCAAATATAACCGCCTGTTTTTACAATATGTTGTGAAAAGTCACCCTGCGCCGCAGGTATACCTCTTCAGGGTGATCCATGGCAAGTTGACTGCAGGACTGATATGAAACATAATCTGAGCATCTTGCGGGTCAAAGGCAAGGCGTTAAGAGTAATTCAGCTAAATCAGGCTGTTAAATATTTTCCCTGGTAACTTCTCAATAGTTCCCGGCAATGGAACCAAAAGAAAACACCTGGACCCCGGCCTGCGCCGGGGTGACGACCGAGAGAACTCGCCAACGCGGCACTCCATTCCGTCACCCCGGCGCA
>PWNK01000129.1 GCA_003557865.1 Desulfonatronovibrio sp.
AAGATGAACCTGAAGCTGGTTGAGCCCCTGAGGGAACTGTTCAAGGACGAGGTGAGAAAGGTAGCCCTGGAACTGGGAATTCCCGAGATGCTCATCTGGCGCCATCCATTTCCCGGTCCGGGACTGGCCATCAGGATTATCGGAGCAATTACTGCCGAGCGGCTTGATATCCTGCGCAAGGCGGAGCGCATTGTTCACAACGAACTTCATGCCTCAGACTGGTACAGAAAGGTCTGGCAGGGATTTGCAGTGCTTTTGCCCCTAAAGACCGTCGGGGTCATGGGCGATGAGAGAACCTATGAAAACGTCATCGCCCTGCGCATAGTGGACAGCGTTGACGCCATGACAGCTGACTGGAGCAGGATTCCTTCGGAAATCCTGGCCAGGATTTCCAACCGGATCATCAATGAAGTCAGGGGAGTAAACCGGGTGGTCTATGATATTTCTTCCAAGCCCCCCAGCACCATAGAATGGGAATAAGCATATGTTTGGAATAGGCACTACCGAAATCGTTGTTATCCTGATAGTAGCTCTTCTGGTTTTAGGACCCAAGAAGCTTCCGGAAATCGCCAGGTCTCTGGGCAAAACCCTGGGTGAATTCAGACGGGTCACTACCGATGTTAAAAGGACCATAGAAATGGAGGCTGATCAGGAGGAGGAACTGCAGGCCAAGAAGAGGATCAAGAAGGAAATGGCCAGGAAACCCAGCCAGACAAGTCCCGCGCCTGATGCTCCCGGTCAGCAGACGGAAGAAGAGAATTCTTCCCGGTCGGAAGAGCCATCCGAAACCACGCCTGACAGCCAAGTTCCGCAAGAGCCTGAGGCCAGGGATCAATACCCGGAAGCCACAATTCCTCATGAAACAGCAGATACTGAACCTGAGAAGAAAGACAAGCCTGCCAAATGAGCTCAGAAGACATGGACAACATAGAGGAAGCTGCAGAGCCGGAAGAAGAAGCAATGAGCTTCACCGAGCACCTGGAGGATTTGAGAAAAAGGCTCTTCAGGATTGTTATCGGTGCTTTTGTTGGATTTCTGGCTTGTTACGGCTTCAAGGAGTACCTTTTCGGACTCCTCATGAAACCGCTTCTTGAGGTGCTCCCACCTGAAAGCACCATGATATTCACTTCTCTGCCGGAAGCCTTTTTCACCTACCTCAAGGTTTCCTTTGTGGCCGGGATATTCCTGGCAAGTCCTTATATTTTTTACCAGATCTGGAAATTTGTTGGTCCGGGGCTGTATGACACGGAAAAAAAATTCATTATTCCCATAGCCCTGTTTTCCGCGCTTTTTTTTGTCTCCGGGGCCCTGTTCGGATACTTTATAGTTTTCCCCCTGGGGTTTAATTTTTTCATGGGCTACGCCACGGAAATGATCCAGCCCATGCCTTCCCTGCGTGAATACCTGAGCTTTTCAATCAAGCTGCTTTTCGCCTTTGGACTGGCTTTTGAGCTTCCCCTGTTTATCTTTTTTCTGGCCAGGCTGGGGATCGTCACTTCCAAGGGGTTGAGAAAACATAGAAAGTACGCCATACTTCTGGCCTTTGTTGCTTCAGCCCTGCTCACTCCTCCTGATATCATCAGCCAGGTCCTCATGTCCGGCCCTCTGGTTGTTCTGTATGAACTGGGTATTTTAGTGGCCTATATCTGGGGCAAGGAAAAAAAAGCCAGAGCAGAGAAGGATAATGACGATGAACAGCAGTAACTCAATATACTGGAGTCCATAGATGAGAAAGGCGGTCATTGACAGAGAAACATCAGAAACCAACATTTCCCTTGAGATTAACCTGGACAGCGATTCTTCAGGCAACAGGATCTCAACCGGTTTCGGATTTGCAGATCATATGCTCGATCTCATGAGCCACTGGGCGGGGATCTCCCTGGACATCAGTTGCCGCGGCGACATTCAGGTCGATGCCCATCACAGCCTTGAGGATGTGGGCATGTGCCTTGGACAGGCTCTGTACCAGGCCCTTGGAGACCGGTCCGGCATAAACAGGGTCGGCTGGGCCAGGGTGCCTATGGATGAGTCCCTGGCTGAAGCAGTAATTGACATTTCCGGCAGACCCTTTCTTGTTTATTTGGGTGATGACCTTCTATCTCAGGTCATTGCCGGCCAGGAAAAAGATCTCTGGCGGGAGTTTTTCAAATCCCTTGCCTTCAATTCCAGGTTGAATCTGCATGTTATTTTTCATTACGGGACAAATTCACATCACCTGCTGGAATCGGCCTTTAAGGCCTGCGGACTGGCCCTCAGACAGGCCGTCTCTCAGACCAGGGCAGGGGTTTTAAGCACCAAGGGCTCTCTGGACTGATAATGAAAAACATAATTTTGATGATGCTTCTTCTGTCACTTTGCTCTTGGGGCTGCGCCCCCAGAAAACCGGTTGTTGATATGCCTGAAAAGGCTGTAGTGGCAGTGGCTTCTTTTTCTCAGCCGGTTCATAGATGGCAGATGATCAACAATCATGTGGTTATCAGGCAGGAACGCTTTGATCAGGATATTCTCGCAAAGCTGGACAATGATCTGGCTGCGCTGACATCAACAAGCAGGCATACCATTGTCGGGCCAACAATCCTTAAGCAGTGCAAGGATCTTGTAATACACGGGACAGATCCGGGATCGGCTTTCCACTATTGGGTACAGGTGGGCCGGTGCGTGCCTGCTGATTACATTCTTGTTCCCTTTTTGTTTCACTGGCAGGAAAGGAAAGGGGGCGAACTGGGGGTTGAAGAGCCGGCCAAGGTCACCCTGGAGCTGAACCTGATCAGCATCAGTGAACTGCGGCTGAACAGGTTCATATTTGATGAGAAACAGGTCTCCCTCAGTGAGAATCTTTTGCATCTGGGCCGTTTTTTTCAGCGAGGGGGAAGATGGGTTTCGGCGCGTGAACTGGCCAGAGAAGGTCTGGAATACGGTATAAGGGAGCTAGGATTATGATACTTTTTCCAGCTGTTGATATCAAGAGCGGTCAATGCGTGAGGCTTAAACAGGGCCTGGAAAATGAAGTTACTGTTTTTTCTTCTGATCCTGTTTCCATGGCCCTGCGCTGGGAGGAACTCGGAGCCAGGTGGCTTCATCTCGTTGATCTTGACGGCGCTTTTTCCGGTAAACCGGTCAACCAGGGTTTGATAAAAGATATCTGCAGGCAGGTGAATATTCCTGTCCAGCTGGGCGGCGGGATAAGGGATATTCATTGCGCGGCGGCATACATTGACGCCGGTGTTCAGCGCATAATCATCGGGACCATGGCCATTGAGGACAAGAGCATGTTTGCCGACCTGTGCATGGAGTATCCCGGCCGTGTCGGCGTTTCTCTTGACGCCCGCAACGGAAGGCTCAAGTCAAGAGGCTGGGTGGCTGACACCGGCCTGATGATGGAAGACGTTGTTCCCCTTCTGGAAAGCTGCGGCAGCTCTTTTTTTGTCTACACAGACATTTCCAGGGACGGAATGCAAAGCGGGATTAATCTGAGCGCCCTGGAAAAGATGCTTTCCCTGACTTCTCAGCCGGTCATCGCCGCTGGAGGTGTTTCCGTGCTGGAAGATATTCAGCAGATTTACCCCCTGAGTAAAAGGGGACTGGAAGGGGCCATTACCGGCAGGGCCATTTATGCCGGAAGTCTTGACTTTCAGGCTGCTGTGCACTGGATTGAAAATCAGGGTTAACCCCCCTAAATTGACTTATTGCTCTTGGCAAGCCTCTGCTGCAGGCCCTTGATCAAAATGGGCCAGGCAATTGTGGCGTCTGAGTATACTTCAGCGTATCTTCCTCACTGGTCCCTGGGCACGAATTTACCCCAGGAAACCCCCTCCTGGTATGTGCACCCTGATAATCCTCCCCAGTGCACTGGCTCAGGGCAAATTCTCACCCCGTACTGAAACCTGCGCAGGGGCAGGTCAATGTTCTCCAGACGCTGATTGGCTATTTCCAGAAATGGACCAACCTGCTGAGCCCAGTTTCTGGGAACTCCACCGCCAATGGTAAACAACCCGATTTTTCTGCTGCCGGCAATTTTCCGGGTATAACTCATGAGATCCAGAAAGGGGTTGAAAGGATATGGGGGCTCTGAGCAGTCATGGCTTTCCAGCAGCCTGCTGTTTTTGCGGAGCATATGCGTTGCAATATCCAGGGCCAGCTCCGAATCCGTGAAGGCGGGTATATATACCGGAACATTTTTATCATAGGCGCTTTTGAGTATTCCGGCTCCCTGGAAGTTTTCATGGAGATACTTGCCGATCTTGCGGCAGATTACCTCCGAGCAAAGCAGCTCATCTTCATTAATTTCCTGCATTACTCTGTGGATGATGTCTTCGGCCTGGATGAAATTAATTTCAGGTTCCAGGGTATCATAGACTCTATTGAAACCATGCGCGAAGAGATCCTTGTCATCCATGAGATGCTTTTCATACTTGTAGTGCTTAAGACCTATGGATTCAATGAATCCGTGGGCCATTAATGCCCCTGTGGAGATAATCACATCCAGCCAGCCATTATCGATCATCCTGCAGATGATGGTTCCCATTTTGGCCACTGTCATCGCTCCGGAAAAGGTTCCCACAACCAGACACTCGGGATCAGTTATCATCTCTTCCATTACGTCCAGAGCCTCCCCAAGGCTGCGTCCGTTGAAGGAAGTCCTAGACATGGCTGTGAGCAGTTCATCAAAATCAGCGATCCTGTCAGGATCAAGCGATTCAAGGGGCTTCAATCCCAGGTCTGCCGGATTACCAAGAGTTTCAATGTTTCTAATCTGTTTTTTGTTTTTCATGATATGCAGCAGCTAAAGCTTTAGGCGGGCTGTTGAAAAATACGAGGTCAACACTTTGAGGATGCATTTGACAGCTGTTGATTCCGAGACAACGCTTCCTGGAATTGGCGAGAGCTCACAAAAATCCATGCCCACAAGTTTCGGGCCGGGCCACAATGATTTCCAGAAATCCTTTATCCATGTATAACTGAGCCCCCCGGGTTCAGGGGTCCCGGTTCCGGGTATGAAGGATGGATCCAGTCCGTCGGCGTCAAAAGAAACGTATACCGGCCCTTTGCCTGTAAATTCTCTGACCATCAGAGCGGCCTGCTGCGGCGTCGGAAGATCCCAGGGATACAGCGGTAAAATGTGATCAGGATTGTTCCTGATATAATCGGCCTCAATGCTGGTGAAGCTTCTGATACCGATCTGGACTGTTTTGAGCCCAAGGTCCCTGATCCTGGCCATAATACAGGCATGAGAATAGGGGCTGCCTTCAAAGTCCTGCCTCAAATCCGCGTGGGCATCAATCTGGATAACAGCCAGGCCAGGATGTTTTCGGGCATAAAATTCCACCAGGGGCAAAGAAATGGAATGCTCACCTCCAAGGGTCAGAAAAAAATCACCGGCAGCATCAAACTCTTCAAGTAACTCCCGCATTTGCTGATAAAGGTGTTGTGGTCCGGAAACTATCGGCCTTTGATGCTCCAGGGTTTTGAAAGAACAGAGCTCTGAAATATCGGCTGCTAGCTCAGGGTCATAGGGCTCAATCTGGTAGCTGGCCTTAAGAATGGCTTCAGGACCGTTTTTGGTTCCGTCGCCATAGCTCACGGTTCCCTGATAGGGAACCGGCCAGACATGAATCGGAAAAAGTCCGGGACGCCCCGGTTCCAGGTCCAGAAAATTGTTGTACATATGATGAAGCTCTTGGTTGAAAAGTTGTATCTATTCAGCAAGATCAAAGAAGAAGACCTGGACCCCGGATCAAGTCCGGGGTGACGGTTAAAGCAGGTTGCTACCAGTTACCGTCATTCCGGCGAAGCTTGTCCCGGGCTTGAACCGGGAGCCGGAATCCAGTGCCTTTGAAAACCATATTCCGTATTGTGTTGAATTGTTATAAATAATCAACATAACGGGGTAAAAACCGTTACCCGGGCAGGACAGATATCCCTGTTTTGCCGGGCCGCTCTTTTGGAACCTGCTCTAGGCCGCAACTGTCAGGGCAAAAAAACCGCGGCGGAAATGGTTGTGGTCCACAGCCCGGCTACACCGGTGGTTACGCACGGTGCTGATGTTGAGTCAACAATCTGTCCGCTCATCATGTATATCTGGCGTCTCTGATCATAATCCTTTTCCGGGTCAAAATCTATCCCCAGAGTTGTGGCCAGCATGGTCGAGGCCAGGTCCTCGGCAAAGTCCCCAATTTCATTTTCATCAGCACCAAAGGCAGTATGTTCAGATATATATCCATATTGACTCTTGGCCGCGGGAAAGGCCATGCCCACCGCGGAACCGACGAGTCTTCCCTTTTCATTGGTGGCGTTTCTGGCCATGACACAAAAGGTTATCTGTCCGGGAAGCAGCTCTTTTACCCCTTCCTCCAGGGTGAGCAGTCTGCAGTTGGGGGGAAAAATGCTGGAAACATATACCAGGTTCTGTTTTTCTATTCCGGCGTCCCTCAAGGCCAGCTCAAATGACTGAAGCTTGTTCTTGTGGCGTCCTATTCCCCGGGTGAAAAAAACCCGGCTGGGAACAAAAGTATTTGTAAACATTTAATATATCCTCCAAAACAGATAATTAATGACCTGCAAGACAAAACCAGGCTTTTCTGTGCAGACAAACCTTTAAAGTCTAAGTTAAGATAAGGTGTCTCGTCAATGTTTTTGTCCGGGATGACCTTTGGCCGCCGGGATTATTTGACGAACAGCAGTTTTGACCGGGCAGAAGTCAGCCCTTCAGGTTTGTAAAAACCGGCAGGATTTTTCAGTTTCGTAGTCAGCTTAATCTGAAGTTGAAAAAAAGATTTCAGGATGCGCCTGCAAAAATCCTTTTTTGCAGGGCCAGATGACAGACAACAGAAGAAGACGGATTATCCGGCTGCAGCCGCATCTTTCAGGAAGGCCTTCTGCCGCGAAAAACCGGCTCGGTTATTCCCTGCGACCTCAGTTTTTGCATAACCCTGGATCTTCCCTGGTCCGTGCTTTCAAACTCCACTATAACCCTGTACCAGGGATTGTCGTTTACGAAAGCATCGGAAATACTGGCGGTGATGCCTTGGCTCATGAGCTGCTGCTGAAGTTCAATTGCCCTGTTCATGGTTTGAAAGCTGCCCACCTGGTAGGAATAGATATAGGTGGCAACAGCGGCCGCCGGCTCCGGAGAAGAAACTGGTGGGTCATCCTGAACAGGAACTGGAGGCTCGGGCCTGGATAATGCCGCACTTTGACTTCTTGCTCCGGGCTGAATGCTCTTTTCCGCAGGGGTTGATCTCAGGTTATAAAAAAAATCAAGTTCCTCAGGTCTGAGAATTTTTTGAGCCGGCATTTCCTTTATGGAATCAGGCAGGACTTTGACCATATCAGGAAGCATATCTTCCGGATTATACCCCCTGCCCACAAATACCCCGAGAATAAAGGACCAGACCATGGCCAGAACCGCAAAAGCACACAAAGAGAGCGCTCTGGAAAGGTTGAGCTCCATCTTGAACCTGGTTTTTGGAGACCTGCCTGGTTTTTTTTGATTTTTTGGCGCCATTTTAACCGCTACATCCTTTCCGGGGCTGAGACACCGAGCAAATACAGTCCATTTTTGAGTACTGTTGCCACGGCCATGAACAGAACCATCCTGGACCTGATCAGGTCATGGCTTTCAGCTGTCAGCACAGGATTAACAGTATAATAACGATGCAGGCTTCCTGCAAGCTCCATGAGGTAAAAACTGAGATGATGAGGACTGAGGTTCCTGGCTGAAGCAGCAATTATGTCCGGGAATTCGGCCATCTTTTTCAGAATATCCAGATCCTGCTGAGTATCAAGCAGATCTAACGAGGACAGAAAGCTGCTGTCTGCCCGGATACCTTTCTCAGCCGCTTTATCAAAAAGAGAACATATTCTGGCATGGGCATACTGAACATAATAAACCGGGTTATCCATGGTCCTTTTTTTGACCATTTCCAGGTCAAAATCAAGGTGGCTGTCACTTTTGCGGCTGAGAAACATGAACCGGCAGGCATCCCTGCCCACTTCGCGCAAGACATCCCTTAATGCCACAAACTCTCCGGCCCGGGTTGACATGGCTATCTGCTTGCCTTCCCTGAGAAGATTAACCAGCTGAACCAGAATGACCTCAAGGCTGTCCGGGCTTTTGCCCAGAGCCGCAACCGCTGATTTCATCCGGGGCACGTAGCCGTGATGATCGGCCCCCCATATGTCTACCAGTAAATCATAGCCACGGTCATACTTGTTCTTGTGATAGGCTATGTCGGAGGCAAAATAAGTCAGGGTCCCGTCTGATTTTCTCAAAACCCGGTCCTTGTCATCTTCCAGGGCCGTGCTTCTGAACCACAGGGCTCCTTCGTGTTCATAAGCCATTCCTTTTTCCAGAAGCATATCCAGGGTGTCACTGACGATATTATCCTCAATAAGGCTGTTTTCAGAAAACCAGACCTGGTGCTCCACATGAAAATCGGAAAGATCCTTCTTAATGCCCTCAAGGATCATATGCACAGCTGTTTTGCGGCAGATGGAAAGGGCCTCGCTTTCTTCCATTTCCAGAAGGCCTCTGCCCATTTCCGTGAATATGGCCTGGGCCACTTCCAAAAGATATTCCCCCTGGTAATGGCCCTCATCAAGTTCGGCATCAATGCCGCAAATGTTCTGATACCTGATCCAGGCTGATCTCCCAAGGACCATCATCTGCCTTCCGGCGTCATTGAGATAGTATTCAGTGGACACTTCGTATCCGGCAAAACGCATTATCCGCGCGAGAGAGTCTCCTACAGCAGCGCCCCGGCCATGGCCGATATGCAGGGGGCCTGTTGGATTGGCTGACACGAACTCAATCTGAACTTTTTTCCCCTGGCCATGACCGGACCTTCCAAAGGCCTTTTTTTCATTGTTGATCTGCTGAATAATGCTTTGCCAGAAATTTTTCTTAAAGGTGAAGTTTAAAAAGCCGGGTCCTGCGGTTTGGACGGATTCCAGGTATGATTCCCTCTTAAGAATATGCTCCTTGATTTGGTTCGCCAGGTCCCTGGGGTTACAGCGGGCCGTTTTGGCCAGGATCATGGCTGCGTTGCAGGCCAGGTCTCCGAATTTCTTTTCCCTGGGGGGCTCCACAGATGCCTTTTCCGGCCATTCCAATCCCATTTGGGCCAGGACTTCTGAAAGCAGGTTAATCAGATATTTTTGCGCGCTCATTTAATGTCCATCAATCATGTTTGGGGGAACACTGCCCGTTTGCAAACAACAGGCCCGGACCCCGGGCTGGCGGCTTCAGGCCGGTCCGTACATGGGTATGCGTTTTCAGATGAAAGGATATCATTCTAAACGTTCAACCGTCTGCGGCTTTCAGCTTATGCCGGTCATTAATTCCGCTGATGTTGACAGCGCTGACTTTCTTGTCTTTTCCCAGAATCTGGGAGACCATCCTGGTCAGGATTCCTTTTGGACCCAGTTCGATATAGCTGCTTAAGCCCTTCTGGCTGATGTTATTTATCAATTGAAAGAAGTACACGGGAGATGTCATTTGTTTCTGCATCAGTTCCTTGATTTTCTCAGGATTGTATTCCGGCCTGGAGGTAGAATTAAAAAACACTTCGCAACTAGGGGCTTTCCAGTGAATTCTGTTCATCATCCCGGCCAGTTCCCGGGCAGCTTCGGCCATAAGCGGGCTGTGAAAAGCTCCGCTTACAGCGAGTCTAACCAGCCTGCCGCCTGACTCGCTGACCATTTTTTCCATGACCTTGACGGCAGCCCCGTGACCGCTGACCACAAACTGCGCAGCTGTGTTGTAATTGGCCACTACCAGAGTCTGGCCTGATTCCTGGGAAGCTTTAGCTGCCAATTCTTCAACCTTTGACAGATCCAGCTTAAGCACCGCCCCCATGGCTCCCGGTGAGTCGAGGCCTGAATCGGCCATAAGCCTGCCTCTCAGGGAGACAAGCTCAAGAGTCTGTTCAGCTTCAAGAACTCCGGAAGAACACAGAGCGCAATACTCACCCAGGCTGTGTCCGGCCATGGCCCGGGCCTGCAGCCTGTTCCGGAAGAAGAACCAGAGATTGAGGTTGACCACGGTCAAAGCGGGCTGCAGGAATTCAGTTCTGGACATGTCCTCGGCAGTCCCGTCCCAGAAAATTTCGCGCAGGGGATGTCCGGATATTTTTTCGGCTTTTCTCCAGAGCTCCATGGCCTGCACTTCCACTTCAGCCAGATCCCTTCCCATTCCTTTTTCCTGGGAGCCCTGACCAGGGAAAATTATGGCTGATTCTCTTTCAATCATTTTAGGCCCTGGGTGCACGCTTTTTCCACAACTCCATTTCCTGCATCTTTTTTCGCCGATTCCGGGCCAGGGACTTGCAGACAAGAGAAGTGTCCTTCTTAAGGCCCCATTTGTGCTTGTACTCTTCAGGAGTAAGATCGTGCTTGGCCAGATGCTTTCGGGTAATCACCTTGAACTGCTTTCCGCATTCCAGACAGACAACACTTCTTTCCTTGAGGGACTTTTTGGGATCAACCACCGGTTCCTGCTGATCCTCGGGCCGGGGCTCTTCAGACAGGGCGGACTGTATTCCTCTGGTCACCGAAATGATCATGGAGTTTATCTCTTCCTCAGTCATGTTCCGGACTCCTGCCTGGGCCTTGACTATTTCCAGTGCCTGTCTTAGATGATCTTCCATTTTTCTCTCCCTGATTATGTTTAGACGTTGTGAATTGGGAGCACTCTTTATTATAATCTCAGCCTGATGTAAAGTCCCGGGTTGGTGACCACCGGTCCGATGTATATGCACAAGCAGTGATCAGTGACTATGCTCATATTCCTGTTAATTTCCTCTGAAAAACACGGTCCTGGCAGAAAAAAAAGACTTCATCCGCTTTTTGAGCATTGCCGGGATTGATGATGAAGGTTTTCAAGATTTGGGTTCTGCTGATGATGAAGCATGAAGCTAATTTCTTCATTTATTTTTTAAATAAAGCGTAACAGTTTAGCCATTTGTATGTGGCACGGGGACTGTCCGGCACCCACTTCAGCAGGAAATATTTACAGAAAGCCTTGGAAAAATCAGCTTAAGTGGGTGCCGGACTGTCCCCTGTTTTCCTTAAAAAAGGCTAAACTGTTACAATAAAGCAAATAGTTTTGATAAAAATTGCAAGATAGGACCATGTAAATTTTTTTCAGCAACCAT
>PWNK01000062.1 GCA_003557865.1 Desulfonatronovibrio sp.
AGACCTTTTCACAGACGGAAGGTTCTTTACACCAGAAGAGTTGATTTCAGGCCCCGGGGGGCGGTATCAAGATTAAAGTACAGGTTTACAGACGGGTTAGTGGCCATCTCACCGGCCATCAAAGATATTCTTCAGACCTTCCTGCCCTCAAAAGATATTGATGTAATACCAAGCTGCATTGATACCTCCAGAGAAGCATTGCCAGCATCAGCAAAAGCCCTGGAGCTCAAAGAACGGTATCCTGCACATAAAATTATGGGAACCATAGCGGCCATGGTGCCCCACAAGGATCCCCTGACCATGGTCAGGGGGGTCCATGAACTGAAGAAGATCACTTCGCACAAGTTTATCTTTGTTCATTTCGGCCGGGGAGAACTGGAAAACAGGGTCAGGTCCATGGTCCATGATCTGGGGCTTGAGCATGAGTATCTGCTCATGGGCTTTGACCGGGAAGTGGAAAGATACCTGCCAGTTATGGACGTCTTTGTCATGAGTTCCCAGGAAGAGGGCCTGGGCAGCAGTGTGCTGGAGGCCTTCAGGTACAGGATTCTGGTGGTGTCCACCAGGGCAGGGGGCCTGGAAAAACTGGTATCCGGAAGGGGGCTTTTATGTCCGGTGGGTGACCACGCCTGCCTGGCCCGGAGTATAAGTGAACTCCTCAATGCCCCGGAAAAATTCAGACAGATGGTCCAGAGTGCCCATGATTATGTCCTGGAAAGGCACAGCCTGGAAAGAATGACCAGGGATTACATCCTGGTTTATGAACGGATGCTTGGATCGCGCTGATCGTCCCCTTGGAGTCATAAGAGACAATTCTGGGCAGCCGGGTAATAAGAACAGGGCATTAGCGGGTACATTCCGGCCGTTCAGGCTGTGCTCAGCACTGAGGTCCGGTTTCCAAATTCAGTCGTCAAAGTCCCCGGCAGGTCCTTTATCTGTGCTGAACAATCTGGCCCTCTGCGTGATTTTTTCTGTGGTCCATTCTCCTGGATCCTCAATGCGGGCAGCCTTGGGGCCTGGATCAGGGCTGCCGGTCCGGTTTATGAGATCAATGGCGATATCCGCGGTATCCCTGGAATCAAAAACATCAACCATCATGGAATAGGTGAATTCCTCAACCCTGGCCGCCATCCTGTGGCGGATTTTTTGGGGCTGGGCCAGGAGTTTATTTTCAAAGGGAAGGTTCAGTTTTTTGAAGTTGCCTCCTTTCCACTGCCTTTCATGGGCGTAGCTGAGCATCTCCTGCCAGAGTTCCTCTGAAACTCCTTCATTTTTCAGTTTAATAAAGTTGCCGTCGGGGTCAAGAATGGCATTGCCGTAGTCATTGACTTCAAGACCCCAGGAGATCATCTGCAGAGCAGTGGCCACATTGGCCTTGGTGGTTCGGGTTGTTTCCGCAATCTCCCTAAGTCTGTCTGAACTGTTCCCGGAAGTTCCGTGCTGGGCTCCTGAGACCCTGTATTTTTCCAGTGCCGCGTGAATATCCGCGGTTAATCCCACCTGGATACCCTGGTCGCTGGCCTGAATTCCGTGGGTTGTTCCGTTGTTCAGGGCGATCCAGTTGGGAAATATGTCGTGGGCGTTCAGTCCCTGAATGAGAAACAGGGCCTCCTCCACAGTGGAAAGGCCTTCCTTGCCCTTGATCTCGCCCACTTCAGTCTCAAGTCCGGCCCATGGGGGGATTACGCTTTTAATGATATCGATGCTGGCAAGCAGGTTCTGATCATCAGGCATGTGCGAAGCGTCAACCGCTATGGAAGTAACCCCAGCTTCAAACAGGGAAGGAATTTCTTCTTTGGCCGGGGCAATGTCCGATTCTTTTTTGATACCGTAATGATCAGCGTGTATTGCCACAGGGATGGTGATGCCCAGTTCGTTGCAGAAGGCATCAACCTGCCGGGCCATGTTCCAGAAATTCACCGCGCAGTAGGCGCTGGTGCCACCTTCTGACCTGGCGATTTCCATGATCAGCACGGAGTTGGCCCGTTGAGCGGCCTTGAGGGCTCCACGGATGATGAACTGGTTCCTTCCGTTTACAGCCATGCATATGGCTTTGCCTTTTTTCAGCATGGCCAGATCAATAAATTTTCCGCTTACAAGCAATGCCTTTGAATTGGGGAACAACCTGACAATATTTTCAGGTCGACCCACAGCCAGGGCTTTTTCAAATCCTTTCATGCTGAATAGCCTCCTTTCAGGGTCTTAAAAAGGGACCCCGTTTTTCTGGATATCTTCAAGTATCAGCTGCCTGAGTCTTTTGCTTACAGGGCCGGGACGAACATCATGAATAGGTTTTCCGTTGTACCTGACTACGCTTACCGCGTCCAGGGTGGTGCCCAGGAGAATGACCTCCCTGGCCTCGTAGACTTCCCATTCCTGAATGGTGCGGAAAACAAAGGGGACCTCGTTTTTAATCAGGTCAATGGCCCGCATCAGGGTGGTTCCGGTCAGGGCGTTGCTCAGGTCGGGAATGATGATCTTGCCCTGATCATTGACCATGATCACGTTTTCAATGGAGCCTTCTGCCAGGTTGTCGTTTTCATCAAAGCACAGGGCAAAGTCGTACCCCTTATCCACCGCCTCTTTTTTCATGAGCACGTTGGGCAGGTAATTGACCGACTTGATCTTGGCCATGTAACTCTGTTTGGCCGGCTTTTCAGACCTGAAGGCTGTGACCCCTTTTTCCCAGAATGATTGAGGATGATGTTTATACCTTCTGGCCACGATATACAGGCTGGGTCGGGGACACTCCCTGAGATCAATGGAAAACCCGCCTGGACCTCTGCCCATGAATATGCTCAGGTAACCGTCCTCTTTGTCGGCGGCCCTGGCTACATCCAGCACCAGCTCCCTGATCGCGGCGAATGAAACCGGCGGGTCTAGAAAAATCGCCCTGCAGTTTTTTTCCATCCGTTCCAGGTGAGCATCGAGCTGGTAGATTTTGCGGGCAATGAACTTGGCGGTTTCAAAAACTCCGTCTCCGCGGTGGATAAAATGGTCGTCCAGAGGGATAAGCATTACTCTGGGGTCTTGGCAGATCAGGCTGATCCGGTGATCGTAAAAGGCAAAGATGTTTTCTTCTCCGGGTCTGGGCAGTTCCAGGAGTTTCTGGACGTACCGGTCAGTGGAGGCAATGGTTATCACAATAAATTACTCCGGGGTTATGGCACGCGCAGCAGGTTCTTTTCCACCAGCAGCTCGGCGATCTGAATGGTGTTCAGGGCCGCTCCTTTTCTGATGTTGTCCGCCACTATCCACATGTTCAGGCCATTGTCTATGGTCTCGTCTTCGCGAATACGGCCGACAAATGTATCATCCTGGCCTGCGGCGAACAGGGGCATGGGGTATATCTTCTCTGAAGGATTATCCAGGACTTTGACTCCTGGTGCCTGGGTGAGGATGGCCCTGGCCTGCTGAGGGGTTATTTTTTTTTCGGTTTCAATGTTCACTGATTCGCTGTGGCCGAAAAATACCGGGACGCGCACCGTGGTGGCGCTGACACGGATATTGTCGTCTCCCATGATTTTCCTGGTCTCGTTGACCATTTTCATTTCTTCCTTGGTGTAGTCGTTTTCCAGAAAGACATCTATGTGCGGCAGGCAGTTGAAGGCGATCTGGTGGGGGTACACTTGGGACACTACTTCCTGCATGGAAAAAAGGGCCTTGACCTGGGACTCCAGCTCTTCCACCGCCTTCTGTCCCGAACCGGAAACAGCCTGGTAGGTTGAAACTATGACCCTTTTAATGGTCCCGACGTCGTGCAGGGGTTTTAAAACCACAACCATCTGAATGGTGGAGCAGTTGGGGTTGGCAATGATCCCCGTGTGGCTGTCAAGGGCTTCCGGGTTTACCTCGGGCACCACCAGGGGCACCTGATCATGCATGCGCCAGGCGTTTGAATTATCCACAACCACGCACCCTGATTTTACGGCCACCGGGGCGAATTTTTCGGATGTGGACCCTCCGGCTGAAAATACGGCCAGGTCTACTCCCTTGAAAGATTCGCTCCCGAGTTCTTGGACAGTCAGCTCCCGGCCCTTGAAGGAAATCCTGCTGCCCGCTGACCTGGACGAAGCAAGGGGGATGACCTCCCTTGCCGGAAAGTTTCTCTGTTCAAGGGTCTTGAGCATTTCTCTTCCCACGGCGCCGGTTGCTCCGACCACTGCTACAACTGGATGAGTGGACATAAAGGTATTCTCCTGTAGATCTGGGGCGTTAAATGTTCAGGGCTCTGACAATATCCAGGCAGGTCCGGGCCTTGTTCAGGGTGTAAAGGTGTACTCCCGGAGCCCCTCCTTCCAGGAGTCCCCTGACCTGGGCAATGGCATGTCTGGTGCCGACTTTTTTGACTTCTTCAGGCCCGCCGTTTTTTTCCGCGTCCTCAAGTGACTCCATGAAGCCCGGAGGAAGAGACGCTCCGCTCAGGTTTATGCTTTTTCTGATCATATTCAGGCTGGTAACGGGTAACACTCCTGGAATCAGCGGCTTGTCAATGCCCATGCTTCTGGCTTTATCCACGAACCTGAAATAATGGCTGTTGTCGAAAAAAAGCTGGGTCACGGCGAATTGGCCCCCAAGGTCCAGCTTGTTCTTCAGGTAAAAAAGGTCCTGGTCCAGGCTGTCAGCCTCCACATGGCCTTCAGGATAGGCTGCCACGCCAACGCACATCCCTGGAAACCGCTCTCGGATAAAGCCCACCAGGTCAGAGGCGTGGCGGAAGTGTTCGCTGTCAGGGACAAAATGTGATTCACCCCTGGGAGGATCACCCCGCAGGGCCAGGACGTTTTCCACTTCAGCCTCTTCCAGCTGATTCAGGAAATTTATGATCCTTTCCCGGGAAGCCCCGACGCAGGTCAGATGGGCCATGGGCTCAAGGCCCATCTGAGCTTTCATGATATTCACAATTTCCAGAGTCCTGTCCTGAGTGCTTCCCCCTGCACCGTAAGTCACGGAAACAAAAACCGGGTTGACAACCTTCAGCTTCTCCACCTGGTCGAAGAAAGCTGGCCAGGCCGATTTATCCTTGGGAGGGAAAAACTCCAGGGAAATGAAATTCTGATTATCTGATATCAGTCGGCTTATTTTCAAGCTTACGCTCCTTGATAGCTAGTTTCCATCCGGAAAGTCTTTTTTTTGCGGATGCGGAAACTGTTGGTTTTCTTTCCAGAAACGAGGAGTTTTTTCTTTTGGCAAGAAAATCAGACAATTATGAGGAGGCGTATCTTACATAAGTTGACGAATAATTTTGCAGATTGACGCCGCCAAAAGGAAAAAGAACCGTTTCTGGATGAAAACTAGCTAAAGCACATCTCCAATCTGGAATATGGGCAGATACATGCTCACCACCAGTCCTCCCACAATAACTCCGAGGATAACGATCATAATCGGTTCCAGCAGTGAGGTCAAAGTTTCAACAGCAACATCTACTTCATCATCATAAAAATCAGCAATTTTCCCAAGCATGTTATCCAGAGCCCCTGTAGCCTCGCCAATGGATATCATGTGAATGACCATGGGAGGAAAGACCCCTGTTTCGTCAAGAGGTTCAGCCAGGGTTTGGCCCTCGGAGATGCTTTTTCTGGCCTCCATCACACCCAGTTCCACGGTCTTGTTTCCGGATGTCCTGGAAACAATGTCCAGGGCGTTTAATATTGGCACGCCCGAAGAAATCATGGTGCTCAGAGTCCTGCTGAACCTGGCCACAGCCACTTTGCGCAGCAGGGGGCCGAATACGGGCAGAAAAAGTATCCAGTTGTCCACCAGGATCTTTCCGGGTTCCCAGCGGTAAAAAAGTTTAAAGGCAATGAAGGCGGCTATCAGCGCAAAAATAATGTACACAATGTTTGCGGTTGTAAACCGGCTCAGATTGATGACTATCTGGGTGGGCAGGGGAAGAGCGCCTCCAAAATCGGCAAACATCTGTTCAAAGGTGGGAATTACAAAAATGAGAATGATGGCAATAACGGCAATGGCCACAGTAATGATTACTCCGGGATAAATCATGGCGCTTTTAACTCTGGCCTTGAGTTTGGCTGCCTTTTCTATGTACTGGGCCAGCCGGTCAAGGACCACGTCCAGCACGCCTCCGGTCTCTCCGGCATCCACCATGTTGGTGTACAGGTCGTCGAATACGTCCTTGTGTTTTTTCAGGGCGTCATAAAGAGAGGCCCCCCCTTCGATGTCGTTTTTTACCTCGTACAGCTTGCGGCGCAGTATCTTGTTTTCAGTCTGCTGGCACATGACCTGAAGGGACTGCAGGATGGGAACCCCTGAATTGATCATGGTGGAAAACTGCCGGCTGAAAATGACCATATCCCTGGAAGTGACCCTGCCTTCCAGGAAGGTGCCCTCAAGAATGTCCTTGGGCTTGGGTTTGACCTTAATTTCCGACAGTCCTCTCCTGTTGAGGACGTTTAAAGCCATGTCCAGACTGGGGGCGTCGAGATCACCCCTGATCTTTTTTCCGGATCGGCTTCGGGCTTTGTAGAGAAATATGGGCATGAGACCTGCCTGGTTTACATTTAACAGTCTGCTGTTCTTTGTCTTTGGATGCTTATCACCGTGATGGTTTTCAGATGGTGGTCGTCCTCAGAACTTCCTGAGCTGAAGTAAGTCCCTGGGCCATTTTAATCAACCCGCTTTGACGCATGGTGATCATGCCCTCTTCAAGGGCTGTTTTTCGCAGGTCCAGCTCACCGGACCCGGCCAGGATCTGCTCCTGAATCCTCGGGCTTACGGTGAGCACCTCGTACAGGCCGGTCCGTCCGCGGTAGCCTGTCTGGTTGCATTCATCGCATCCATGAGCCTGGAATACCTTTGCCTTTTGCAGATCATTACCGGACATGCCCATTTCCAAAAGGGCCTGCTCATCAAGTTCGTGGGAAGTTTTGCAGGCAGGGCAAAGCCGGCGAACCAGGCGCTGAGACATGATGGCATTCACCGACGAGGCCACCAGGAAGTTGTCAATGCCCATATTGATCATCCTGGTCAAGGTGGAAGCAGCATCATTGGTATGCAGGGTGGCCAAAACAAGGTGGCCGGTCAAAGCGGCCTTGACCGCAATTTCGGCCGTTTCCAGGTCTCTGATTTCTCCCACCAGGATTATGTCCGGGTCCTGACGCAGAAAAGAGCGTAGTGCAGACGCAAAACTGAGTCCCACATCCTCCAGAACCTGGACCTGGTTGACTCCTTTCAGGCTGAACTCTACAGGGTCTTCAGCCGTGGAAATGTTCACCGCTTCACTGTTGAGCTCCATTATGGCCGAATAGAGCGATGTTGTTTTGCCGGACCCTGTTGGCCCGGTAACCAGAACCATGCCGTAGGGTTTTTGGATGGCTTTTTCAAAGGCCATGAAGGACTTCTTTTCCAGCCCCAGCTTGATCATGTCCACCTCAAGCACTGACTTGTCCAGAACTCTCATGACCACTTTTTCACCAAACAAGGTGGGCAGGATGGAGACCCGGAACTCAATATCCTTGCCATCAGGAGTCCTGACCTTGATTCTGCCGTCCTGAGGGAGCCTTTTCTCGGCAATATTTAGATGCGACATTATTTTGATTCTGGAAATAATGGAATTTTTCATGGGCATGGGCGGGCGCATGACTTCCTTGAGCATCCCGTCTAGGCGCATCCTGACCCTGAAATCTTTTTCATATGGTTCGATATGGATATCCGACGCCTTTTTTTTCAGGGCTTCAATGATGATCAGGTTGACCATCTTGACGACAGGCACCTGGGAAGCGGCTTCCAGGGTTGATGTTTCTTCCCTTTGAGCCTCATCCTCAGAAATGGAAAGATCCCTGGCAGCCATGTCCGCCAGCAGATCTTCAAAGTCATCCCCTGCTTTTTCCTGGAGTCTGTCAATGGCCTTTGAGATTGAGGACCTGGTGGCCAGGTGCACCACCGGATCGAGTCCGGTCATAAACCGGATGTCGTCAAGGGCGGTTATGTTGTCCGGTTCGAAACAGGCCAGGTATATTTTTTGGTTGTGGACGTAAAAGGGTGCGGTCTGGTATCTGTTCCATCTTGCCCTGTCCATGATTTCCATGACCTTTGCCGGGGCGGTCAGGGCGTCCGGCTCTACCACGGGCAACCCCATGGTCATGGCCATGAAATCGCGGTACTGCTGTTCAGTGATCACCCTGGAGGACAGCGCCGCTCTGGCAAAATCTACTTTCTGCCGGGACTGTTCCTCCCTGATGATCCTGACCTGCTTTTCATCAAGCCCTGCCCACCTGGTCAGCCTGGAGGCAGGAGAAAGCTCATTCATAAATGATAAACAACCCTTTTCAAAATTTTACGGTCAGCTTTGAGAAACCCTGCTCCGCATGTCCTGGCGGGATCTATCCAGGCCATCTCCTGGTTCTCCCTGGGAAAAATCTGACCTTCATATTTATAAATCAGATAAAAATGGACATGAGCGTTGAGATGCGCATAACTCTTTTTAACCCTGGTCCACAACCGGAAATCACTGGGAATTATCCCCAGTTCTTCGTCAAGCTCCCTGCTCAGAGCTTGGTGCGCCGGCTCTCCGGGCAAGGCCTTTCCTCCCGGGAATTCCCAGAATCCGGCCAGGATCTTGCCCGGAGGTCTTTTTACAGCCAGGATCAGTTTTTTCCTGATGACAATCCCCGCGGCGACCACTGTCCAATCAGTGCCCCCTGCGGTCTGCAACTGGTTCATGCGGTGATTCAGTCCATGCACGGCTCTGGGCTTTCCTGGAGTTCAGCCCGTTTCAAGGCCGGTTTCCTGCCTTTCTTTCTCAATCTCTCCCATTTTAAGCTCCAGTTCCTCAAGCTGCTGCATCAGGTCCTCATTTTGCTTGACAAGCTTATGGTATTCAATGTGCAATTTTTTAAATCTTTCCAGTGACTGGTATGTTTCGGTCCGGGCCAAAAGGGATTCAATTTCTTCCTGTCTGCGCAAAGATTGTTCTAGGCTGGCCTCCTGCCGTTGGAATTTCTCCTGAAGAGGCCTGATCAGCTGGTAATACCTGTTGCGCAGCTGAGCCTGTTCCCTGCGCCTCTGCTTCTGAGAACTGCCGGTTTTCTTGTCGGCACAGGGTTCCTGTTCCCTGAGACACGCGGTCTTTTGGGGAGCATTGCAATATTGCTGATAATACTGGCTGAACCCTACTCCGTGCTGGACAATAGCGCAAGCTTCCAGGGACCAGACTTCACCGGCAACCTCGGACAGCAGGAAGCGGTCATGGGCGATTATGAATACTGCTCCGGGAAAGTCCTTCAAGGCGGCAATGAGCGCTTCTCTGGTTTCCATATCCAGATGGTTGGTAGGTTCGTCCAGCAGAAGCAGGTTGGCTCTGGCCAGAAAGAGAGAAGCCAGAATCAGCCTGGATTTTTCCCCTCCGCTCAGGCTGAGGACCCTTCTTTCCCAGAAAGATTCATCCAGTAGAAAAAGACCCAGTACGGAACGGATCTCTTCTTCAGCCGGATCATTTCCTGAGAGTCTTCTGATTTCAGAAATTACAGTGTTTTCCATGACCAGAGTGTCGGTCTGGTGCTGTGAGAAATAAGCCGGACAGGTGTTCTGCCCCAGCTTGATGAACCCCTTATGGGGCTTCAACTGACTGATTATGAGTTTGAACAGGGTTGATTTTCCTGAACCGTTGCAGCCCAGCAGACCGATTTTCTGACCGTGGAAAAGCTGGAAATTCAGGTTGTTGAACAACTCCTGTTTGCCGGGATGCGCAAAGTTCAGTTCACTGCAGGTTATGGCCACCCGGCTCGCTTTTTGGGGTTTGGGCCACGAAAAATTAAGGGTTTTTCCCTTATGATCCGCTGCAAAGTCCTGCACTCTGCCCGCCAGTTTCTCCATGCGCGCGATTCTGGACTGGGCCTGCCTGGCCTTGGTGGCCTTATACCTGAAACGATCCACAAAACTTTTCAGGTGGCTTATTTCACCGGAAATCTTATTTCTTTCTTTTTCTTTGAGCAGCTCTTTGTGTTCGTGCCACGCGGCAAAAGAACTGTAATTTCCCTGACGGAAATACGGCTTGTCAAATCCAAGGTGAAGCACGTGCGTGGCCACCTTGTCCAGGAAAAAGCGGTCATGAACCACCAGGACAAGAATGCCGGAAAAACTCAGCAGGTATTCCTCCAGCCAGAGGACGGCCTCCATGTCCAGATGATTGGTAGGTTCGTCAAGTATCAGCAGGTCCGCGCCCTGCAAGAGCACTCTGGACAGCTTGGCCCGCTCCCTCCATCCTCCGGACAGCATGTTCAAAGGTACTTTGAAGCTGTCCTTTTCAAATCCCAGTCCGGAAAGGATCATTTCAGCCCGGTACTCGGGGTTGTATCCGTAAGCCTCTTCCATCTCTGCCTGCTTCCGGGATAACTGTGTCAGCCTGTTGTTGTCTCCCAGGGCCAGGGTCAATTTCCACTCCCGCCAGAATTCCCCCCAGTCAGGAATGGCATCAAGGACGTATTCCAGCAGGGGAACATCCAGCTGGCCTTCAAGAAGATCCTGGGCCACGTATCCGATCCTCATTTCCCTGGGCCTGCTGATGTTTCCGGAGTCCGGCCGGGACAGTCCGGCCATTATGTTCAGCAGCGTGCTCTTACCGCAGCCGTTGGGGCCGGTTACTGCCAGGCGGCAGCCGGGGTTGACTTCAAAACTCAGTTCCCTGAAAAGATCCTCCCCGCTGAAGCTTTTGGAAATATTGTTTACAGTAATTTTCATAAGTTTGATGCCGGCCTGAATTGATTATATCCGGAAACTTTTAATGCAACTCCTGCTCAAAATCAATTGAGACTGATGCAAGAGAGATTTTGCGGCTTTTTTGACAAATTTCGGAATCTGTCTTCATGGATGCAGGGGTAAGGCAGACTGGACGGACTGAGGCCGGTCCCAGGAGTGATTATTGGGCATTGAATTTTAATGGACCGCAATGTACAGAATATGCAGCAGGGCGTTAAGATGCGCCCGCAAAAAGTCTAATTTGCGGGCGCAGATGACAAAGGACAGAAAATCAAATGGTTACGAAATAGTTTTGGTAACCTCTCAATAGTTCCCGGCAATGGAACCAAAAGAAAACACCTGGACCCCGGTCTGCGCCGGGGTGACGACCGAGAGAACTCGCCAACGCGGCACTTTATTCCGTCA
>PWNK01000157.1 GCA_003557865.1 Desulfonatronovibrio sp.
GACCCCGGCCTGCGCCGGGGTGACGGAATGGAGTGCCGCGGTGGCGAGTTCTCTCGGTCGTCACCCCGGCGCAGGCCGGGGTCCAGGTGTTTTCTTTTGGTTCCATTGCCGGGAACTATTGAGAAGTTACCCTTTTTTGATACAACCAGAGTAACGGATGAATCAATCTTTGGCACGGCCATGTAAAAAATGGCACACTTAACCAGTGGAGGAATGATCGTCATGTACACCGGGGCCAGATGCCAGAAATATGTTCCGGCCAGGGCCTGAGGTCAGGGACAATCGGCTATGAACAGTATTAAAAGCCAGCTTTCAGCAATAGGTATTGTGCCTATTGTGCTCTTTCTGATTCTGATCATGTTTTATCTCATCCCCGTGATCAAAGAATCCATTTATCAGGAAAAGCACACCCAGACCACAGAAATGACCAGCACCGCCCTGGGGATTCTCAGGCACTATCATCAGCTGGAGGAAGCAGGCTCCCTGAGCAGGGAAGAGGCCCAGGAGAGATCCAGGCAGGTCATTAAATCCATGACCTTCGGCAGGGATGGGCTTGACTATTTCTGGATCAACGACTTTCAGCCCAGGATGATCATGCATCCCTTCAGACCTGATCTGGAAGGGGAAGATCTGTCCGACTTTCAGGATCCGCAGGGGGTGCATCTTTTCCTGGAATTTGTGGCCGTGGCTGAGGATAAAGGCTCGGGACACGTTACTTATCACTGGCAGTATTACGATGAACAGGACAGGATAGAACCCAAGCTGTCCTACGTGGCGGAATTCGAACCCTGGCAGTGGATCGTGGGCACAGGGGTCTATGTCAATGATGTCGACGCCATTGCCGGACATATCCGCGGCACGGTACTTTTCTGGACCCTGAGCATTGTCGCGGTGATAGTTGTTGTTGTGCTTCTGATTATTCTGGGCATTCTAAGGCCGCTACTGAAGACGGTTTCTTTCGCCAATGCCGTGGCAGCAGGTAACCTGGATGAAAAGCTGGAAATCAGCCCCAGGGGGGAGATTGGCGTCTTGTCTTTCGCGCTGAACAAGATGGTGGCCAATCTCAAGGACATGGTGCGCAAAGAACAGGCCGTAAGCGCCCAGGCACGGGAACAGACCAGGAAAGCCAGGGATGCCGCCCGGGAAGCGGAGGTCGCCAGGCAGCAGGCTGAAGAAGCCGGGGCCCAGACACGTAAGGCCATGGACGCCTTAAAGCAGAGCGAGGAAAAGCTGCATGCCCTTTTTGCCTCCATGACCGAAGTTGTCGTTCTGCACGAACTGATTTTTGATCACAGCGGCCGGCCTGTCAACTACAGGATAAACGACTGTAACCATGCCTTTTCTCGTGTCACCGGCATCAGCAGAGAAGACATCAAGGGAAAACTGGCAACTGAAGCCTATCAGGTTGATACCCCCCCGTATTTCCAGAAGTACATCCAGGTTGCCATGACCGGTGAGCCGTGCCAGTTTGAAGTTTACTACGCCCCCATTGACAAGTATCTTTCAATATCTGCGGTCTCCCCTGGAAGAAACAAGTTTGCCACAATTTCAACAGACATTACAGCCATCAAGAAAATGCAGCAGCTGATAGCCGCCAAGAACAAAGAGCTGGAACAAGTGGTGTATATTGCTTCACACGATTTACGTTCACCTTTGGTCAACGTGGACGGGTACAGCAGGGAACTGGGGTATGCAGCCAAAGACCTGGACAGAATTCTGGAGAAGAAGCATGATTCAATGGATGAGCTCAAGTCCGCATTAAAAGAACCTCTAAGGGGGATTTCCGAGGCCCTGCATTATATCCGAAGCAGTACAACCCAGATGGACGCGCTGCTCAAGGGCCTTCTCAAGCTTTCCCGCTCCGGCAGGGCGGCATTGAACATCCAGACGCTGAATATGAATGAGCTGATGGACAAAGTTGTTTCAGCCATGGAGTTCCAGATTGTGGAATCCGGGGTTGACGTTCATGTGGGGGACCTGCCTCCCTGTCGGGGGGACTCAGTTCAGGTGACCCAGGTTTTTTCCAATCTTTTGGGGAACGCCCTGAAATTTCTGGATCCGGCCCGCCCCGGCATGGTCAGAATCAGCGGACACGCGGAGCATGGTCGCTGTGTGTATTGCGTGGAGGATAACGGTATTGGGATTGATCCGGCCCACCAGCAGAATATATTCGAGGTTTTTCACCGTCTTGATCCTGGGGGAAAAGAGGGTGAAGGCCTGGGACTGACAATTGTCCGTCAGGTTCTGGAGAGGCTTGCAGGTGATGTCTGGGTTGAATCGGAACCCGGACTGGGGACGCGCTTTTTTGTGTCTCTGCCTCCTGTTTATGACAGATAATTGGTTTTCATCCGGAAACGGTTCTTTTGCTTTTGGCGGCGTCAATGTGCACAATTATTAGGTCAGCGTATCAAGGTACAGTCTGCTCATAATTGATTGCTTTTTCTGCCAAAAGAAAAAACTTCTTGTTTCCGGAAAGAAAACAGGCAGCTTTGGCATCCGGAAAGAAAGACTTTCCTTATGTAAACTCATTAAATCAGAAGGGCAGCAAAGTGAAACAGGAAGTTGTAATTCTTATTGCTGAAGATGACGAGGGACATGCCGGGCTTATCAGGAAAAATCTGACCAGGGCCGGTATTGTTAATGAAGTGCTGCACTTCAGGGACGGCCAGGAAATACTGGATTTTCTTTTTAAGAGAGGCCAGGGCATAAAAAGAGAATCAGGCAGAGCCTATATTCTGCTGCTTGATATCCGCATGCCCAAGCTGGACGGGGTGGAAGTTCTGGAGAGGGTCAAATCTGATTCCGAACTGCGCAAGATGCCGGTGATCATGGTCACTACCACAGATGATCCCAGAGAGGTGAGCAGGTGTCATGCCCTGGGATGCAGCAGCTATATTACCAAACCCATAGAGTATGAAGGGTTTGTCAATGCCATCAGGCAGCTCGGGCTTTTCCTGAGCGTGGTCCAGGTGCCCACTGTCAACGGAGATGGCTAAGAGATGCAGAACGTGCAAGAGATGAATCATTTTTCAGAAACCGGCAGTGTCAGGTCAGTGCTCATTGTGGAAGACGATGAGGGGCTGAGGAAACTTATTGAAAAAACGCTGCATAGATCCGGGTTTCAGGCGGCGGGGGTGTCCACAGGGGCGGAAGCCCTTGAGCATGTCCGCAGAAATCAGCATCTGGTTCTGCTCGTGGACCAGAAGCTCCCGGATACCACCGGCAGCGAACTGGTGACCTCCCTGGTGGAGCAGGGTCTGGAGGTTCCCTTCATTTTCATGACCGGACAGGGTGATGAACGTCTGGCTGTGGAAATGATGAAACTCGGTGCTGATGATTACCTGGTCAAAGACATTAACCTCATGGAACTGCTGCCTGGATCATTTGAGCGTCTTTTCAGCAAGCTGGAAACAGAGCAGCGTCTTCAAGCCGCTGAAAATGCCCTTCGGGAAAGTGAAAGCAAATACCGTGAGCTGGTGGAGAATTCCAACAGCATTATCCTGAGAATGGATAAAGAGGGCCGCCTGCTTTACTTTAATAAATACGCGGAAAGCTTCTTCGGATATTCCAGGGA
This sequence comes from Desulfonatronovibrio sp., assembly GCA_003557865.1. Classification (GTDB taxonomy): domain Bacteria; phylum Desulfobacterota; class Desulfovibrionia; order Desulfovibrionales; family Desulfonatronovibrionaceae; genus Desulfonatronovibrio. Next base: position 3,575 of record PWNK01000157.1, read on the forward strand.
GGAAGTGCTGGGCAAAAACGTTGTGGGGACCATTGTGCCTCCGCTGGACAGCCACAACCGGGACCTTTCGGCCATGATCAGGGATATCGCGGTTCATCCTGAAAGATACGCCAGCAATGAGAATGAAAATATGCGCAGGGACGGGAGTCGTGTCTGGGTATCCTGGAGCAACCGGGTGGTGGTTGGCGACAGAGGCATGGCCCAGATCCTGTGCATCGGCAATGACGTCACCGCCAGAAAAAAGGCTGAGCAGGAACTTGTTCAGGCCAAGGTACAGGCTGAAGCGGCCAGCAGGGCCAAATCAGAATTTCTGGCCAATATGTCCCATGAAATACGCACTCCCTTAAACGGTATCATGGGCGTGATGCAGATTTTGAAGATGACTGAGCTGGACAGCGAGCAGCAAAGGCTTGTTGAGCTTTCCATTACTTCAGCTGATCGCCTGACAAGGCTCTTATCGGATATCCTGGACCTGTCCCGGGTCGAGGCCGGAAAAATGGATATTCATGAAGCTGAATTCGAGGTCAGGGAAGTCTGTGATTCTGTCTCAGAACTGTTCGCGGTCACAGCCGGGGACAAGGAGATTGTTCTGGAGTGCAGCATTGATCCTGATTTTCCCTGTCAGGTGCTGGGTGACGCTGCCAGGGTGCGTCAGATCCTGTTTAATCTGGTGGGAAATGCCCTCAAGTTTACCCCAAAAGGACGGGTCCGGGTTGACATCGTGTCTTTTGCGGCAGGCAAGAGCGGACAGTTACGGGCCCTGTTCTCCGTCTCGGACACAGGCATCGGCATTGCTGATGATGAGATTGGGAACCTGTTTTATCCCTTTTCCCAGGCCAACGGATCATATACCCGCGTTTATCAGGGCGCTGGGCTTGGACTGGCCATTGTCAGGCGGCTTGTTGAGCTTATGGGCGGCAATATTGCCGTTGAAAGCACTGTTGGCAAAGGAACCACCGTACATGTCGTGCTCCCGTTCAGTCTTCCTTCGGCCATGCCCGCCTCCGCTGCCCGAACTGCTGACAGGGGAGCAAAGAAAAAGCAGGCATTGCGCGTCCTGCTGGTGGAGGATGACCCGTCCAATTCCCTGCCTACGCGCAAGCTTCTGGAAAATGCCGGGCACAGCACGGTCCTGGCCGAGGACGGGCAGGAGGCTGTTGAACTTTTCCGGACCGGGGACTTCGACTGCGTCCTTATGGATATTCAAATGCCGGTCATGGACGGCATTGAAGCCACACGGCACATCCGCGCCGCAGAGGACACAGGACAGAGGACAAAAGACCCGGAACGGAAAACAGATGAAGAAATGGCAGGGGTTGATTCTGTTCGTCAACAGTCATCCGGTCTCCCCCATCAGACACGCAGGCGCACCCCCATCATCGCCCTGACCGCCTATGCCATGGCCGGCGACAGGGAGAAGTTCATGGCGGCGGGCATGGACGATTATCTGGTCAAGCCGGTGGGCATGCAGGATCTGGAGATGGCCCTGTCAAGGATTTGTGATGCGCCGCAAAAGCCGGTTTCTGGGAGGGGAAAATAGCAGGGAAGCGTTCCAGTCCGGCCCGTATTCAGGAGCGGCTCCGGGCTGAACAGTTTCGGAGGCCATTGACCGGCAGTTAATGGCAATCTTTCGCGCAGCTTAATAGGTCACAATCAATCCGGTTTCCCGGTAAGAATATAAACGCCCATTGGTTCAGCCCTGCCCTGCAGGGTCTGTTTCCCGGCGTACTGCAGACTGGAGGGCAGCGGCTTGATCTCTCCAGCTGTTACTTCGCTCAAGGCCAGCCTGGTATTGATTATCCTGGTCAGGGCTTCAAGTCTGGCTGCGGTATTGACCGCATCACCAATAACTGTGAATTCCATCCTGGCCGGGGAACCGATGTTCCCGGCCACCACCTGTCCGCTGTGGATCCCGATGCTGTTTTCCAGCCTGACATCTTGACCAAGCCCGAGCTTCTGGTTCAGATCATCGCACCTGGTGATCATTTCAAGGCCGGCGTTCAAAGCATTGAGATAATCGTTGCCGGTGGGTGCAGGGTGCCCAAAGACAGCCATGATCTTGTCTCCCACAAACTTGTCCACGATTCCTGAATTCTGTTCAACTACTTTGACCATGGCCGTGAAATAATCATTCAGGAGGGCCACCAGCACTTTTGGCGGCAGTTTTTCGCTGATGGTGGTGAAATTTCTCAGGTCACAAAAAACTATCGTCGTCCAGGCAACTTCCCCCCCAAGTTTAAGGTCTTTTGAGAGCATGCTGGAGAGGACCCCCCTGGGCATAAGCTTGCCCATGGTGTTCTTCAATAGTTCTTTTTCCCTGAGCTCCTTGACCATCTGGTTGAAATGCCTGGTCAGCCAGGCCAGTTCGTCTTTACCCCGGACAGCAAGCCTGGTTTCCAGATCACCTTTGATCACCTGCTCAAAACCTTCCTGCAGGGACCTGATGGGTCGGAGCATGGCTCTGGTCAGGATAAGCGTCAGAATAGTAGCCAGAATTACGGCGATCATCAGGGAGAGTATCCCGGCAGTCCTGATGCCTTTCAGCTTTTCATCAAACCGGTCCAGACACATGTCAATTCCCAGCAGGCCGACCTCACGGCCCTGAGAATCGTAAACAGGAGCGTAGCCGGATATGGTCCACCCCCATTGATCCTGATGAGGGTGGTCATCTGATGACGGCTGGATAAAACCCCTGAGCAGGGACTGGGGTGGATCGGGATATACCGCTCCCACCGGTTCGGGCATTTCCTGCTCGGAAATGGTGCCGTCACCGGTATCATCGCTTGCCGGGGAGTCCACAACGAACACTACCTCACCGTCTTTCTGACGCATGGTGTAGGCATAGAGAAAATCCCGGTTGGTCTGGGTGATATAGTAGAGCACCCGCTGGATTCTTTTGTATTCCAGGGTGGTCGAGTGTTCAGGTCTAATGATCAGTTCAAGGTCGTCCCCGGAAATGGTCCTGGAAAAGGCCATGGCCGCAGTTTTGAGCTGATCCTTGACCGCGTCGAGCATGGCGTCCTTGGCCTGGAAGTAGAAAAAGGATCCGGTGGCGCCGGAGATGGTAAAGGCCACCGAAAACATGAGGATGAAAATCTTAAAGCTTATCCGCACGGCAAGCCTCCTGGGCTGGAAAAATACTCCAGATGGGAAAAGCGGATTACTCCTTATGTCAGACTCAAGTCAGTATTGCAATAAAAAACAGAAAATTAATTATTATTGTTGACAAGCAATGTCTGGTCCTATAGTTTTTATCTCTTCGGATAATCGGGGCTGTAGCTCAATTGGGAGAGCGCTTGAATGGCATTCAAGAGGTCGGGAGTTCAATTCTCCCCAGCTCCACCAGAAATTTCAAGGGGTTAGGCGTAAGGCTTAACCCCTTTTTTTGTGAATGTGGACAGATTATCCCCAAAATAATCCTGAAAGTTTAATGCCGCCTGGATCCACCCGGCCAGTCCCCTTTCTTGCCAATGTGCCCGGTACTGTGTAGGAAAGCCTTACAGCTGAGCACGGCTTTAATAAACAGGATAAATGTAACTACTCACTACTCACCATAACCCAGGCGGTCCATTAACCCTGAGGTTAACCAAAATGCATGGTGAATACTTGCGGATAAAGTGACACAATAACCAGGAGAGATGAGTCATGTCTGAAACAATCCGTATCATGCCCTGCCTGGATATGCAGGACGGCCGGGTGGTCAAGGGAGTTCATTTCGTTGATATCAAAGACGCCGGTGATCCTGTTGAGTGCGCCAGGGCGTACTGCCAGGACGGTGCCGACGAACTGGCCCTGCTGGACATAACCGCCACGGTGGAGGGCAGAGGTACAATGCTCGATGCCGTGAGGCGGGTATCAAAGGTGGCCACTGTTCCTTTTACCGTGGGCGGAGGCATTAATGATCTCTCTTCAGCCCAGGCCGTGCTGAGAGCGGGCGCGGACAAGGTCTCCCTGAGCAGCGCAGCTTTCAAAAATCCGGATCTTATCCCGCAGCTGGTCAAGGAGCTGGGCCGGGAAAAAGTTACTGTGGCCATTGACGTGGACAGAAACCAGGCCATGCCTTCAGGATACGAGGTCTATATAAACGGAGGACGCACAGCCACCGGCACCGATGCCATAGAATGGGCCAAACGGGTTGACGGCATGGGCGTTCCGGTTATTCTGCCCACAAGCAAGGCCGGGGATGGATCGCAAAGCGGGTATGATCTTCCAGTGATACGGGCCATGAAGGCCTCTGTTGCGGCCGAGATCGTGGCCTCGGGCGGGGCTGGAAAACTGGATCATTTTTATGATGCTGTCCAGGCGGGTGCCACTATCCTGCTGGCAGCGTCCATGTTCCATTTCGGCATGATCCGTATCCAGGAGCTGAAGCAGTACCTAAGGAATCGAGGGTTGCCGGTGGCGTGACCCATCCCGTACTCAGACCGCATCTGGATCATTTTCGGCCCGGGCCGGCCTTTTCCAGGGAAGATGCCCGTTGAGTTCGATTTCCAGGGAAAAGCTGAGGAAGGTCCGGATGACCACAAGCAGTCCCAGTACGGCTATGTGTCTCAGTTCAAAACCGTGGGTGGTGGTCATGATTATATCGCCGGCCACCAGAAGTTCGAGTCCCAGAAGGATGGCCTTGCCCATTCCTCTGCGGTACTTTCCGTAGAACGGGTTCATTTCTCCCTGTTGCCATGAACGGTAAAGAAAAAGCCAGGTAGTGGCCAGAACTCCGACACAGATCACGGCTACTCCCAAAATTTCCATGAACAGGGCCGCATGGTACATGGCAGCCTTCAACAGTCCGTCAGTATTGCCCATCATTTGATTCTCCTTGAATATGTACCCCAGAAAAAGAGTGCAGGCATCTATCCAGCCCTTGTCCTGCAGGTCAGTAAAACCTTGCCTGACAGTTCATTAGTTTTCATCCGGAAACGGTTCTTTTTCCTTTTGGCGGCGTCAATGTGCACAATAATTCGTCAACGTATTAAGATACGCCTCTTGATAATTGTTTGATTTCCTTGCCAAAAGAAAAAACTCCTCGTTTCCGGAAAGAAAACCAACAGTTTCTGCATCCGGAAAGAAAGACTTTCCGGATGGAAACTCATTATTGTGTTGACTCCAGATCTTAATTGGAGTTAACTTGGAAATCGGAACTATTACCATATCAAAACCCTATAAAAATTGCCAAAAGGACCAATATGAAAACGGGAAAAAAAATTATCTTCTGGATCTGCGCCCTATTTTTATCAGTGGGCTTCTGGGGGACAGCGGATGCTGGTGCCCAAAGCAATGTTGTGGAGACAATCAGTCCGGCCGGGGTGGAGAAGCTGATTCAGTCTGATAGCTGTCCGGTGATCATTTCCATAGTTACCTCCAGGTGCCGTGCCTGCCGCCAGGAAATGCCGGTTTACCAGGAAATGTATGAGCAGTACAGGGATCAGGGTCTGAAAATATTTCTGGTTAGCATCGATTTCGGCTATCCTCAACACATTCAGAGCCTTGTTGATCAGATGAACCTGACCTATCCAGTGTTCTGGGGAGGAGACGAGGTCATGCATGCCTTTGATGTTTCCCTGGTTCCCTACAAGATGGTCGTCCAGAACGGGGAAATTGTGGAGACGGTAATAGGGGCCTGGTCAGAACAGGAAATACGCCAAAAGATTGCCGAGCTTTTACAGATCTGTGCGCAGTAAGCCTGTTTACGGGAGGATTTAGGAGTGCATATGGAAAAGAGTGGATTCAAAAAATCATATTTCCTGCTTATTCTCTTTCTCTTGCTTCTGGTCCTGGGAATCAACCTGGGTGAGGTTGAGGTTGTTTTTGAAAAGGGTATTACCATCTGTCTCAGCTGTATAGGCATTGAGTGATGCTTGATATCCGGCGCTGGATTCAAATAGTTTCCACGGTTCTCAGCAACGCCTGGCTGCTCTTTCCTTTTACCAAAACCATATACCAGGGAAAGCTTAAAAGTGTCTGCGTACCGGGGCTGAACTGCTACTCCTGTCCCGCGGCAGTGGGCTCCTGCCCCCTGGGGGCCATGCAGACCTTTTTTGCCAACATCAGGCCCTCTCTGGGAACAGGCAATTTTCACCTGGGTCTTTACGTTATCGGCTTTCTCGGTCTTCTGGGCAGCCTGGTGGGCAGGATGCCCTGCGCCTGGCTCTGCCCCTTCGGGTTCATGCAGGAGCTGATCCACAAGATTCCCTCCCCGAAAATTGAAATCCCCCAGATTCTGACATGGCTCAAGTATGTGATGCTTGTATTCCTGGTGATCCTGCTGCCCCTGTTTGTGGTTGACCTTTTCGGCTACGGCGACAACTGGTTCTGCAAGTATGTCTGTCCGGCGGGAACGTTACAGGCCGGCATTCCCATGATTATTCTGCAGCCCCAGCTGCGGGGACTTTTGGGAACTGTTTTTGCCTTCAAGCTGGTGATCCTTGCCGCGCTTCTTGTGGCTATGGTTTTCATCAGGCGGCCGTTCTGCCGCACTCTGTGCCCTCTGGGAGCCATCTACTCCTTTTTCAATAAGGCCAGCGTCTTCAGGATGGTCCACCATCCTGACAATTGCGTCCTGTGCAAGCAGTGCTACCGGCACTGTCCCATGGGGGTCCGGTTTTACCAGGGAGCCAACCAGAAAGACTGCATCCGCTGCCTGCAGTGTCTTCGCAAATCCTGCAAATTCGGGGCTATCAGCTATGAGGTGGCCGGGGCTGTTCCGGTGGAAAAGAAACAGCCGGTCAAGGAGTCATGAGGGGCCTGCTGCTGATGTCCGTCCAGGCCCGGATTTTTTTTATAATTTTCATTTTTTTTAAAAATATAGTTGACAAAGGGGAAAAAACAAAACTATATCCAACTCATGTTCAATGATACTCTAAACTTCAGCCACGCCGATTTCTATTTTTGGTATTTTTATTTTAACAGGGCCTGTGGTCTGGAGGGAGAGGTTTAGTCTAACTACAACTGGTTTAAACTCAAAATCCAAAGGGCCGCAGGCAAAAGCCGGCGGCCCTTTTTTTGTTTTTCAGTGCCGGGCCGCCGCAGTCCTGGACCCTTGAAACCAAGGAGGAGAAAAATGCACCTGGGAAAAGCAATCAGACTGGAGAGGATTTTCAACCGCAACACCGGAAGGACCATTATTGTCCCCCTGGACCACGGAGTGACAGTAGGGCCTATTTATGGTCTGGTGGATCTGCGGGCCACAGTTGGAAAAATCGCCGAGGGAGGCGCCAACGCGGTGGTCATGCACAAGGGCCTGGCCAGGTGTGGGCACAGGGGTGAGGGCAGTGATGTGGGACTTATTGTCCATCTCTCGGCAAGCACTTCAATATCCCCCTATCCCAATGCCAAAACTCTTGTGGCCACGGTGGAAGACGCCATCAAGCTCGGTGCTGACGCTGTTTCGGTTCATGTGAACCTCGGGGATGAAACCGAGCGAGATATGCTCCGGGACATGGGTGCAGTGGCTTCCAGGGCCAATGAATGGGGCATGCCTCTTCTGGCCATGGTTTACGCCAGAGGGCCTAAGGTCAAGGATGAGTTCGATATGGATGTTGTCAGCCACTGCGCCAGGGTCGGTGAAGAACTGGGGGCTGATGTGGTCAAGGTCCCTTATACCGGTGAAATGGACAGTTTTTCCAAGGTGGTGGAATCATGCTGCATCCCGGTGGTTATTGCCGGGGGCCCCAAGCTGGAAAACGGACTGGATCTGATTCAGATGGTGCACGATGCCATAGCTGCCGGGGGAGCGGGGCTGTCCATCGGGCGCAATATCTTTCAGCACGACAACCCGTCCCTGATAATCAGGACCCTAAATGAAGTTGTGCACAATGATATGGAGATTGATGAGGCCATGGAGATGCTGGAGAAGGGATAGCCCGAGCCCGTAAATGATTTATCTCATGGTCTGCCGGTTTTTTATCTTTTATGGTATCATAGATTTGAAATGAATTGCCGGGCAGTTAATAATCTTTAGCTGCGCACAAAGATTGTTTACATTTTCCGGGATTCTGAATTACCGGGATATCAGCGGTTTTAAGGGCATGATTTTTTTATCTTTAACATTTTTCCCCGCCACAACGTGGCCGATCTTTAACTCTTAACTCGCAAGAGTTGACAGGCTGAACCCAGAAATGAGCAGAAAAATATTCTTTAAAGCTGTCCCTTTTGACAAGAGCATGGTTACCCTGGCCCTGGAATCAGGCGTTGACGCCGTAATTGCAAAAAAAGAAGATCTGGAAAAGATTTCAGCACTTGGCAGGACTGAAGTCCTGGATGTTGACGGTTTCAGCTTTATGAACATCAAGCGTAAGGAAGATGAGCAAGCTGTTGTGGACTTGATCAGTTCCGGGAAAAAAGTTGTTATTTCCCGGGATGTTGAAATCATACCAGTGGAAAACATCCTGGCCCAGACCCCGGATGTGGGCATGGAGGTGGACTCTGTTTCGGGACTGGAAACGGCCATGGGCATTCTGGAAAAGGGTGTCGGCTATCTGGTGGTGGACAAGGCAAGCGCCCCGGAGCTCAAGGCAATGGTCAGCAAGGTGAAGCAGGATCAGGGCGGGGTTGATCTGGTTTCGGGAAAAATAACCGCCATTTCACCCATCGGCCTGGGGCACAGGGTCTGCGTGGACACCATCTCCCTGCTCAAAACAGGACAGGGCATGCTGGTGGGCAACTCAAGCGCGTTCACTTTCCTGGTCAACGCCGAGACGGAATCCAATCCTTATGTGGCGGCCAGGCCTTTCAGGATCAACGCGGGCGCGGTTCATTCCTATGCCTGTCTGCCCCAGGACAGAACAGCATATCTGGAAGAGCTCTCTCCAGGCAGGGAGGTGCTCATCGCCACCAGTGAGGGAGGCAGTTTTTCCGCGGTGGTGGGCAGAATTAAAACCGAAATCAGGCCCATGCTGCTGATTAGCGCTGAATTTGAAGGGAGCACCGGCAGCATTGTCCTGCAGAACGCGGAAACCATCAGGCTTGTGGGCAGCGACAGACAGCCGGTTAGTGTTGTCCAGCTCAAGGTGGGCGATGAAGTCCTGTGTAAAACGGATCAGGCCGGCAGACATTTTGGAATGCGAATTCAGGAAGATATCCGGGAAAAATAGACATGGACCAGGAACACAATCTGGAAAGGATCCGGGAACAGATAAGCTCCATTGATGAGGGCGTACTCGAGCTTTTGAACAGAAGGGCCTCTCTCAGCCTGCAGGTGGGCCGGATAAAATCCAGGTTTCAGGACAGCGTGTTCAAGCCTTTCAGGGAAAAGGAAGTCCTCAATGGCCTGGCGGGAAAAAACAGGGGCCCTCTTCCTGAGGAGCACCTGCGAGCGGTTTACAGGGAGATTCTCTCATCATCAAGAAGCCTGCAGCAGAAACAAAGAGTGGTATATCTTGGTCCGGAAGGGACCTTCTCCTACTTTGCAGGAGTTGAGTACCTGGGGCACAGTGCTGATTTCTTTTCCAGGAACAGTCTGGAGGACGTCTTCAGGGCCGTGGACAGCCGGGAAGCTGAACTGGGAATTATTCCCCTTGAAAACTCTTTGCAGGGCAGCGTGGGGCAGAGCTTGGATCTGTTTCTCAAGTTCGAGGTGTTTATCCATGCCGAGGTTTTCTGCCGCATCAGCCACGCCCTGCTCAGCAATGAAAAAACACTGGCTGAGATTAAAAAGGTTTATTCCCATCCGCAGGCCCTGCAGCAATGTTCAGTCTGGCTCAGGACCAATCTTCCCGGGGTGCCCATAATTCCGGATGAAAGTACTGCCTCGGCAGCCAGAAGGGCCGCGGGAGAAACCGGAGCCGCAGCCCTGGGGCACCGGAAGCTGGCCGGGATATTTCATCTGGATATCCTTGAACAGGGCCTGGAGGACGTGCCGGACAACTGGACGAGATTTCTGGTCATCAGCGCGTCTCCCCCTGAAACCGGCAGCCGCGAAAAAACATCGCTGCTGTTTACGGTCATGGATAAGCCCGGTTCACTGGTCAAAGCCCTGAATGTTCTCTCCAGAAAGGGAATCAATATGAAGAAGCTGGAATCAAGACCCATGCGCGTGGAAAAGTGGAGATATGTGTTTTTTACCGATGTGGAATGCGACCTGACCTCTGAAGAATACGCGGATGTGCTCAGAGAGCTTGAAGAAAACTGTCATTTCCTGAGGATTCTGGGAAGCTACCCGCATGGTCCTCAGATTACCGCTTAAGGAAATAATGTTGGTGCACAGATGAATAATGCTTTTGCCCCCATCGTCCTCAGGGCCCCTTCATCCAAGTCCATGTCCCACAGGGCCCTGCTGGCTGCCGGGCTGGCCAGCGGGGAATCAAGACTGAAAAGTGTTCTCTTCAGTGATGATCTGTCCCATACCAGGATGTGTCTCACGGCCATGGGTGCTGAAATACAGGATTCAGGACCTGATCTGCTGGTCAGGGGAATCAGCGGCAAAATATCTTCCGGTCCCGGGGGGAGAGTCATGCTGGATGTGGGGGAGTCAGGAACAACCTGCAGGCTTTTGGCTGCCATTGTGGCCGCTGGAGAGGGAGAGTTTGAGATTTTCGGCCGGGGAAGAATGCATCAGCGCCCCATAAAAAGTCTTGACGCCGCCTTAAGTCCCCTGGGAGTCAGGTTCAGGTACCTGGGCAGGGATGGATGCCCTCCGGTGATCATCTCCTCAAGCGGACTGCCCGGGGGAGAGATGAGCATTTCACTGGATGACAGCAGCCAGTATTTATCAGGGATCCTTCTGGCCTCCACCATGGCCCGGGATACGCTGGTCATAAACATTGCCGGACAAAAGGTGGTTTCATGGCCTTACGTCAACCTGACCCTGCAGATCCTGGAAGAATTCCGCTGCCCGGTAAAGATTCAGATCCTGGAAGGAAAGACCTGGAAGGAAGTAAGTGACCGGGAGGTTGTTAAGGTTCAGCCTGGAAAACTGAGGTTCATAGTCAGCCCCAAAGTGTTGCCGGCCAGAGAATATGAGGTGGAAGGAGATTTCAGCAATGCTTCATATCTGCTTTCCGCAGGAGCAGCCGGAAATATGCCTGTCCTGGTCGAGGGTCTAAATATCCGTTCAAGACAGGGGGACAAGGCCATTCTTGACATCCTGACTAAAATGGGCGCCGCGGTAGAAAGAGCTCAAGACGGGATCCTGGTTCAGGGCAAAAAACTCAAAGGTGTTGATCTGGATATGGGGGCAAGCCCGGATCTTGTCCCCACAGTGGCGGTCCTGGCCTCAATGGCTGAGGGAAGGACCATGATCACCAACGTGGCTCATCTTAAAATCAAGGAAAGTGACAGATTAAGCGGGGTGTGCACTGAAATTGCCAGAACCGGATGCAGCTGTGAACTTCTGGATGACGGACTGGTGATTCATCCGGCCAGGATTAAGCCTGCTCAAAGGATAGAGTTTTTAACATACGGTGATCACCGCATGGCCATGAGCCTGTCCCTTTACGAACTGGCCGGTGTTCATGTGCTCCTGGATAATCCTGGCTGTGTAAACAAATCTTTTCCGGATTTCTGGAATGAATGGGCAAAAATCAGATCCGCTCATGGATACGCAGTTAATGCATAAGATTGCCATAGTCGGGGGGCGGGGCCGTATGGGGCTCATGCTGGGCAAGAGGTTTTCCCATGCCGGAGCGGAGGTTCTCTGCCTTGACCAGCCCCTTCCTCTGGAAGGACTTGAGAGTCTGCTTGCTTCAGTAAAGTTTGTTCTGCTTGCGGTGCCTATTTCCGTAATGGGACAGGTGGTGGAGGCTGTGGCTCCCAGGATGACCCCGGGGACAATTCTGGCGGATATCTGTTCAGTCAAGGTTGTGCCCATGATGAAGATGGAAAACGCGTATTCAGGACCGGTTCTTGGAACCCATCCCCTCTTCGGCCCGGAACCCGGGTCCGGTGAAGTGCTCAAGGTTGCCCTTTGCCCCGGAAATCGATCGGACTTATCAGTGGTGGCCATGGCAGAGGATCTTTTTGCCCGGGCAGGCATGAAAACATTCATCACCAGCGCTGATGAGCATGACCAGGCCATGGCCTGCATCCAGAGCCTGAATTTTGTGACCACGGTCTCCTATTTCGCCAGTCTCCCGGAAGATCTTGACCTGGAGAAGTTTGCCACGCCCTCATTCATGCGCAGGGTAAGCTCTGCCCGGAAAATGCTCAATGAAGACGCCGTCCTTTTTTCATCCCTGGCTGAGGACAATCCATATACCGGCCAGATGATCCGCCGGTTCAAATCTTTTCTCAACCTCAGCGCGGCAGGAGAGATGGAGCTTCTCCAGGACAAGGCCCTCTGGTGGTGGCGCAATGAGAAAAATCCCGGGGGACAGTAGTCTTTGAAGGCTTATTTTATGCAGCGCAAAAAGCCGTGTCCTCCGGGAAGGACACGGCTTTTTTTGTTTCTCTTGTCTGTCAAACCGGGCTAATCAGTGGCTCTCGGCTACCAGGGCTCAAAGCGCCTCGCCGTGTTTCCAAAGATATTATTTCAATAAAACAGGACTGACTGTATAAACGTTGATCCACAGCATAAAGGAGTATGTATCATGATCAGATTGAAGCAGAAGGGAACATGCCTCCCGGCGGACACCCAGACTCCGGTTTCACTGTATCTGGGTTTTGTGGGCCGGGAAAAGGGCGTTCTGCTGGAAAGTTCCGAAGTTGACGGAAGGTTGGGGCGCTACAGCCTGCTTGCCTGGGACTTCAGAATGCAGCTTGGGTGCCTAGACGGGAAGCTGACGGTCAAGGTCCTGGACCACCGCCTGGACAAGCTCAAGGAGCTGGAAGGAACTGAGTTTACCGCAGGGCTGCGCCGGGTGCTGCAGGAGATTGAGATTGAACCGGACACGGAATTTGACCTGCCTCCCATGACCCGAGCCCTTTACGGCTATCTGGGCTACGGCCTGAGCGGCCTGCTGGAGCCCAGCCTTGGGCAGGCCCTGCCCTTGAAAGAGACTGAAGCTCAGCTTGTGCTCCCGGGCCGGGTTCTTCTTTTTGATCACCTTCACTACCATTGTTTCTATCTTTGTCTTGATACCGATACATCATTGCCCAAACCCAAACCCTCCAGGGCCAAATCTGATTTCAAGATAGGCAAGATAAGCACAAGGCCGGAACAGAAGCAGTTTCAGGACAGGGTAGTCAAGACCAAAGAGCTCATCAGGCAGGGCGAGGCCATTCAGGTGGTTCTCTCCACCCGTTTTGAAGCCGCGTTCAAAGGGGATCCTTTTCTGGTCTACAGACACCTGCGGAGGATAAACCCTTCCCCGTGTACCTTTTATCTGAAGCTTGAGGATATAACCCTCATGGGATCTTCACCGGAGCTCATGGTCAAGTGCGGGCAGAACGTTCTGCAGCTCAGGCCCATTGCCGGGACAAGACCCAGGGGAGAAACCGAGAAAGAGGATCAGGCGCTGGCGGATGAACTGCTGGGCGATGAAAAGGAGCGGGCGGAACATGTCATGCTGGTTGATCTGGGACGCAATGACCTGGGCAGGATAGCTGAGTCAGGAAGCGTTGAAGTTGATAAATTCATGCAGGTGGAACGTTTCTCCCATGTCATGCACATGACCTCCTACCTGTCAGCCAGGCTGAAAAAGGACCTGGACGTTATCCATATCCTCAAGGCCTCTTTCCCGGCGGGAACGGTTTCCGGGGCTCCCAAGATCAGGGCCATGCAGATCATTTCAGAAATGGAAGATATCCCCCGTGGACCATATGCCGGAGCCATCGGCTGGATTGGGCTGGACCGGGGGGCAGTGAACATGGATACCGGGATAACCATCAGGAGTCTTTGGATCAGGGATGGAAAGATCAGCTGGCAGGCCGGTGCCGGCGTGGTTTTTGATTCTGTCCCCCGGAAAGAGTGGGAGGAATGCGCCAACAAGGCCAAGGCTATCCGCAAGGCCTTGAGCTATACAGGAGGTACGGATGATTTTGCTCATCGACAACTATGATTCCTTTACTTTCAACCTGGTTCAGGTGCTTCAAAAAATGGGTGTGGACCCGGTTGTTGTTAGAAACAATGACCCCTTTGTGTTTGAAGCTCTTGAAGGAGAGCTCGAGGCCGCGGTCATTTCGCCGGGTCCCGGAAGGCCTGAGCATGCCGGGCTCTGTCTTGAATTCCTGCACAGGCTGGACCCGACTGTTCCTGTTCTGGGGGTCTGTCTCGGCCATCAGGTCCTGGGTCATTTAGCCGGGGCAAAGGTCAGGGTGGCGGACAGGATCATGCACGGCAAGACCAGCATGGTTCACCATGAACAGCAGGGCATATTCAGCGGGGTCCCAAACCCCTTTGAGGTCTGCCGGTATCACTCCCTTGTGGTTGAACCAGAGGATCAAAGGGGATTCAAGGTTACGGCCTGGACCGAAGAAAAGGAGGTCATGGGCCTGGAGTACGCTGATCGCGCCTGGATGGGGGTTCAGTTTCATCCAGAGTCGATCCTGACGCCCATGGGCCCGGTTATTGTCAAGAATTTTCTTGGTATGGCGGGGATCAGATAACAGATTGTTAAGAGGGGAACCAGCATGAACATTCAAAGATCACTAAACAGGATCTGCAGCGGGCAGAACCTTGAATACCCGGAAAGCCTTGATCTTTTCAGGGCCCTTTTTGAAGGTCGGCTGACAGCGGCCCAGAGCGGCGCATTGCTGATGGGACTGAGATTAAAGGGTGAAACAGGGGATGAACTGGGAGCCGCGGTGGAGGTGGCCCTGGAACGGGCCAGACTGGTCAGCGGAATAAAGGGGCAGCGCATTGACACCTGCGGCACGGGTGGAGACGGAAGGAGCAGCTTCAACTGTTCCACAGCAGTAGCCTTTTTTCTGGCTGATGCCGGGGTCAGGGTGGTCAAGCACGGCAACCGGGCTGTTTCCAGTTCCTGCGGCAGCGCGGACGTGGTAGAAGCCCTGGGACTGCCACTGCTCAGTGAACCTTCCCTGGTTGAACCTGAGCTGAGAAGGACCAATTTCGCTTTTCTGTTTGCTCCGCATTTTCATCCAAGCTTTGCGGGTATTGCCCCCCTGCGCAAGGAACTGGGCATCAGGAGCATATTCAACCTCATGGGACCGCTTCTTAATCCGGCCAGACCCACGCACCAGATCCTGGGAGTGCCCGGAGAATCATTCATGCCCATTGTGGCCTGGGTTCTGCAGAAAAATGATGTCCATTCAGCCGCTGTGATTCACGGGGCTGAAGGATTTGACGAGCTGACGCCATGCGGTGTGAACAAGGTTGTTTTTGTGCGTGAGGGAAAACTCATCCCTGGTCTCATTGAGCCGGAAGAGATGGGTTTCTCCCGGTGTTCCCCCGGGGATATGGCCTGCAAGGATAAAGAAGAGGCTCTTTCCAGACAGAGGGAAGTCCTTTCCGGCTCCGGACCTCGGGCCATGCAGGACATGGTATCCCTGAACCTGGGGCTGGCCATCCACCTTCTCGAACCCGGCCGGAACCTCAGGGAGTGCATGGCTCAGGCCAGGGAGATGGTCCGGTCCGGCCTGAAGAATATAAAGGTCTGCTGAGATGGATAATGAAATGCTCAAGAAATTCATTGACGCTAAAAAACAGGAGATACTTGAATTAAAGCGGCAAGAGGCTGGGCAGGGTCTGCCAAAGCCTTACCCTGGACACAGGCCTGAACTGGTAAAGGCCCTGTCCCGGCCGGGACCTTCGGTGATTGCCGAATATAAAAGGGCCTCGCCCTCCAGAGGAGTGATAAATACCGCCCTGTCAGCCGGTGATGCTGCGAAAATGTTTGTCAGGGGCGGAGCCAGGGCTTTTTCAGTGCTCACTGAGCACAAGTTTTTCCAGGGAGATCTGGATTTCCTGGGTGCCTTTGCCGGGCATGGTCTGCCGGTGCTGCGCAAGGATTTTCTTTTTCACCCCCTGCAGGTCAGGCAGACAGCGTCTACCCCGGCCTCAGCCCTGCTGTTTATCGTCAGGATTATCCAGGACAGGCACCTCTTAAAGGAGCTGGTAAAGATCAGCCAGGGACTGGGTCTGGAGCCGGTGGTGGAAATTTTCAACCACCAGGAACTGGAACAGGCCAGGTTCTCCGGGGCCAGGATCATCCTGGTCAACAACAGGGACCTGGACAGTATGAAGATTGACCTGAATACCGGTAAAGAGCTGATAGGTGAGAAAGACAGCCTGGAAACATGGATTTGCGCCAGCGGACTGGATAGTAAATACCAGGTTTATGAGTTTTACCATCTCGGTTTTGAAGCGTTTTTAATCGGAACGGGCATCATGTCCAGTGATGATCCTGAAGATAAGTTAAGAGAGTTCAGCTCATGAGCGGGCTGCTCATAAAGGTCTGCGGTCTGACTCTTGAAAGTGACCTGCTTTTCTGCCAGGAGAGCGGAGTTGATTTGACCGGCTTTATTTTCCATCCTGAAAGTCCCAGGTTTGTCAGCCCGGATATGGTCGGGTCCTGGAAAAAGAAAAGGGAAATCAGGGTAGGAGTATTTGTAAGACATTCTCCGGCTGAGATAATAAAGATCATTGACCGGGCTGAGCTTGATCTGGTCCAGCTGCATGGGGAACAGAAGCCTGAAGACTGTATGGCAGTGGGAAAAGACAGGGTAATCCGGGCATTCTGGCCGGAACGCTTTAACAGCTTGGAAGATTTTCAGATGGAACTGGAGCTGTTCAGGGATACCTGCCGTTATTTTCTTTTTGACTCCGGCAAAAGCGCCGGAGGCCACGGAAGAAGGATCACCAGTCCATGGATAAGAGGAATTGACAGCCCCAGACCATTTTTTCTGGCAGGGGGACTGGGACCGGACAATGCTGGAAAGGCCCTGAACATGGGAATGGCAGGAATTGACCTCAATTCAGGGGTTGAAAAGAATCCGGGCCGTAAGGACTGGAAAAAAATTGAGCAGGTTATAAATATCTTGAGAGTAAAAAGTAAAAAATAAGTAACAGTTTAGCCATTCACATGTAGCACTGGGACTGGCTCTCCCGGGACCCACTTGGCCATAAAATATGAATACAACTTCAAAATGCAGCTCAGGTTGGTGCCGGGGTGCCTGTCCCCTGCTTCCTTAAAAAAGGGCTAAACTGTTACAAAAATAAAATAACAGCAAGCCCGGGAAATCAAGTTGTACGGTTATGGAGCGGACATGGAGAAACTTGCATATAGTCAATAAAAACAGATAAATGTCAAAATATGACTGTCAGTAAAATATTGTCGGGAGACGAAAATGAGAAAAGGATATTTCGGAGAATTCGGAGGACAGTTTGTGCCCGAGCTTCTGGTCCCGCCCCTGACCGAGCTGGAAAAGGCCATGCAGGATATCATGGACGGCCCGCAGTTCAGGAAAGAGCTGGACCAGCTGTTCAGTGAGTTTGTGGGCAGGCCCACCCCCATCTGCAGATGCGCCAACCTCTCCCGGGATCTGGGGTTTGATTTATGGCTCAAAAGGGAAGACCTGGCTCATACCGGTGCACACAAAATCAATAATACTGTCGGCCAGGGCCTGCTGGCCAGGTATATGGGCAAGAAGTGCCTGCTGGCCGAAACCGGGGCCGGCCAGCACGGGGTGGCCACGGCCACGGCAGCCGCGGTCCTGGGTCTGGAGTGCATCGTGTTCATGGGCGCATTGGATGTCAAAAGACAAAGCCACAATGTGCGGAGGATGGAGCTTCTGGGGGCAAAGGTGGAGCCGGTGCAAAGCGGAACCAGGACTCTCAAGGATGCCATAAACGCGGCGCTCAGATACTGGATTGGACATCAGCAGGACACCCACTACTGCCTGGGTTCGGCTGTGGGTCCTCATCCTTTCCCCTTGCTGGTCAGAAAGCTGCAGTCAGTAATCGGCCGGGAGGCCAGAAGCCAGTTTATGGAAAAAACCGGGAGGCTTCCGGATTATGTGGTTGCCTGTGTTGGCGGCGGATCCAACGCCGTGGGCATTTTTCACCCTTTTGCCAGGGACCCCCATGTAAATCTGGTTGGAGTTGAAGCTGGAGGGGAGGGTACCCCTGGGTGCCACCACTCCGCCACTTTGTGCAGGGGCAGTTTCGGAGTTCTGCACGGAACCCGGACTTATCTTCTCCAGACAGAGGAAGGTCAGATCATGCCCTCTCATTCCGTGGCTCCCGGTCTTGACTATCCAGGGGTAGGACCCGAGCATGCCCACCTGAAGGAAAGCGGCCGGGCCACATATGAAGTGATTTATGACCAACAGGCCCTGGAGGCGTTTTATCTGTTGTCCGGCAGGGAAGGCATCATCCCGGCTCTGGAAAGCTCCCACGCCCTGGCCTGGGTTATCGCCCGGAAAAACAGGATAAAACCTGAAAGCATGGTCCTGGTCAATCTTTCCGGGCGGGGGGATAAGGATCTGGATATTGTCCGGGAGATTGAAGCACAATGACATGGCCGGCGGCAGAGTGCAGCTCGTCTGGATTATCCCCGAAAACTGCAGGGATATGGATCAAAATAACCAAGTTCACGGATTCAGTGGAGATACTGTCATGAAAAAAGAAAACCTTCTCACCCAGCGGATCAATGAGGCGGTGCGAAGAGGTCGCAAGGCTTTGATTCCTTTTGTTCCCGCAGGGTTTCCCAGCAAGGATGCGTTCTGGGATATTATTTTGGAGCTGGATGATTCAGGAGCGGATATAATTGAAATTGGAGTCCCCTTTTCTGATCCGGTAGCTGACGGGCCCATTGTGGAAAGTGCGTCCATCAGGTGTCTTGAACAGGGAGTAAGTCTCTCGTGGATAATGAGCGAGCTGTTGAAATACAGGGAGAAGCTGAGAGCGGGTATTGTGCTCATGGGTTATTATAACCCCTTTCTGCAGTACGGTCTGAGAAGGCTCTCGACGGAAGCAGAAAAAGCAGGGGTGAACGGGCTGATCATTCCGGACCTGATTCTGGAAGAGGTCCGTCCCCATCTGGAGCTGTTCGGGGACTTCCATCTGTCTTTTACCCCCCTGGTGGGACTTAATACTTCCAAAGAACGCATGCGGGAATACTCCGGCATAAGTCCGGCCTTTGTCTATCTGGTGTCGGTTCTTGGCATTACCGGAACCAGGGCCAGCGCTGACCGTCTGCTGCGGGCAAAGCTGGCTGAGGTTAAAGAAGCCTTTGACTGTCCTGTAGCCCTGGGCTTTGGACTCAGCTCCAGGGCTCAGCTTGATCCCATAGCTGATCTGGTGGATGCCGTGGTCTTTGGCAGTGCCCTTATTGAACATCTTGACTCGGGCCGAAAGGCTTCAGAATTTATGAAGGCCTGGAAGTAAGACGTCCCTGCAAATGTTTTTTTGCAAAGGCAGAGGACTTAAGGCGGAAGACAGATGCCCCGGCGTCCAGCATCCCTGTGTACCGGGAAAGGTTAGTGGGTTATGAAGTGCTGTTTTCTTGAACCAAGCCTTGTTCTTGGACCTTTGGCCGCCGCCCCTGAACAGGGATCAGCTTGAAGATATTAATTCCCCGGCTCTTTCCCGGTTTTGCTTGGCACCAAAAGTTTGAAAAGAAGTATCTGTTCACCACATTTCTCTACTTTCAGATAAAGCCTGCATCCTAATTTGTTTTCGCCATTGCTGCTTGTTTGACCAGCCATGAGCCCGTTAGTCAAAATCATGGACAAGGAAAACCTCAAAGCTACTTGAATAAATTAATGGTTTTGACTTACGGGCTCATGCTGGGAGTTTGCAGCAACAGAAAACAAATTAGGATGCAGGCTGACATCGCAGCATGGTGAATAGTTACGAAAAGAATAAAAAACCCCGGACGACTGAGGTCGAGCCGGGGTTTTTTCAAAAAGAAGTGAAAAAGTCCGGTCAATTCACTGCAGGCTTGGCAACAGCTCCTGAACGCAGGCATCTGGTACAGACGTCTATCCTGGTGATCCTGCCATGACTGTTCCTGGTTCTGACTCTCTGCAGATTGGGAAGAAACCTTCTTTTGCTGCGGTTATTGGCATGGCTGACATTGTTGCCGACCTGCGGCTTTTTCCCGCAGACAGCGCATAGTTTACTCATAATAAATCCCTCCTGGTCCGTGCAAATCATCCCTGGCGGGATTTTGCAATGCTTGATTTAGAAATAAAGCTGGTTTTGTATCCTGAAAATTAAAAGATGGCAAGAGTAAAAATCTTGACATCAACCCGGGTTGCAAGCTAATGCTCGCTCTTGCACTTGGGATTTAATATGCATGAACAGTGGTTGCCCATATCAGACATCCCGGTCCAAGGCCGGGAGTTTTATTTTGAAGATGACCGGGAATGGGCCGGACTTTGCTTTGAGCTTGGTGAAGATTACAGCCCCTTGGCAGGGATGACCGCCGTACTGACAGTTTTTCCTCAAAAGCAGGGTGTTTATTTCAAGGGTTTCATCACAGGGCTGATAGAATCTCCATGTTTCCGCTGCCTTGAGGCCGGACAGGTTTATGTTGATCATCACTTTGATGTTTTTGAGGACTTTGAAGAATACCGCCAAGAGTCGCTGGCTGCGGGAATCCTCAAATTCGAAAACGGCTCATGGTCGGTCAATATCCTTCAGGTTATCCGGGAGCAGCTGGTCCTGGCCTTGCCGAATAAAATATTGTGCAGCCCTGACTGCCTTGGACTGTGCCCGGCCTGCGGCGAAAACATGAATCTGGACATGTGCAGATGCGAGACAGATGCCGGCGACCCCAGGCTGCAAATACTTCGCAATTTAAAAATAAAAACGAATTAATGAGGTAAAAAATGGCGTTACCCAAAAAGAAAACTTCCAAATCCAAAAAAGGCATGCGCAGGTCACACGATCATGTTCCCACACCAAACTACATCTATTGCGAATGCGGTGAAGCCACGCTTCCGCACAGAGTGTGTCCCGACTGCGTGATATACAAAGGACGCCAGTATTTAAGGCCACAGCAGGATGCAGCCAGCTAAGCCCAGGATCGTTGTTGACGCCATGGGCGGAGACTTTGGTCCGGAGGTTGTAGTTCCTGGAGCCCTGTCTGCCGCCAGGAAAGACAACCTTAACCTGCTCCTGGTTGGTAATGAGCAGGAAATTGAAAAAGCTCTGGCCAGCCAGAAACATAAGAACATCGACATTGAAATTGCCCACGCTCCAGAAGTAGTGGGAATGTCGGAAAAGCCATCTGACGTTCTTCGAAAGAAGAAGAACTCATCCATTCAGGTTGCCTTCAGTCTGGTCCGGGAGGGCAAGGGGCAGGGAGTAGTCAGCGCCGGTAATTCCGGGGCGTCCCTGGCCTGCGGGATGTTTACCCTGGGGCGGATTAAGGGGGTTGAGAGGCCTGCCCTGGCTTCCATTCTGCCTTCAGAAAAAGGCCCGGTTATTCTAATTGATGTCGGGGCCAACGTGGAGTGCAAGTCCTACCACCTTGTCCAGTTCGGACTCATGGCCGATGTTTTCGCCAGAAGCGTGCTTCATGTCCAGAAGCCAAAAATCGGGATACTGACCATCGGTGAAGAGGATGACAAAGGGAACAACCTGGTACGGGAAACAGTCAAGCTGTTCAAAATGTCCTCTCTGAACTTCGTGGGTAATATTGAAGGCCGGGATTTTTTCACTGGAAAGGCGGATGTCATTGTCTGTGATGGATTCGTGGGAAATGTATCCCTGAAGCTTATGGAAGGTCTGGCCATTTCCCTGTTCAAAATTCTCAAGGAAGAAGTAAACAAAAGCTGGCTGGCCAGACTGGGATTTCTACTTGGAATAGGGGCTCTTAAAAGGTTCAGCCGGCGCATCGATTACGCTGAATACGGGGGCGCTCCTCTGCTGGGGCTGAACGGTATCGGCATTGTCTGCCATGGATCTTCCAATTCAAAGGCCATTGGAAATGCGGTGCTCATGGCCGGGGAGTTCATCAGAAACGGCGCCAATCAGCTGCTCATTGACGGGCTTGGTGCCAACAAGGACATCAGCATTTTCGGCAAAAAGGCTCTTCCCGGGCTTGCTTCCAGGTGATTCTTTTTGCCCCGGGTTCCGGAGAACATTCAATATACAGCTTCAGACTGATATATTTGCAGCGATCTTTTACATATATTGAAGGTTGAGAGTTTAAGGTGAAAGGTTACAGCAAGCCGGATGAAGCAGAAGGTTAAGTCGATTGCCCATGCGGGAATTCATAGCCTTGCTGCTGGTAAGTAGCAGCAGGACGATCCAGGACAACTTTTGACTGTCAAGTGCATATGAAAAACAGCTGCTATATTGCCGGCTTCAGCTACTTCGTACCGGAAGGCGTACTGACCAACAGGGATCTTGAAAGGTTTGTGGACACCAATGATGAGTGGATTGTCTCCAGGACCGGTATCAGACAAAGACATGTTGCAGGCGGTCAGACCTGCTCAGACCTGGCTTATGAAGCATCCAGGACAGCCCTGCAGAGATCCGGCCTGGAACCCGGAGATATTACCCACATAATTACCGCCACCTTCACTCCCGACGCATATGTTCCCAACGCCGCCTGCGTAATCATGGAAAAGCTGGGTATCAGAGGAATTCCGGCCATGGATATCAATGCCGCCTGCACGGGTTTTGTCTACGGCATCGAGCTGGCCAGGGGACTCTGCCAGTTGTCCTCTGGTTCAAGAATTCTTCTGGTGGCTTCTGAGGTGGTCACCTCCAGAATAAATTTTAAGGACAGAAGCACATCCGTTCTTTTCGGGGACGGAGCCGGTGCCTGCGTGCTTACCAGGGAGTCCCCGGGAGGGGGTATTCCCGCTGGATACATTGAGGACGTGCTTCTCAGGGCGGATGGTTCTCTTGGTCCTCTGCTGACGGTCAAAGGAGGCGGCTCGGGTTATCCTCTGGTGCTGGGGGAGACGGTGGGGGATGATTTTTTCGTCCAGATGGAGGGGCGTGAAGTATTCAAGCATGCGGTCAGATCCATGCGGGATGTATCAATGGATATTCTCAAGAAAAACAATATAACTGCTGATGACATAGACCTGTTCATACCCCATCAGGCCAACATCAGGATCATAGAAGCCCTGGCCAAGCTGATGCATGTCAAAGAAGAAAAGATTTTTGTCAATGTTCATGAATACGGCAATACATCGGCAGCTTCAGTGCCCATTGCCCTGGCCGACGCATGGGAAAAAGGAAGGATCAGGCCGGGACAGCTGGTGCTGATGGTGGCCTTTGGGGGAGGGTTCACCTGGGGAGCAACCCTGATCCGTTTTTAATTGTAATATGTGCGGAGGGTAAATCATGCCTGATACTGTTAAAACAGCCCTTGTGACCGGGGGCTCCCGGGGGATAGGCCGGGCCTGCGCGGTCCGCCTGGCCAAATCAGGGTACCAGGTGTATGTCACCTATGTCAGCAGGCCTGAGCCGGCTCGGGAAACATGCAGGATAATTGAAGAAAAAGGAGGCCGGGCGGCCTGTTTTCCCCTGGATATCGGAGACAGTCAGGCCATAGTTGACTTTTTCAAGGAAAAGATCAAAGACCGGGTTTTTCTGGATGTGCTGGTGAACAATGCCGGCATGACCATGGATGGTCTTCTGGTCCGAATGGGCCAGGAGCAGTGGGAAAAGGTCATCAGGATCAATTTGAGCGGATCATTCTTCTGCCTGCAGCAGGCCGCGAAAATCATGATGCGTCAGAAAACAGGAAGAATCGTAAACATCACCTCTGTCACCGCCCAGTCCGGCAACCCTGGGCAGGCAAACTATACCGCGTCCAAGGCAGGCCTGATTGGACTGACCAAAACCGCGGCCTTGGAGCTTGCCCCCAGAAACATAACTGTAAATGCTGTGGCTCCGGGATTCATTGAAACCGACATGACCTCCGGGCTGAACCAGCAGATAAGGGAAAAGTATCTGGAAATGATCCCGCTCAAAAGATTTGGCTCATCAGGGGATGTTGCGGAAACTGTTGCCTTTCTGGCATCATCCGGGGCATCTTACATAACAGGTCAGGTTATTGGAGTTAACGGCGGGATGTACATTTAGCCGGATCATAAAATGACTGCAATTTGCATGCGGGGTGCATCAAAATCAAAGCCCAGGGCAGAATCACAAAGGCTTTGGTTTGAGCGGGTCTGAAAATTACAGCAGATAATAACTGTTAACAGCTAAACGGATATCAAAGAATAAGAAGGAGAATGAAAATGTCAGTTGAGCAGAAAGTTAAAGAAATCGTTATGGAGCAGCTCGGTATTTCCGCGGATGAGGTCAAGGGTGAATCAAAGTTTGTGGAAGACCTTGGCGCTGACTCCCTGGATCTGACCGAACTTATCATGGCCATGGAAGAGGAGTTCGATATAGAGATTGATGATGAAAAGGCTCAGGAGATTCTGACTGTCCAGGCGGCCATAGATTTTATCAAGGCCAATCAGTAGGCTGTCCTTTCCAAGACGGTTTTCCAAGTGATCAGGGTATGACCGGCTCGTGCCCCTGAGCTTCCTTTGTCTGTGACTTTGTCCGTCTCGGTTCTCTTTCATGAGCAGACGCCTGCCCGTTTTTCTGGTTCCATGCAGGGCATGTCTTCCGGAAGCTATATTCAGTAATCCAAACCTTGGGTTATGGGCTTTCCAGCCTTGATGAACATCAGACCGGGCCCAGACAAAGCTCAGCGCCTTCAAGGCCTGCCAAGATCAAATGCCTGGCCCGGCTCTCGCAAGTCATGGGCTGCGGGTTGAACAGGATGACCAGTCGATTATAACTCAACTCATAACCAAGGTTATTATGCAAGCACAAATGCCCCGAGTTGTGGTTACCGGGCTTTCCGCCATTACCCCCATAGGCAAAGATCTGGAAAGCAGCTGGCAGTCTCTGCTGTCAGGCAGAAGCGGTGTGGCGGAACTCACGCGTTTCGACTGTTCAAATTACGCCACAAAGATAGCCGCTGAAGTCAAGGATTTTGACACCAGTCCCTTCATGAGTGTCAAGGAGGCCCGGCGAATGGACAGGTTCTGTCATTTTGCCGTGGCTTCAGCCAAAATGCTCATGCAACACAGCGGCCTGGACAGGGATCAGATGGATATGAGCCGGTGCGGGGCAATTATTGGCTGTGGCCTGGGAGGGCTTGAGACAATTGAGGATTTTCATACCAAGCTTCTCCAGTCAGGTCCCAAAAGGATTTCTCCCTTTTATATTCCGCTGCTTATCGCCAACATGGCCGCCGGGCAGATATCCATGGTCACCGGGGCCAGAGGTCCCAATCTGGCTACTACTTCAGCCTGTGCTTCAGGTCTGCATGGCATTGGGTATGCTTTCTCTGATATCAGGCTTGGCCGGGCCCAAGCCATGATCTGCGGAGGTGTTGAATCGACCATCACCCCCATGGCTGTATCAGGGTTTAACGCCATGAAGGCGCTTTCCACCAGTAATGAATCCCCGGAAAAAGCCAGCCGGCCTTTTGATCTTCATCGCAACGGCTTTGTCATCGGGGAGGGCAGCGGCCTGCTGCTGCTTGAAACACTGGACAGCGCCCTGGAAAGGGGAGCGACAATTTATGCTGAAGTGGTAGGTTTCGGGGCCTCGGCAGACGCTTTTCACATGACCGCTCCGGATGAATCCGGGCAGGGCATGGCCCTGGCCATGAAGCAGGCCCTTAACGAAGCCGGTGTTGCCCCGGAACAGGTTGAACATATAAACGCCCACGGTACGTCCACCAAGCTCAACGATGCCTCTGAAACCCGCGCCGTCAAGGAAGTTTTCGGCAGGCATGCCTACGATATGCTCCTGACTGCCAACAAATCCATGATCGGGCACAGCCTGGGTGCTGCCGGGGGAATTGAGAGCGTATTCAGCGTCCTGAGCCTCTATTACTCTAAGATTCCTGGGACCATCAACCTTGAAACACCAGATCCTGAATGTGACCTTGATTATTGCGCCCATGGGACAGTTTCCCGGAAAATAAGGTTTGCCCTGTGCAATTCTTTTGGTTTCGGAGGCACAAACGCCTCCATCCTTTTTAAAGAATTTGAAAAATAATTTAAAAATATAACCAGGACCGTGATGACCATGAATATGCAGGAACTCAAAAGTCTAGACCCTGAAGTATACAGGGCCATAGAGCTGGAGGAACAGAGGCAGCTGTTCAAGCTGGAGCTTATTGCCTCGGAGAATTTTACTTCCCCGGCTGTCCGCCAGGCCATGGGGAGCGTCATGACCCATAAATACGCAGAAGGATACCCTGGGAAAAGATATTACGGGGGATGCGAATATGTGGACCTGGCAGAGGATCTGGCCAGAGACAGGGCCAGGGAAATCTTCCAGGCCGAATATGCCAATGTCCAGCCTCACTCAGGATCCCAGGCCAATATGGGAGTATATTTCGGTTTTCTCAAGCCGGGGGACACTGTTCTGGGTATGGATCTTTCCCATGGGGGTCATCTGACTCACGGCAGCCCGGTCAATTTTTCAGGAAAGCTGTATAATGTTGTCTTTTACGGTGTCCAAAAGGAGACCGGGCATATTGATTACCACCAGGTGGAAGCCATGGCAATGGAACACAGGCCGGCCATGATAATTGCTGGAGCCAGCGCTTATCCCCGGAGCATCGACTTCAGACGTTTCCGGGAGATCGCGGACCAGGCAGGGGCCAGGCTCATGGTGGACATGGCCCATATAGCGGGGCTTATTGCCGCCGGACTGCACCCTTCGCCGGTGGGTCAGGCCCACTTCATTACCACCACCACCCACAAGACCCTGCGTGGTCCCAGGGGAGGAATGATCCTCAGTTCAGAGGAGTTTGGCAGGACCCTTAATTCCCAGATTTTTCCGGGAATTCAGGGAGGGCCGCTGATGCATGTCATTGCGGCCAAGGCAGTGGCTTTTGGTGAGGCGCTCAAGCCTGAGTTCTCCAGGTATCAGAAAACAGTCGTGGACAATGCCGTCAGGATGGCCGCGTTATTGACCGAAGCCGGTTTTGACCTGGTTTCAGGAGGCACGGACAACCATCTCATACTAATTGATCTGACCAATCAGAATATTACCGGCAAGGATGCTGAAGTGGCCCTGGATAAAGCCGGGATCACGGTCAACAAAAATACCGTGCCCTTTGAGACTAAATCGCCCTTTGTCACTTCAGGCATCAGACTGGGAACTCCTGCACTGACCACCAGAGGAATGAATCCCGAGCACATGGAAAATATTGTTTCCTGGATAATCGACGCTCTCAGCAGCTATGAAGATGACCAACGTCTGAAAAGAATCAGTCAGGAAGTGAAAAAGTTCGCTGAACAGTTTCCTCTTTTCGCGTGGTGATCATCAGCATAAATCAAGTTTTTAGACATGGGACACGGCTGGATAACCCGGCCGTGGATGACTGTGGGGACGCCCTTGAATCAGCAAAGACTTTCCTGGGATGAATACTACATGCGCATCACCCACATGGTGTCTGAGCGCTCCACCTGTCTGAGAAGAAAGGTAGGGGCCCTGGCAGTCAAGGACAAGCGCATCCTGGCCACCGGCTATAATGGCCCCCCTGCCGGACTGAGACATTGTCATGAAACAGGATGCATCCGTGAAAAAATGGGAATTCCCTCGGGACAGCGTCATGAACTCTGCCGGGGGCTGCACGCCGAGCAGAATATAATTATCCAGGCCGCGGTCCACGGGATAAGCATTTCCGGTTCCAGCATCTACTGCACCACCCAGCCCTGCCTGATCTGCACCAAAATGCTCATAAACTGTAAAGTGGAAAACATCTACTTCTCAGAGGGGTATCCTGACGATCTTGCCCGGGATATGCTCTTAGAAGCAGGAGTAAATTTCAGGCTGATGTCCCGTGAACCTGAGTGAATTTATGCTTAGAGCCGTTGCCCTGGCGGAAAAGGGCAAGGGCAGAACCCAGCCTAATCCCTGTGTTGGTGCCCTGATAATTGCCGGTGAAGAAATTGTCGGCCGTGGATACCACCGGTCTTTCGGGGCGGATCACGCAGAAGTGGAAGCAATTAAAGACGCTCTTTCCAAAGGCTATGACCTGTCAGGATGCACCCTGCTGGTCACCCTGGAACCATGCAACCACCAAGGCAAAACACCTCCCTGCACCAGGGCCATCCTGAAATCTGGAATCAGAAGGGTGGTCATAGGAGCCATGGATCCCAACAGGGAGGTTTCCGGAGGAGGCGCCCGGTTTCTGGCCGGTTCAGGGGTCAAGGTTGCCGCGGGGATTGAAGAACAGGCCTGTCTGGATCTGATTGCCGACTTTATTGTCTGGCAGCGGACCACAAGATCGTACCTCTATCTTAAAATGGCTTCAACCCTGGATGGAAGAATCGCTACCAGGGAAGGGCATTCCAGGTGGGTTACCTGCGACGCTTCCAGGAAAAAGGTCCATCAGCTGCGTTCCATGGTGGGGGCGGTTATTATTGGCGGCAATACCTTTTACCGGGATAATCCCAGGCTTACCTGCAGAGGGCTTGAAAACAGGCATCAGCCACTGAGCATAGTGGTTACTTCAAGGCTGCCTGAGACGGACATGGACTTTTTTCTGCTCAGGCAAAGGCCGGAACAGACAGTTTTCTGGACAGATCATAAAACATCTAATTCAGCCGCGGCCCAGAGACTCAATGACCTGGGGTGTCAGGTTGTGGGCCTTGACTCAGATCACAGGGGACTGGATCTATGCCGGGGACTTGTCTGGCTCCGGCAGGATAAAAAGATTTACAGTGCCATGTGCGAGGGTGGAGGCATGCTGGGCATGAGTTTTATTCAGGCCAATCTTGCCGATGAGCTGTGGCATTTCATAGCCTTGAAAATCCTGGGGGATGATCAGGCTGTTCCGGTGTACAGCGGCCGGCGTCCCAGGTTCATGCATGAAGCAATACCATTGCGTGTCAGCCGGACCATGATCATTGGCGATGACCTCTGGCTGAGGCTTTTTCCACAGGAGAGGCCATTGCCGGAAGGCAGTTAAATGGTTATGGGTAAAGTTCTTGTTCTGAGCCCGGCCCATACAGGTCTGACTCAAGCCTGTATTTCCTGGGGATGAAAACAAAACAGATGTTTACAGGAATTATTCAGACTACGGGTGTTGTTTCCAGCCTGGAAATAAAAGGCCCTGAAACCAGGATGCGCATTGCACCGATCCGTCCGTTTCAGGCTTTGAGCCGCGGGGAGAGCATAGCAGTCAACGGAGTCTGCCTGACTGTTGAAGATTTCACAAGGGAATGGTTCCATGTCTACGCTTCCAGCCAGACTATGAAGGTCACCAATCTCGGTTTTCTGAAGCAGGGGCAGAAGGTTAACCTGGAAAGAGCTCTGAGTATGGGGGATCGTCTGGGGGGCCATCTTGTATCCGGGCATGTGGACTGTCTGGCAGCTGTGATTTCCGCTGAAGACGACGGAGAATCCAGGATCTATCACCTCTCTTTCCCGGAGGAATATTCAGGCCAGATAATTGACAAGGGATCTGTAGCCCTGGACGGGATCAGCCTGACAGTTATCAGTTGCGGGCCAGATAATCTCAAGGTAAACATAATCCCGGCCACCAGGAAAGAAACAACCGTTTCACAGTGGAAAATGGGTGCCAAGGTGAATATGGAAACGGATATGATCGGAAAGTATGTGCAAAAGACGCTCAGATCAGGAGCCGGTCAGGTTAAAGACCGCAAACCAGGGAGCGGGATTACCGGAGATTTTTTGAGGGAGCACGGCTTTTTTCCGGGAGGAAATTAAATGCTCGCTAATATGTTGTAATTTTCGGCTTTTACCCGGATAGCTATTTAAGTTCAAAGTCATTGAAAATTATCAGGGTTGTTGATGTGGATGTTGAGAACCATGGCAATGGGTTTATATAATAAAGGGAATGCAGAAGAGCATTTGATTGTCAAGGCGATCAACAGGTTGTATTTTTGGGATTAATCAGTCAGATACAGGGAAGAATTCCATTTACCGGTGCTGCTGACACAATTGAAAAATGAGGATGAAAAATGTCCATTTGCCGAATTGAGGAAGCTATTGAGGAAATTAAGCAGGGCAGGATGGTCATCCTGGTGGATGACGAGGACCGTGAAAATGAGGGTGATCTGACCATTGCCGCGGAAAAAGTCACCCCTGAGGTCATAAATTTCATGGCCAAGCATGGCCGCGGCCTTATCTGCCTGGCTTTGGCCCCTGAGTGGGTGGACAGACTTGGCCTGCCTCTGATGGCCACCAAGAACACCTCCAAGTTCGGGACGGCCTTTACCGTATCCATTGAGGCGGCCAAAGGGGTAACCACCGGCATCTCAGCTTACGACAGGTCTACGACTATTCTCACTGCCATCCAGGATGATGTTGCTCCGGAGGACATATCCACCCCGGGCCATGTCTTTCCTCTGAGGGCCAAAAAGGGAGGGGTGCTGGTCAGGGCAGGGCAGACCGAAGGCAGCGTGGATCTGGCCCGACTGGCCGGCTTCAAGCCCGGAGCCGTAATCTGCGAGATCATGCGCGACGACGGAAATATGGCCCGGATGCCTGATCTGCAGAAATTCGCCCAGGAACACGGCATCAGGATATGCACCATAGAGGATCTGATCCGCTACCGGGCCAGGTTTGACTCCATGGTCAAAAGGGTTGCCGAGTCCAGCCTGCCCACCTGTTTCGGGGATTTCAGGGCCATAGCCTTTGAAAGCCAGACTGATAATCATACCCATATCGCATTGGTCAAGGGTAAAATTGAAAAGGATGAACCCATTCTTGTCCGGGTGCACAGTCAATGCCTGACAGGAGACGTGTTCGGTTCTCTTCGCTGCGACTGCGGCAATCAGCTCAGGGCTGCCATGCAGATGGTGGACAGGGAAGGCAAGGGGGTTATACTCTACATGAGCCAGGAAGGAAGAGGGATAGGTCTGGCCAACAAGATTAAGGCCTATAACCTCCAGGACAAGGGCAAGGATACTGTTGAGGCCAACGAAGCTCTGGGCTTTGCTCCTGATCTGCGCGATTACGGTATAGGGGCACAGATTCTGGCTGATCTGGGGCTGAGCACCATCCGTCTGCTGACGAATAATCCCCGCAAGATCGTGGGACTGGATGGTTA
>PWNK01000066.1 GCA_003557865.1 Desulfonatronovibrio sp.
ATCCGGGACCAGGCTTTTCAGGCAGCTCATGACCCTGGCCGACATGTCTCCATATAATGAGTAGTTGGAAGAAAAGATCTTGACGTTATTTTTTTCAAACTTCTCTTTATGCTTGAAGGCAGGAGCACCCATCCGGATGCCCAGGGCCTTGGCCTCATTGGATCTGGCGATGACGCACCCGTCGTTGTTGGAAAGAACAACAACCGGGATGTCTCTTAGTCCGGGATTAAAGACCCTTTCGCAGGATACATAGAAATTATTGCAGTCAACCAGGGCAAAAATTCCGGACATGTTTCCCCCTGCAGTTCAGGACAGCTTTCTGATGACGGCGGTGACCACGCCCCAGACAGAGCACTCCATTTCACCGGTAATCTCAATGGGCCTGAAATGAGGATTTTCCGAAACAAGGGATATTTTTTCAGGACTGATTTTAAGCCGCTTTAGCACCATTTCATTGTCAATAACCGCTATAACGATTTTGTTGTGAACAGGCTCAACGGACCGGTCAACCAGAAGGATATCTCCGGACATAATGCCTGCTCCGGTCATGGAATCTCCGGCTACCCGGACATAAAAGGAGGCAGATCTGTTTTTGACCAGGTACTCATTGAGATCCAGTCCGGTATCCAGATAGTCATCAGCCGGGGACGGGAAACCGGCAGGGACCAGGCTCAATATCTGGGGAAGGCGGCCTGCCGGGGGATCCGGGCTGGGTTTAAGTATATGGCCACAAGCATTATTTTTGGTCATGGGGTTCAATGGGCTCTGGACTGCTGTCTGCCGGGTTATTGATCTTTTGGCCTGTCGGTGGAGCAGGGGGGTGCCGGCCAGCAATGCCTTGCACCCGCAGCATTCCGTATTGGTTTTGGCCTTTCCTGTTATCTTGTTTGCTAAAGTAAACAAGAATGAGAAAAAAGTCGTAATTGCTCACCATAAATCTGGACATGTCCAGGGGTTACAAGTCTTTGCCCAGGTCCAGGCCTTGCTGTGACCATAATTCACAAATGTAAACACAAAGTCAACAGAAAATTCAGCATTTGACCGTGTCCTGTCTAGGGCCGTTCATTTCACCTGGCTCTAAAAACAGGATAAACTAAGATTCATGCGCTTCATGTGGCTCAATTGTATTTCCTGATCACGGGCAAAGCCGGATTTCGGGTTGAATGGAGTCATATTTGAATATAATTAAAGATTGCCGTTGATTTTTGGGAACGCCTCTGTAAGACTGCGGTTCAGGGAAAGGATCCTTGATGTAGGGAATGGCCGGTCAACCCAGAACCAAAGGAGGTTTTCATGAAAAAGTTAGCCCTGGTCTCCTGTCACATGATCAGAAGCAACAACATGTGTCCTGGAGATGCCAAATGTTTTGCCGCGTTGAGCAGAAAAGAAGGCGAATTCAAAAGATATGAGGATGAAGGCGCGGAAATTTTCGGAATTATGGAGTGTGGAGGTTGCGAAGGCAACAAAAACCGGGTGGTTTGCAGCCTGGCACTGCTCAAGATGCAGCTGGCAGCCCTGAACGAGCGGATCGATGCCGTGCATATCGGCACGTGCATCATGAAGTTCTGCAAAAGGAAAGACGACCTCATTGAGGCTGTAAAGTCAAAGGCCGGGGTTGAAGTGGTGGAAGGGACCCATCCTTATGCCCCGCCCACAATTTTCGGACAGTGAGGGCACTGCAGGTTATGAATAAGTAAAGCCGTTATCAGACAGCGGATTTTCTGGCATGGGATACACGGCTTTTCCAGTGGTCGAGAAGAGGATTAAAGAATCCTGACCCAAAGAGCCAGGATTCTTTAATCCGACTTGGTAAAATTAGCTGGAGGAGCAAAGAGACTTGCTGGCTGGTGACCTTCCTGGATGTCTGTCAGTTGTATGTAGTCATCATCACCTTGACTGAGAATTGCAGTTTGTAACCGGGTGTCGTACCAAACTGTTTCAGTCCCTTCACCCGGGATATCGCAGGTCCATTTTTCAACCTCGCGGCTGTTCAAGGTGTCTTTGCCAATACGTTCAGCCCTTGCTGCAGGGGGACAAGGGCTTCCGAACTGGGCAAAATCATACCTCAAACGAGCAGGTTCTATGGGAACCTGGATATATTCGCGATGGGGTACATATATATACAAGCTTACCTGTTTCTTGAAATCATGGATAACAATGTAGGGGTTGTTGCCTTCCATGCCTTCCAGGCGAACGCTCTGGGAAGCTGCATAGTACTTTCCGCCATCCAGCAACTCCCCATCGACATAATGTGCCCAGTTCGCTGAAAATGGGACGGATGGACCTTTCATTCTGGCATCGGCAGGCAAGCTCAAGATGATGGTAATAGCGCAACCAACCGCTAGATAAATGCTGAGATTCCAAATTTTCATCACTATGCTTACCCCCTTATGGAAAAATTATGATAATCTACTTTATGTTCGCTAAATCAAGGGTTCATTTTTAACAGAGCATCATCTAAACAACTGTATTCTTGAAAAATTATTGGCGGAGAGGGTGGGATTCGAACCCACGTGCCCCGGTTAAGGGACAAGGCGATTTCGAGTCTTAATTTTTTTCCTTCACAAATATTCATTTTTCCCCACAAAGTCCTTGACATTTCTTGATTTTCCCCTTATCTTACCTTCATATAGAAACACATAAAAACACCCCTTTTCAGGTCAAAGTGTGTGGTATTTGTGTGGTTGGGTAAGCGCTAAAAATTTAACCTTCAGGGGGGTTAACATGGCAGTACAATGGAACAAAACAGGAATCA
>PWNK01000042.1 GCA_003557865.1 Desulfonatronovibrio sp.
ACTTAGAGATCAAACAAATCTGAGAATTGTTCGAAACCATAAGCCAGCGCATGTTTGTCCAACGGAACCGTCGACGGTCAAACATCGCAGGCATTACAAAACCTTAGCCCCAGACAGGCCTATAATGCTGATGCTGATCAAAACCCGTGGTGAATACATACATTTTTTTTTGAACATGAAAAACAGCTTGTCAAAGAAAATACTATGGTGTAAAAGTCACTCTTCATTTGCCGAAGTGGTGGAATTGGTAGACACGCTAGGTTCAGGGTCTAGTGGGGGTTCCCCCGTGGGAGTTCGAGTCTCCCCTTCGGCACCACTAATAAGTCCAGCCAAATCCAGCTGGATGCAAATATTCAATAAATTCTTGATGATAAGCCCGGACAGGTTGTCCGGGCTTATCTGTTTTAGGCCCATTAAGTCTTTGACTTCAGGGTCTTATCGGTAGTTTTCTGGCGGCATCAGGTTAAACCAGCCCCAAGGCCCATGCAGACGGATTGAGTTCCGCGGTTATTACTCTGCACCAACTCCTTGTCCAGTATTTCAGGGAAACTTTATTTATCAGCAGTTTGGCTTGACAATTTTCTGCTGCAAGCATAGAGACAAATTTTTGCTGTTACAGACAGGGGCCACTAGCTCAATTGGCAGAGCAGCGGACTCTTAATCCGGAGGTTCAAGGTTCGATTCCTTGGTGGCCCACCAATTATTTCAAGGGAGCTGCGGTATAATCGCGGCTCCTTTTTTTGTTTTCCCCGGTGGGGTTCTTCTTTTCGCCTTGCATGATCCTAAAATCATCATATTTTCCCAGAGAATGAGAAAATAAAAATCAGGAACAGTCATGAAAATTGACGGACTTATGCATTCCAGTGTTCCGCGAAACCACTTTGCCAGCGACAATAATTCTCCTGCCCACCCAGCGGTTATCGAGGCTATCATCTCCGCCAACAAAGGTCATGCCCTGGGATACGGAGATGATTATTACACCCAAAGGGCCTGCGAAAAAATCAGGCAGATATTCGGCAAAAAATGCGAGCCGTTCTTCTTGTTTACAGGAACAGGGGCCAACGTCCTCAGCATTTCAGCCCTGACCCGCCCTTACAACGCTGTGATCTGCGCGGAAAGCGCTCACCTCAATACCGCTGAGTGCGGAGCTTTGGAGAAGTTTGCCGGGGTCAAGCTGTATACAATCCCAACTGAAACCGGGAAAATTACCACTGCTGATATTGAAAAATTTCTTATTTATAATCACAACCAGCATCATTCACAGCCAAAGGTCGTCTCTCTTACCCAGGCCACTGATTTTGGACTTTGCTATTCCCTGGATGAAGTCAGACTGATATGTGATTATGCGCACAGCCGGCAGCTTTATGTGCATATGGACGGAGCAAGACTGTATAACGCCTGCGCCGCGCTGGAGGTGCCGCTAAGAGAAATGACTGTTGAAGCAGGCCTGGACTCCCTGTCCCTGGGAGGAACTAAAAACGGTCTTCTGGGAGCAGAGGCAGTCTTGTTTTTCCGGGAGGAGCTGGCCGGAGAATTCAAATATATCAGGAAACAGGGGATGCAGCTTGCGAGTAAGATGCGCTTTCTTGCCGTTCAGATGGAGGCACTGCTTACTGATGACCTGTGGCTTACAAACGCACGCCATGCCAACCACATGGCCGCGCTCTTGAGGGACAAGCTGGCCGAAATACCGAACCTGAAACTGACCCGTGAAGTCCAGACCAACATGATCTACTGCATTATCCCTCCTGAGTCGATTGACATAATTCGGCAAAGCTATCTTTTTTATGTTTTTGATGAAATAAGATCCGAAGTCAGGCTGGTGACCAGCTACGACACTACTGAAGAGGATGTTCTGGGGCTGGCCCGGGAAGCGAAAAGGGCCATGGCCGATTCCGGTCAAGAATAACCCCGGAGGCACTTTTTCAGCCTCTCCTGCAGTTCCCGGGTGTTATTTTGTGATTCCATGCATCAAAGTCCGAAAACCAGGCCCTGGCATAAGAGCAAGTGTCCTGTGAACTGAAAACGGCCCCGGGGAAGTCTTATTATCCGGGCTCAGTCAGGGTAGTAACCGGCCATCCATTCCCTTAAAGGGACAATAGCCGCGGGAATTGCAAAGTCCTGAATGATCACTTTTTTTCATTTTCAGCAGGCTGTTTCTATCTTGGACATGTTTTTTGCCTCTGGACATGCTTATCCTGCCCCTTGCGGCTGAAGCCCGCCGGCAAAGGTTGTGTTCGCGGCAGATTAAGCCTATGGTATAATTATTTCATGCGGTTCAGACAATACCAGCTCCAGGAGGAACACAGTGAACTGTTATCATAAATATCAATTACTGGAAGAAAGACACGTTCAGGAGATAAACTCCAGGGCGAGACTCTTTGAACATGGAAAAACCGGAGCCAGGATCCTTTCTCTGCTCAATAATGATGAAAACAAGGTCTTCAGCATATGTTTCCGAACACCTCCCAGAGACAGTACCGGTGTCCCTCACATTCTGGAACATTCTGTCCTTTGCGGGTCGCGTAAGTACAAAGTCAAGGAACCCTTTGTTGAGTTGCTCAAAAGTTCATTGCAGACCTTTTTAAACGCCATTACCTTCCCGGACAAAACCTGCTATCCCGTGGCCAGCCAGAACCTGCAGGATTTTTACAACCTTATGGATGTGTACCTCGATTCAGTATTTTATCCGATTATATCCAGAAATATCTTTCAACAGGAGGGATGGCATTACGAGCTGGAACATCCGGACTCTCCTCTGAAGTACAAGGGGGTAGTCTTTAACGAGATGAAAGGCGCTTACTCCTCCCCCGAAAGCCTTCTGGCTGACTATTCCCAGCACTCAATTTTTCCTGATTCCACCTACGGATTTGATGCCGGAGGAGATCCGGTGGAGATCCCCAACCTGACCTATGAACAATTTACGGCCTTTCACAGCGATTATTATCATCCCTCCAACTCTTTCATCTTTTTCTACGGGGACAACCCTGAAGAGGAGAGACTGGAAAAACTGGCCCTGTACCTGGATGAATTTGACCGGAAAAAAGTGGACTCATCCATTATCCCCCAAAAGAAAAGGATCCTTAACCAAAGGATTGTCAAGCAGTACAGTGCCAATCAAGAAAGCAGCCCCAAGTGTTATCTGACAATGAACTGGCTTCTGCCGGAGACTTTCAATCCCGGGCTGAACCTCAGCCTGCGAATCCTGGATTTCATTTTGATCGGTATGCCGGCCTCCCCCCTGCGCAAGGCACTGATTGATTCAGGTCTTGGAGAAGACCTTGCCGGAACCGGGATTGAGACGGACATCAGCCAGATGTATTTTTCCACTGGGCTTATGGGTGTTGATCAGAAGAATTTAGACAGGGTGGAAAAGCTGATAGACTCAACTCTTAACACCTTGGCATATCAAGGAATAGACCGTGAAATCGTCAAAGCTGCCCTGAACAGCCTGGAATTCGCGCTCAGGGAAAACAACACGGGCTCCTTTCCCAGGGGCATGGCCGTTATGTTCAGGGCGCTGACAACCTGGCTCTACGACCAGAGCCCCTTTACCCTGCTTGAGTTCGCCCCTTCTCTTGATGAAATCAAAAAAAGGGTGGACAATAAAGAAAAGGTATTTGAAGAACTGATTATTAAATTCCTGCTGGATAACGCCCATAAATCAGTGGTTGTTCTGGAGCCTGATCCCGCCCTGCAAGCCAGGCTGGAGCAAAAAGAAAAATCCAGGCTTGATGATCATAAAAAAAGGCTGAACCCTGAAGATATTGAAAAAATCATTGAAAACACAAGGGAGCTCAGAAAGGCCCAGTCCACGCCTGATGACCCCAGGGAGCTGGCAAAAATTCCCAGGCTGAAACGCTCTGATCTGGACAAAAAGATCAGGCTCGTTCCAAGAGAGGAACTTGAGGTCAATGAGGTCAAAGTTCTGTTCCATCCTCAGCCCACTGCAGGCATTTTCTATCTTGACCTCGGGTTTGACCTGCACTTTCTCCCCCAGAAGCTCCTCTTCTATGTCCCTCTATTCGGAAGGGCTCTTCTGGAAATGGGCACCCAAGACCAGGACTTTGTCAAACTGACCACCCGGATCAGACAGAAAACCGGAGGAATCAATCCGGCAATCTTTACCCATACCAGGATGGGAGAAAACAGCAGCGCCTGCCGGCTCTTCCTCAGAGGAAAATCCCTTCCGGACAATATCAGCGAGCTGTATGACATACTCAAGGACATCCTGAACCGGGTCAACCTGGACAACAGGGAAAGGTTCCGGCAAATCGTTCTGGAAGAAAAGGCATCCATGGAACAGAGCATCATCCCTGCCGGTCACAGATTTGCTGCCCTGCGGCTCAAGGCCCGCTATGCAGAGGCTGACTGGGCCCAGGAGCAAATGTCTGGAATAAGCTATCTGCTCTTTCTCAGACATCTGACCAGTCTTATGGATCAAAGCTGGGACAGGGTCAAAACAAACCTGGAAGAGATCAAGTTTCTTCTTTTGCACCAAGAGGCCCTGCTGGTCAACATTACCGCTGAACAGGACCTTTTTGAAGACAACTTGAAACATGCTCAAAGTTTTTTAAGCCTTCTGCCCAGACATCATATCTCCCCCTACAACTGGACCTGGTGCTGCGCGCAGGGAAATGAGGGGCTGTCCATTCCGGCCCAGGTCAATTACGTGGGGAAATCAGTTGATCTTAAGGATTCAGGATATACTTTTCATGGTTCAAGCCTGGCGGCAGGCAGATTTCTGCGAACCAGCTGGCTTTGGGACCAGATCAGAGTGCAGGGAGGAGCTTATGGAGCCTTTGGAAGCTATGATTACCTGTCCAACACCATGACCTTTGTTTCTTACCGTGATCCTAATATTCCTGAAACCGTAAGAAGCTTTCTTGATTCAGGATCTTTTCTGAGCCAAAGCCCACTGGACAGGGATGAGGTGG
This sequence comes from Desulfonatronovibrio sp., assembly GCA_003557865.1. Classification (GTDB taxonomy): domain Bacteria; phylum Desulfobacterota; class Desulfovibrionia; order Desulfovibrionales; family Desulfonatronovibrionaceae; genus Desulfonatronovibrio. The sequence goes on from PWNK01000042.1 coordinate 4,938, forward strand.
AAAAATCAGTCATCGGATCAATCGGTGAAATGGATTCCTACCAGCTGCCCGATGCCAGAGGCTTCAATTCCGTGGCCAGATATCTGGCCGGAATCACAGACGAGCACCGTCAGAAGGTCAGGGATCAGATTCTGGGAACGAGTCTCAATGATTTCAGGGAATTTGGAAAAGCCCTGGACCATAGTCTAAAAAATGATCCGGGAATGATCTGTGTTCTCGGAGGGGAAGAACAGCTGGACAAGGCTGCCCCGGAACTGGGGCTGGAAAACAGGTTCAGGATACTTTAACTGCCACTGCAAATACTCATTTTTGCAGTGGCAGGAGTAAATACAACTGGGAGCCGGGAGTTGCGCCTTACAGCTGGATCATTCCAGCTTGCTCCGGATATTGTTGTTGATCCAGTTAATATCCCACCATTCAATTGGATTAACTGAAACCCCGGAAACCAGCACTTCAAAATGCAGGTGATCTCCGGCTGCCAGCCCGGTTGTCCCTGTCCTTCCTATGATCTGACCTTTATCCACTTTCTGGCCTTCTGTTACCGCGATGCTGCTCAGGTGGGCATAAAGAGTCTGCAGGCCGATGCCGTGGTCCACCACCACAGTCTGGCCGTAAATGCCAATGGGTCCGGTAAACACCACCTTTCCCCTGTTGGCCGCGGGAATGGGGGCCTGGGCTGTTGAGGCCAAATCCACCCCGAGGTGCACCTGCCGGTCAACCTCACGATCCTGGTAGTAATAAGTTCTGCGGTCCGCAAAGCCGGCCATCTGGGCTGAATTGGGCTTTCGGAGAAATACTCCTTCAAAGTCCAGGACAGGAGTAGTTCGGGTGGCGATCTCTCTGACCTTCTCCCGGTTGTCAGCGCGCATCTCCCTGTTCACCCTTAAAAAAATCTGAAAAGGATCATTCTCATCAGGAAAGTCCCTTTCAAACTGAGGCATCTGGAAACGTAGAAAGTTATCCCCGATATCCAGGCGGTCATGCCTGAATCTTCTAGGATTAACATGGTAGTTGAATCCGGAAATCTGTTCGTTTCCAGCCCTGTCTCTGGCGATAATTCTGGGTATATGGCTCTCTGTGTCCAGATCGTGAGGAAAAGCGAACAGGCAATGATAATTGCCGTCAGGCTGTCTGAAGGCCGGAAAAAAATAATCCCCCAGGACCACCCCGGTCTTGACCACTTCTTTGGACAGGCCGTAGACAGTCAGTCCTGCTCCCCCCTGGTTAAGATTATGAACAGTGGTCAAGACTGAAATGCCTGGCGGACGATCATCAAAAACCATGCTCCTGGACAAGGTGGTGAGGTTGCCCCGGCCCCAGTTGACAATGGACTTGTCCCAGGCGTTGATCACAACCTCGAACTCCCCCTGATCAAGCCTGGGAAGCTCCATTTCCAGATGATAATTTCTGGGGCTGTCATCAAAATTTTCCACAACCATTTCATGGAGCTTATCCCCCTGAATGATAATGACCTCCACTGCCTTCAGACCCAACCCAGGATCGTGGACCTCGATCCTGAAAGGTTGTCTGCCGTTGGTGTACTCAACCTCAGGAACAAGGGAGACAACAGGTGCTTCCCTGTCAGCGAACTTGAGGTACAGACCGCCGCCCACCGCGATAATTAACAAAAAAATGACCAGGTAAAGTTTTCTGCTTAGCTGCATACTCATAAAAAACACCTCTTGATTAGTTACTGGACCGGATGACCAGGATCTGCCCGGTCTGCTGCTTCTTTGAGCAGGATATATTTTCGCATGGCTGCCAAAAGCTTTAGGAGGACCTTACGGGAATAATCATCTCCGGTTCATTTCAAGACAGTTTGAACTTGGCAGCCAGCAGATACTGTTTGACTCCCGCAAGGACGGTCATGAACATCCTGGACCCGGCCATGGAGACCGACAGATCACCAGGACATCCGCAATGGGCAGAAAATTCAGGCCCCAGGGAAAGGGCCGGGTTGTCATCACTTGCCCTGGACATGGCAAGAACATAACTGTCCAGCCTGGACTTTACTACCCGAAAATAATCCACTTCCTTGCCGATGAAAAGGCTGGTTGTCTGAGAAAGGCCTGTTGATATCTGGTGAATGCTTGTCCAGAAAGGCTCCACAACTTTTCCTTTGAGCGGGTCATGGCCAAGAAAATATGAAATACTCCAGCCTACCGTGACAATTTTCAAAATCTGAAGCTCATACTCCAGCTTTTCAGGGCCTATCCCCGAGGATTCAGAAACACTGTCAGCAATCCACTTTACATCCTCGCGTTCCAGCGCGTACTGGCAAAGCTCCTGGACAACCACCTGCAGTATCTGGTCATGATCCATGATAATTATCCCGGTTCCGGTGAAGGTTTACGACAGCTTTTCCAGGATGTGATAACGCCCCTCAATGATCGCCGCCACAAAAAGAAGTGGAACAACAAAGACCAGATAGACGCAGTTGGCCATTTTCCATCTCTCTACCCAGCTCAGATTATCCTGCCCCCAGATATGTCCGATCCCTCTCCACATGCCCACGCCGAAGGCGATAAACATGGCCGGCCACTCAAATAAGCCGTGGGGCGCCAGCATCATAAACAGCTGGGTCCAGCTGACGCCTTCCAGCCAGCCGGCGAACCAACCCAGAATAAGGCCGTTGAAGACAGCCAGAGCCGTGGGGACGGCCCCCCAGAGGACCACGAAACACATGGCCAGGTAGCTGGCAATAAGGTTATGGGCAAATATCCTGGCAATAAAGGCGACCGGCCCCAGCCCTTCAAACCTTTTTACCAGTTCTTCAAACTGAACCCTGAGAAAATCCAGGTCTCCAGCGTACATCCATCCGGCAATGGCAGCCAGACAATACAAGAAGACCGCAAATAAGACATAATTTTTTGACAGTCTTAAGGTGTACAGGGCGTTAGCTGTAATGCCGTACCTTCCAGTCATCATCTTGTTTTTACCCTCGCGGACAGAGGCAGGGCAATTCCGGGCAGGCTCCGTCCTCAGGTCCGGCGCCGGACAGGGATGACCAGCAAGCATGAATCCTTGGCAGCAAAGCACCAGAAAAAAGAATCCGCGCTCTCTGAGCCTATTGCCATTTGTAAGCCTCCAGCGGATTGTCCGGATTTATTTTTTTACAGGAAACTAAGCCCTGGTGAATGGTGTACCTCAATACTTCCCAGTTTTCATGGTCAATGCAGTCCACATAACCCTGACAGTTTTCATTGAGGATCCGGGCAATATCCTCCACTGCCTGCTCAATATCAATATACGGCCCTTCGTATTCCACTTTGATGATGCCCCCCTCGAGCTCAAAAGGGGGAAACTCATTTTTCTTCAGCAGTTCAACCTGCTGCTGGTCAAGACCCCTGATCTCTCCGAATACGCGCATGGGAAATTTCATTCAGTCTGCCAGTTCAACCCTGAGCTGTCCCTGCTCCACTTTCAGATCCCTGACTCCCTGGGAAAATGCTTCCCAGAATCCTCCATCCTTGGCGTAAAACGAAACCAGGTCCCTGCCCTTTATTCCTCCCAGCCATGCTCCTGGTACGGGAACCCCCATTATGCTGACTCCTTCAACAGTCACCACCGGTCTTCCCTGCTGATAGTCAACATGGAGCCCGGTTGAGACCCTGACAGTCTTTCCGGAAAAAACCGGAAAGTCATGGGGCAAGGTAACCAGCATTATCGCTGAAATCAAACCGTCTGAAAGATGAAACGTTAAGCGGTCGGCAAGGTCGGGGTTGCGGGCCACCATGGCGTTGAGTTCACGCTGGGAAAAATAAATGACCCGGTCTTCAGGCATTTCAACATATTTCTCCGGAGCCAGATCGGATGAACGTGGTCTTTCCTGCAGGAACTCTGCTTTTTTCATGGCATTCAGCTTGGTGTCCAGAACTGCCTGTTCCTGCTGATTCAGACTCACCGGCTTGATGGATGCCGGGAAAAACCAGGTCCGGGCTACTAGAAGCGTAACCAGTACACTGAAGAGCATTGCCAGCAAAACAATGCCGGTCACAGCCTTTAATCCCAGACGTCTGGGTTTTGGGGATGCATTTGAACTTGTCATTATTCAGCCTGCATTAACTTAATTGTAACTGTTCACCATAAACTGAATATGGTTTTCAAAGGCACTGGATTCCGGTTTTCGCCGGAATGACGGTAAAGAGTAGGAATCTGCTTTAACCGTCACCCCGGACTTGATCCGGGGTCCAGAATTTTTGAATTTCCATTTACCAGAAGATAGCTGAATGGTGAATAGTTACATTTACTTGAGAGTGAAAAGTTAAAGGGAAATGGTAAAAAATAAAGATAAAGAAATCAATGAATTAACCTAGTCAAGACTCAGGACATTTTGAATCCTGGTATTTGACTGTAAACAAAAACGTTGCCAGAGAACTTTTGACTGTCAAGGAATTTAGTTTCCATCCGGAATGTCATTATTTCCGGATGTTGAAGGTGCTGGTTTTCTTTCCGGAAACAAGCAGTTTTTCTTTTGGCAAGGGAATAAAGCAATTATGATGAAAATTTTCTTAAATACGTTGACCAAGCCAAAAGGAAAAAGAACCGTTTCCGGATGAAAACCAGTTATCCTGCTCTATCAGTTTTTATCAGAGAACCCGGGTAACTATCCAGGTCCCGGCCACAAATGTACCCAGGGAACTGCCCAGATTGGCCAGGACAACAACCAGCAGAATCCTGCAGATGGGATTAAGCCAGAACCCCTTGAAGGTTGTCAGGGCCTGGGAAAAGTTTTCCAGGTCGGCCACTACTGGTTTCTTGACCCAGGCCTGGACAAGGCCTGCAATCCATCCGGCAGCCATGGTCGGGTTGAGGCTGGTAATGGGCGCGGCCACAAAAGCTGTCAGGATTGTCAGGGGATGGGCCAGGGCCAGGGCAACTCCCAGGGCGGAAAAGATGCCGTTGACAAGTATCCAGATGTAAACTGACTGTACAGAATGCTCAACACCATGCACCAGAAACCCGTAGACCAGAAGGCTGAGAATTACCAGCGGGATACCCCATTTGACCACTGAAGGCCAGACAGGGCTGGGAGGTGTCCCGGTCAGGGAGCGGTGGTCTATGTTTTTTTCCAGATAGCCGGTAATGCCCGGTACATGTGCGGCCCCCACGATAGCCAGAATCCTGCGTCCGTTTGCTGTTGATATCTTATGGGCCATATACTGGTCTCTTTCATCCACCAGCGTTTTCTGGACCTGCGGAAATGATTTGGAAAACTCGTCCATTACCACCTGAAGCTGGTCTTTGCTTTTGAGTTTTTCAATGTCCTCTTTTTCAATATTGCCCTGGAACATAATGCTCAGACCGAGGTGGGAAAGAAATTTGAGTTTTGCCCACAAGGAAAGCGAAGCCCAGATTCTCTTCAGGGTTATGTTGACATCCCTGTCCGCAAGAATAAGTCGCGCTCCGATTTTTTCAGCCTGGTTGACCCCCTCCAGCATTTCCGCACCCGGCCGGACCCCGAGCTTTTCTCCTATTTTGCGGTAAAAAGTGCTCAGGCCAAGCTGGGCAAGAAGAAAAAGAGCCTTATTCTCCTTGACCACCTGATAAACATCCATTTTTTGCCAGGCTTCCTGCTTGACCAGGACCTCATATCTTGAAGGGCAAAGCTCGACACATATGGTATCAGGCTCTGTCTCTAGAACCGCTGTCTTGACATCCTCAACGCTCTTCCTGGAAACATGCGCTGTGCCAAGCAGATATACATCCTTGTCATTTAAGGCGATATGGGTCAGATTATCAGTTGCTTTTTCTTTTTCCCTGCCTCTGCTGTCTCTGTTCATGTCCGATTATGGTTAAAGATTTCCCGGCTTACATTCCCCGAATTTCTCGGTCCCTTGACTTTATTACAGTCAGCAGCCTGTCCACTGTAATTCTTTCCAGGGATCTGGACCTGAAAGGATTGATCTTTATCAGGCAACTCCCTATTCTGATTGAAGGCTGCAACGGTATCCGCCAAGACTAAAACTTAAGCTCAGGGCCGTCAACA
>PWNK01000119.1 GCA_003557865.1 Desulfonatronovibrio sp.
ATATGTTCAAGAAAACGGTCAATAAGGGGATTATTTGCGCTGCTGGATTGCAATACCTGCCTCGTGGTTTTTTTGAGCTGATTCTAACTTGCTAGGAAAAATATAAAGATATATTGTCTATCATTCCCGCGCAGGCGGGAATCCAGGGGCAGGGGCAATTTCAGTGTTTGCCCGGCCTTTTTGAGCAATTACAACTTTTGACTGTCAAGTCTCCATGAGAAGGGCAATAAGTAACGACAACCTGATAACAACGATTCGAGACCAGAGACGCGAATTGGGCCATGATGTTTATCTGAGTCTTGGCTGTAATCTTGGATTATGCAGCAATAACCTGCAAAAAGCAATCAGGTCCATAACCGAGAGCAAGGGTTTAAGGCTCATTAAAAGTTCTGCTGTCTACCGTACAGAGCCTCAGGACAGGCGCCGGCAGCCATGGTTTTTCAATCAGGTGGTACTGCTTGAAGTCGGAAAATTCTGGACTCCCTGGAGCCTGCTGCACCATCTGCGTGACATTGAGAAGACCATGGGAAGATGCAGAAGCACAGCCAAGGGTCCCAGGTTAATTGATCTGGACATTCTGATCTTCGGCAAATTAATACTAAACAGTAATGACATCAAAATCCCACATTCCTCCATGAAAAAAAGGGCCTTTGTCCTTGTTCCCATGAAGGAGATCGACCCTGAGTATCATTTTCCTGAAGGGGAAAGCCTGCAACATGTTCTTGAGCAGCTTGATTACAGGGTGGAGGGAGACAGGATCTATCAGCCATGACCGGGTTCGGGTATAAAGTCATGCGCAGGCGCTTATGTTATGATAATTGTTTCCAGCCTGCCGCCTTTAGGCCTCCGGCCAAGCCAGATCTGAAAAGCTAATTTAATACTTTAAGGAATTTATCATGCTGAAAATTATTATTTTGGTTGTGGTAGGTTTTATTCTTTATAAACTATTAACCGCAGACCAGAAGAAGAAAAAAGAAAAAGTTGTCAAGGAACAGGAAAAGATGGCCGCTGACGGAGTGATGGTCAAAGATCCCATTTGCGGCACTTATGTTGACAAGGACAGTGACATAAGAGTCAAGAAAGGCGGCCGGGTTGAATGTTTCTGCAGCTATGACTGCAGGGACAAATATCTCAAAAGAATCGGGGCCCGGAATGCAGGCGGGGGAACAGACTGATTTTAAACGTGATTGACGCGCAGCCGTTAATTTTTCTCAGGGGGTATTATGAAATTTTTTATTGATACAGCAAATATTGATGAAATCAAAAAAGCCATGGAACTCGGCATGGTTGACGGAGTGACAACCAACCCCAGCCTAATGGCTAAAGAAGGAGGGGACTGGAAAGTGGTTGCTGAACAAATCTGCAGTCTTGTTCAGGGACCAGTCAGTCTGGAAGTTGTGGGGCTCAGTGCGGATGAAATGATTAGCGAGGCTAAGGAGCTGATAAAATTTGGACCCAACGTGGTGGTCAAGATTCCAATGACCATGGAGGGCCTCAAGGCGGTCAGGTCTTTAGCCGGCATGGATATTCAGACCAACGTCACCCTGGTTTTTTCGCCGGTTCAGGCTCTTCTGGCGGCAAAGGCAGGTGCCTCATTCGTCAGTCCGTTCGTGGGCAGAATTGACGATATTGGCCAAAATGGAATGGAGGTCGTAAGTTCAATTATTGATATCTACGACAATTACGCCTTTGACACTGAGATCATTGTGGCCAGCATCAGGCATCCAGGACATGTCCTTGAATCAGCAGGCATGGGTGCTGACATTGCGACCATTCCATTTAAGGTCATTGAAAAACTGGCCGGGCATCCTTTGACCGATATCGGCCTTGAAGCATTCCTTAGAGATGCCGGCAGGCTCTAATTGAAATCCCTGACTTCCTGAAAATAGGTATCCGGACCATAAACCAAGCCGGCTCTGAGATAGTTTAGAGCCGGCTTTCTCATATCTATACATGTCTCATAATGTAAATTATGTTAACTTTTATAATTATGAACGTGGTGCAAGGGATATTTAAGTCCCTCTTGTGTTTCCCCTTGGTGAATAATCCCTCCGGGCCCTTGCCCCAGAAACAAGTAGCTTGACCCATGTGCTTCTGTCCTGGAAGGATCACGCGGTCAATGTCAACGCTGTGGGGACAAATTGTTGCATTGTTTTTTTCTGATTCCAGGCGGCTTTCTGTATGTCAACTCTATGGGGACATGTTCAGGCTTCAGTCAACACGTCTTATTATGGCTGCTCAAGCTTCCTATTGACCAGTAGACATCAAAAGCTTTAGGATTGATTCATCTGTATTGACCATAACCCTGGCCTGCCTGGGGCTGAGGTTTCTTTTGTTGCGAACTCCCTGTCGCGGTTCCGTAGGACAAACACTTTATTTACTGCCAGAAACCGACTGAGAGGATAAACGAGTCTGGATAATGATCAAAACCTTATATGGAATATGGCTATTCAAAGGCGCTGGATTCCGGCTCCCGGTTCAAGCCCGGGACAAGCTTCGGACGAATAATTGAACAGATTGACGCCGCCAAAAGGAAAAAGAACCGTTTCCGGATGAAAACTACCTAAGCTAAGCGATTAAAAATTTCAAAATACATTAAAAAAGCCCTTCACATTTAGTTAAGATTCTGGTATGATTGGATAAATTTACAGAACAACAACAGCCGGATCTTTTCACCCAAATGATGGAGGACTGCGTGAAAGCCGAGAAGAAAAAATGCTCTCAGAAAA
>PWNK01000028.1 GCA_003557865.1 Desulfonatronovibrio sp.
GATTTTCTCCTTGAGAAACAGGGCGGCCATCACCGCCACCCAGGCCGGGGCAGTATAAAGAAGAACCGCGGCCCTGGCTGCACCCCCGAAATCCACCGCCAGCTGGTAGGAGCTGTAAAACGCTGTGACGCAAAGCAGGGCGAAGACAATAACCACTCCCAGGTCAGCCCTCTGGATTCCGAGCTTGTTAATGACCAGTCCATGGCAGAAGAAAAAAAACCATCCTGTGACCGCCCTCCAGAACGCGACTTCAAGGGGGGTCAATCCCTGGGAAAAAGCAATTTTTGCTGCCGGGCCTATACAGGCCCACAAAAATGCCGCGGCCAGGATGAAAAGATAACCCCTTAACTGCTGCATTGTTCAGCCCCAGAAAACAGGCAGCCTTTCTCCCAGACTTATGCCGGCCGGAGTGATTATGGTCCTGTAAGCCAGAATTTCCAGGCCGCTGTCCGCGGCCTGCCTGAACTCCCGGGCGAAACCTGGATCTATAAAGTCAGCCGGCCCGAAACATCCGCAGTCAGGTCTTTGCACCAGAAAGAAGCAGGCCACCCTGTGTCCCTGCCTGGACAGGGCAGAGAGTTCCTGCATGTGTCTGGAAGCCCTGCTGCTCACGGCATCAGGGAAACAGGCCCTTTCATCTTCTACCAGGGTGACGTTTTTGGCTTCCACCCACATCCTGCCTGCCGGACCTTCCAGGCAGGCATCAAGCCTGCTCTGTCCAATTAAGGCTTCGGACCTGAAATGCTTATAACCGGTGAGTTCCGGGACAAGCCTGTATTCCCAGGCCAGCCAGAGCATTTTATTGGGGACCTGAGTGTTCACCCCCACCCAGAAACCGTCCCCTCTGACCAGTTCCAGGGTGTACTTCAGCTTTCTTCGCGGATTATCCGATTTTGACAGAAGTATTTCCCGCCCGGGTCTTAACAGTCCGAGCATTGACCCTGAATTATTGGTATGGGCCAGGACCGGCTCATGGTTGATTCTGGCCCTGACAATGAAGCGCTTTTCCCGGGAGACAAACACAGCCCGGCAACACTTTTCAGGCAGGGGCAGGGGGTAAGATTTCAAGGCATTAATATCCTCTGAATTATGGGAACAAATCCATTAAAACTGGTTGACTTCTTGTCATTGTTTTGACACTTGAAGGTCAAGAGGATAGTTAGTTTCCATCCGGAAAGTCTTTCTTTCCGGATGGAAACTATTTACCATGTTTCTTGGCTAACCTCAGCCTTAAAGGGCTGCAATGGGCTAAGGTTTCGCCAATGCCTGCGATGTTTGACCGTCGACGGTTCCGTTGGACAAACATGCCCTTCCAAAAATTTCGCACGTTTTTTCAAAATTGCTTAACTCCTAAGCGTATTACTGGTATCAATAAATTGTTTGTCCTACAGAACCGCGACAGGGAGTTCGTAACAAAAGAAAAATCAGTCCCTGGCAGTCCAGGGTTATGATGAATAGTTACAGTAAGGGAAGCTCATTATGGACACCTCCGAAATAATCGGCCAGAGCATCGCGCTTGAAAATGTCTTCAGGATCCTGGCCAAGGTGGCGCCCACGGACACAACTGTCCTGGTTACCGGAGAATCCGGCACGGGCAAGGAACTACTGGTGAGGGCATTGCATAAAAACAGCCCCAGGGCAAGCAAGCCTTTTGTTCCCATAAACTGCGGCGCAATTCCCAAGGAATTGCTGGAATCGGAGCTTTTCGGGCATGAAAAGGGGGCTTTCACCCATGCCATACGATCCAGGGCGGGAAGATTCGAGCTTGCTGACGGAGGGACGGTTTTTCTGGATGAAATCGGAGAAATGGATTTCAGTCTCCAGGTCAAGATACTTAGATTTCTGCAGGAAAAGGAATTCGAGAGAATAGGAGGTTCAAGACCCCACAAGGTTGACGTACGGGTAATCGCTGCCACCAACAGGGACCTGGAAAAAGAGGTGGATAAAGGCAATTTCCGGGAAGATCTTTACTACCGGCTGAATGTGATCCCCATTGTTCTGCCTCCTTTGAGAACAAGGGGGGACGATGTCTTCCTGCTGGCAGACTACTTTCTTAAAAAATTCTGCGACAAATGCATGATCAAAAATCTGAAGATTTCCAGCAAAGCCAGGGAACTGATGAGAACTTATTCCTGGCCGGGGAATGTTCGCGAACTGGAAAACTTCATGGAAAGGATGGCCATCCTGTGTGAAAACCAGGAAATCATGCCTGAAGACCTGCCGGACAAAATTCTGTCCGCCGGAGGCGTGGAGCAGGATAAAATGCCTGTTATGCCGGCAAGATTTGAATGGCCAAGGCTAAGGGACATGGACGACAGGAAAATGAATCTCAAGGATTTCCTGGATAAAATAGAAGAGCAACTGCTTCTGGAAGCCCTGCATTCGGCCGGGGGTATAAAAAACCAGGCTGCTGAAATTCTTGGCATAAAAAGAACCACCCTCATTGAAAAATTGAAAAAGAAACAACTGGGATGATTTCAGCCTGATATTTGCAGGCCCGGAAATGCTGCTTATATTGTAACTATTCACCATGCTGCGATGTCAGCCTGCATCCTGATTTGTTTTCTGTTGCTGCAAACTCCCAGCATGAGCCCGTAAGTCAAAACCATTAATTTATTCAAGTAGCCCTGAGGTTTTCCTTGTCCATGATTTTGACTAACGGGCTCATGGCTGGTCAAACAAGCAGCAATGGCGAAAACAAATCAGGATGCAGGCTTTA
>PWNK01000003.1 GCA_003557865.1 Desulfonatronovibrio sp.
CAGCATTAAAGGCTTGTCTGGGGCTAAGGTTTTGTAATGCCTGCGATGTTTGACCGTCGACGGTTCCGTTGTATAAACATGCGCTGGCTTATGGTTTCGAACAATTATCAGATTTGTTTGATCTCTAAGTGAGTTACCAGGACCAATTAATTGTTTGTCCTACGGAACCGCGACAGGGAGTTCGCAGGCAAAAGAAACCTTATTCCCAGACAGGCTAGGATTATGGTGAATAGTTACGGTTTCTTTATCTTTACTTTTAACTTTTTTACCTTTAACCTTACACTGTTAAGAGTTATTTTCGTTACGCCATTAACGCTTCGCGCTTCATGTGTTTTAAGGGCTAGACATGAATCAGGTCAAGGATGGCCAAAGGCCAAACTCAAGAATTGAACCGGATTTCTTTCCTCCTGGTACCAGGGTCTGTTTCATCTGCTTGTCCAGCAGCGATCTTATCCAGGACCTGCAGACCGTCTTGGAGGATCACGGTTACCTGACTACCGCAACCTGTGATGTGGAAACAGCCAGGCAAAAGCTCCGGCTCAACCGCTACCAGGCGGTGGCCATTGAAGCCGGTCATGATTTCAGGGATCTTTTCCTGGAAATAAGCTCCTGGCCAGGCAGGATAAGAAGAGATACAAACCTCATGGTCCTGGGCAGGAAAGCTCCCAGCCTTCACCAGCAGATGGCCTTTATCATGGGCGCCAATTTTTATCTGAACATCAACGACATGCCACGCATGAAGGATCTGATTACCCAGGCTGTTGAAGGGTATCAAAAATATTACCAGCCCTGGAGGGAGGCCCGGGAGGCAGTTGATGCTGGTTGAACATAATGCAGTCCTCCAGGCCAGACTGAAAAACTGTCTGCTGACCATCGTAGAGCTTGAACCGGTTCTGAGCAGGCTATCCATCCACACTGAACTGCTCAAGGAGATCAACCACTTGAAAAACATTATCTCCAAGGTATCTCAACTTGAGCTTTCCCAGGACGAAGTGGTGCGTATCGAAAGGGCGACCAGCCTGTTTTTGAAAGAACTGGACCTTCCTCTGTCCCTGGTCATGCCGGGGAAGGAGCGCGGACAGCAGTGAAACATCCCACCCGGAGACAAATAAAGTAGTGCCCATGCTGAAAATACTCGTCATTATTTTGCTGATGCTCAACGCCTTCATGTTTTACAAGCTTGTCTGGACAGAAAGCGGAGCTCTCCAGTTAAGGGAAATTCAGCAGGCATACCGTACTCTGGAGGAAAGAAACAAGGCCCTGGTGGAAGAAAACAAACAGCTCAGCCGAACCATCATCGCCCTGAGAAATGACAAGGAATACATAAAGAATGCAATCCGCAGGGAGATTCGCTATGTTCAGGAAAACGAAGTGATTTATTTTTTCCCCCAGGACAACGAACCTTGATCGTTTTCTTTAATGCCATGAAACGGTTATCATCCTGAAAAAACCTGGAGCACAGTTCAATGAGCGAGGAAAAAATACGATTTTACCAAGAGGTGCTGGAGCTCGATCCCGGATCTAAAGTTTTCTTCCCCCTGGCCAGCCTCTACTTTAAACAGGATCAGGTTCAAAAGGCCAGAGAGACGCTGGCCAGCGGTTTAAAAAAAGATCCTCTACATTTTGAAGCCAGGCTGCTCATGGCGGAGATCCATAATCTGCAGGGAGAAGCGGACAAGGCTGGGCGAATTTACAGTGACATTTTTTCCCTGCTCAGAAAATATCCGGATTTCTGGGAAAACCTCAGTCTCAGCCTGCGGGCTGATGGTCAAAAGGATCTGGCCCTGGCCGCGGCATTCTTTGCCCGCTCAGGCATGGACGGATCCATAACCTGGGCGGATATCCTCCAGTCAGGTCTGGACAGCATTCTTTCCCGGGCCGGGCAATCCTTTGACTCACAGTTTCCCGGCCAGCAGCAGCCTGAAGATACTCCGGAACCACTGCCTGAAAATACAGGCCTGAAGCTGGAACCGGATTCTCCCTCTCCCCCAGAAGCAGGCCAGCCCGAAGCAGAAACAAGTCATCCGAGTATTATTCCACAGCCTCCGGTTGACAAGGATCAGAGCCATGTACACCTGGACCGGGCATTAGAGTCCGGAGTTGATCAGGATCATGATGCTCGGCCACAAACTGACCAGGACGGACAGGACAAGTGGAATGCTGTTTTAAAAAGCCGTCCGGATGGCTCCGGGATCGAGTCGGACCTCGAGGATTTTGAAGAACCTGAAGAACTGGAAGATTTTGCCATAGAGGATGAGGCCAGAACCAGGTCAATGGCCGATGTGCTCCTCGGTCAGGAAGAATTTGGCAAAGCCCTTGATATTTACCGGGAATTATGGCGAAGGAGCCTGCCCGGAGACGAAAGAAAAGAACTTGAAACCATTATTGCCAGGACCGAGCAGGCCATGTCCACGGATGACAGGTATCGGCCTGATCCGGCCAGAAGCGAAACCCCGCAAAAAGACAGGCAGGACCGGAAAAGAGAGGCTGCTGATTTTCTCAAGTCTCTGGCTGACAGGCTGGAGGCCAGGTCAGCCTGAGCCAGGTCAGCCTGAGCATGTATACCCGGGGCTGGCTGACTAGTTTCCATCCGGAAAGTCTTTCTTTCCGGATGTTGAAGCTGCTGGTTTTCTTTCCGGAAACGAGTAGTTTTTTCTTTTGGCAAGGAAATCAAGCAAGTTATGAGGAGGCGTATCTTAATACGTTGACGAATA
>PWNK01000102.1 GCA_003557865.1 Desulfonatronovibrio sp.
AGGCTGGCTTCCCTGTCCATTATGGTTACCGTGCCGTAGACCAGATAATCGGCTCCCAGAAGTGAGCGCAGCTCATTGGCCTGGCCGGGATTTTCCGGGTGTTTCGATACCTGGCGGTTAACTTCCCCGGGGGGAATGGAAGATGAAAGACCAGAGCGGGTCAGCCTGGAACTGAGCATGGACTGAATACCCTGGGATAGGTACTGGTATTCCTGGGGACCGTGGACCTCAAAGGGCAGGACCGCGAATTTTTTCTGGTCCTGGGCCGCGGCCTGTCCTGAAAGGCAGGACAGGATGATCACCAGGAATAAAAACACGTTAAATGGCATTTATTTTCCCTCCAGACAGGTTTACTGATGTCTTTGAAAAAGGCCTACAGTTGATTTTCAGGACTGATTCCGGGTTTGTCAACCTTATTTAATGATCATAGCAATTATTTCTTTACTAGGCAAAATATTTTGGGCACTCAGACCCGCAGGACACGGTCCTGAAATTGTATATGTTAGCGCTTTTTTAGGAAAGCAGGGGACAGGCACTCCGGGACCCACTTGAGCATCATTTTGTGCTTAAAATGTCTCATTTTTGGGACAAGTGGGTCCCGGAAGAGCCAGTCCCCGTGCCACATGCAAAGCGCTAAACAGATACCTGAAATTTAAGTCCAGGGAAAAATGCTGAATGAAAACTGTTACCCGCCATTTTCGATTGAACTGCGGCCCCAAAGAACGGGACAAGGTTCTCGATCTTCTGGCTGAAGAGGGTTTTTCCTGCCAGGAACCTGGGGGCGGAGATGAGATCATGCGCGCCCTTGAGGAGCCTTACCCGGTTGGAAACAGTCTGGCTCATTATTTCGGGTATATCTATGTCCAGGATATTTCGTCCATGCTCCCGGCCATGCTCCTTGACCCGGTTCAAGGCTCCATGGTCCTGGACATGTGTGCCAGTCCAGGCGGCAAGACCGGCCAGCTGGCAAGGCAGGTGGGGCCGGGGGGGGTGGTGGTCGCCAACGAGCCCAACCCCTCCAGGCTGGCAACGCTGCGGGCAAACCTGAAAAGACTCAATCTCATCAATGTCATTACCTCAGGCTACCGGGGGAGTGTGCTGGCTGAGAAAAAGGTGTTGTTCGACAACGTTCTGCTGGATGTTCCCTGCAGCGGCTGGGGGACTTTGAATAAAAACCCCCGGGCCGCCAGGATCTGGAAGGGGGAAAAGATTACCACCCTGACCTCTGTGCAGAGGGGCCTTCTTGAAGCAGCTGCCAGGCTGATCAGGCCGGGAGGCAGGATTGTATATTCAACCTGCACCACCAATGAGCTGGAAAATGAGGCCCAGATCCAGTGGGCACTGGGGAATCTCTCTTTGACCGGCATGGATACGGATAAATTCAACTCCGTGCCGGATGGTTTCCCCCGGGTGGAAAAAACCGGTCCGGGAATGCTGCGAGTCAGGGGTTCAAAGTGCGCAGGCCAGGATTTTTTTATGGCCGCCATGATCAGAAGCCCTGAAAACAGGTCTGAAGACAGGATAAGCAACAGCCCGGTCCAAAAAACTCCGGGCGAACCTGTTGCAATTGATATGGATATCCGGCAACCTGTTTCCGGGGATTTTTGGAATTATTCCGGAAATCTTTTTTTTGTGCCCTCAAGGGCCTGGGAGTACCTGGAGGCCGGCCTGTCGGCCCAGGGCAGTTTCGCCGGCAGGGTCAAGGGAAAAAAGGTTTTCCTGTCTCCCAGGATGAGGATTCTTCTGCCCGGTTACGCCTGGGGAAAGGGTTATAATACCCGGGATCTGGAGCAGGTCAAAAAGCTGGTAAGAGGGCAGAGCCTGGATTGTCTTTTTTCTGATAACCTGGTGGGTCTTTACTGGAACGGGCTTGGACTGGGATGGCTTAAGTCCAGAAACAACAGGCTGTTCTGGTCGGACAGGTAGATCCAGGAAACAAGAGGTGATTGAATTGACAGTAATACCTTTCAAACATCAGTCCATTAACTGCCGTTTACAGTTAATGATAAAGGAGCTGGAGAAGCAATGACCGGAGTCAAGCGCAGGATGGGCCGTTTTTTCGATACCCCAACAGCACGGACCATGATTTTGCCCATGGATCATGGCGTCAGCCAGGGGCAGATCCCCGGGCTCGAAGACATGGGGGAGCTAATCACCTCTCTTTCCCGGACCAGGGTCACGGGGATTGTTCTGAACAAAGGAATGGCCAGACAGTACGCGAACCTTTTGCACCCCCGCCAGAACTTGGTGGTGCATCTTTCAGCCGGGACCAAGCACGGCCTTCCAGCCTACGCCAGAACCCTGGTCTGCTCCATTCAGGAGGCCCTTCACCTTGGAGCTGACGCTGTTTCCGTGCATATCAACATCGGCAACGATCAGGAGGACCGCATGCTTTCCGACCTGGGCATGGTTGTTGACGAGGCCCATCAGTCCGGCCTGCCGGTGATGGCCATGATTTACGCCCGGGGCGGGCAGATAATCAACGAGCTCGACCCTCATCTGGTGGCTCACTGCATCCGCCTGGGGGCCGAGATGGGCGCGGACCTGATCAAAACCCCATTTGGGGGGGACGACAGGATTTTTTCCAGGGCCGTGAAATCATGCCCGGTACCGGTAGTCATAGCCGGAGGCTCCAGGCAGGATGATTTTCAGGAGTTTGTACTCGTGGTCAGGAAGGCGGTGGGCTGCGGAGTCAGGGGAATAAGCATTGGACGCAATGTTTTTCAGCATCCAGAACCCCTGAAGGCCCTGGATCAGCTTTGGGAGGCCCTGTCAGGATAGCGGGCTTGTATTGTTTTTCAGAATATTAATCTGGGCAGAGCGGCAGGGAGCATTATGGAAGACTTTTTTGACGTGATCAAGGTTAAGGATTTTATCTCCATCATCAGGCAGATGCCTCTTTTGGGTACGGAAGAAGTCAGTCTGGAGAATTCAGGGGGCCGGAGGCTGGCCCGGGACTATTTTTCGCATGAGGACCTGCCGGCCACCAACCGTTCCTCCATGGACGGTTACGCGGTTATCTCCGGGGACACATTCGGGGCCGGTGACTCCAATCCAGCTTATCTTCAGGTGGCGTACAGCATTTCCATTGAGGATAACCCTCAGGCCGGCATTGAACAGGGCAGCTGCGCGGGGATTGTCACCGGGGCCACCCTGCCTCCCGGGGCGGACAGCGTGGTAATGATTGAACACGTGCATGACATGGGGCAGGGAACCATTGAGGTCAGAAAACCTGTTGCCCCGGGAGAAAACGTCATGCTCAGGGGCGAGGACGTGGCAAAAGGGGATCTGGTTATGCACACGGGCCAGGTTATTGACCCCAGGCGGACAGGTATCCTGGCAGCCCTGGGCTGGAACAGGGTCCAAGTGTTCAAAAGACCGGCCGTAGCCCTGATATCCACCGGGGATGAGCTTGTGGACATCAGCCAGAGGCCGGGTCCCGGATATATCAGAGACGTCAATACCCATGCCCTGGGAGAGATGCTCAGGGTGCAGGGGTATGATCCATATCTTCCAGGAATTGTATCTGATGATGAGCAGGCCCTGAAAGAAGTTTTCAGCAAGACCCTGGAACATAGCGATGTTGTCCTGGTTTCAGGGGGAAGTTCAGTGGGCAACAGGGATTATACCCTGAAGGCCCTTTCAGAAATAAAGGGTCTGGAGATTCAGGCACATGGGCTGGCCATAAGCCCCGGAAAACCAACCATATTTGCCAGAAGGGGAAGACAGTGCGTCTGGGGTCTGCCCGGGCAGGTAACCTCGGCCCAGGTGGTAATGCTCATCCTGGTGCTCCCCTTCCTGGGACATCTCCAGGGAGAAAAGGATCCCTTCACCCTCAGGGAAGAATTTCTAATCCGGGCCAGATTGTCCAGAAACCTGGCCTCCAGGTATGGCCGGGAGGACTATGTGCGGGTCAGGCTGGAAAAGTCGGGTGAACAGATCATGGCCATTCCAGTGACCGGCAAATCAGGCCTGCTCAGAACCATGCTTCAGGCCCACGGGCTTGTGAGGATCCCTGAAAACAGTGAAGGTCTGTCCAAAGATCATCAGGTTCTGGTGAGACTGTTTTAGCTGATATCTTGTAACTATTCACCACGCCTTGTGCAAAACTCAAAAGACTGGAGCCTGGCCGGGTTTCGAAATGTTGCATTGTTTGACCGTTGAGGGCTCCGTTGGGTAAACCAGAACTTGTTTTATTAAACCCGAAAAATACAGGTTTTGTCTTACGGAGCCGCGACAGGGAGTTTTGCAACATAAGAAAACCGGCCAGGCTCCAGGATAAAAATATGGGGAACAGTTACGATATCTTTATGTTTGGTTTCCTGGAGCTTAAGGGGGTTCAAGTCTTGACCGCTGCCCCGATATCCTTTTTCAAAGCCATGAGAGGGGTCATGAGGGGGGTCTTTTCCAGAAGCTCGACGCGCATTCCGACAAAGGTCCCCATGCAGGGCGGCAGGAATAGCTTGTTGACGCTTCTGAGGAGGCAGCGATCCCTCCACATGAGCTTTGGTCCGGGAAGGACCGACAGGGAACAGGTTTTTTTCGGTCCCAGAACCTGGGTGATCATGTTTTTTATCTCCCGGTGAGAGAAATACCTTATCCCGGCCATCATCCCTGCCTGTTTGGATTTGAGAAGTCTTTTTTTCAGACAGTACAAGGAATTCCTGTTCAGAAAGCAGAGCAGCAGCCCCTTTTTGGTCACCCGGGCCGCTTCCTTGATAACCTCCCGGGGATCATCACAGAATTCAAGAAGGGTGATCATGGCTGAAAAGTCGAATTCGTTGTCGTCAAAGGGCAGATGCTGGGCTTTGCCCAGGTGCAGATCAGCCAGATGTCCCATCCGTTCCCGCGCCCTGGAGATCATGGCGGCCGAGGCGTCAATTCCATAGACATCAAATCCAGATTCCCAGAAAAGTTCCAGAAAGACCCCTGTTCCGCATCCGATATCCAGAAGACTCTGTCTGCGCCTGGGCCATGAGGAAACCAGGTGCTGAATAAGCCTTTTTTCCTGGGATAAGGCGAACTTGCCGGCTTCTGTCTCAAACCAGCGGTCATATTCCAGGGCGGTTTTTTCTGCGTGAAACATTTTATTTCTTGTAAGCCGCACCGGTTGCCGCGGAACCGGCCTGGCGGCTGTAACGCCTGAGAAATGACGAGGTGATGTCCTTATGAAAAGGTTTCAGGGCCTTGTTTCTCTTTTCAAGCTCGTTTTCAGAGACATTGAGATTTAAAAAGCCGTTGAAGATGTCGATCTGGATTTCGTCTCCCTCCCTGACCAGGGCGATGGCTCCACCTTCGGCTGCCTCCGGGGAAACATGTCCAATGGCCGCTCCCCTCGTTCCGCCGCTGAAGCGGCCGTCGGTTATCAGGGCCACATGCCTGTCAAGTCCCATGCCGGCTATGGCCGAAGTAGGCGTGAGCATCTCCCGCATCCCGGGGCCTCCCTTGGGCCCTTCGTTCCTAATGACAACAACGTCACCCTTGCTGATCCTGCCTGAAAGAATGGCTTCCACAGCCTGCTCCTCGCCTTCAAAGACCCTGGCCGGACCGTTTCTGACCATCATTTCCCTGGCAACCGCAGACTGTTTAACCACTGCTCCCTGGGGGGCGAGGTTGCCCTTGAGGATGGCAATCCCCCCCTGCGCGCTGTATGGATCATCTATGGGCCTGATAATATTGTAATCCTTGACCCTGGCCTGGAGCTCTCTCAGGTTTTCACCCCAGGATTTGCCGGTGGCAGTTATGGAGTTGAGGTCGAAGATATTTTTTTTGGCCAGCTCGGAAACTATGGCCGCGATTCCACCGTCCCTGTGCAGATCCTGCAGATGGTGCGTTCCAGCAGGAGAAAGCCGGCACAGGTTGGGGGTTTTCCTGCTCATGACGTCAAATATTTCCAGGCTCAAATCCAGGCCGGCTTCGGCAAAAATGGCCGGAAGGTGCAGAACAGTATTGGTGGAACATCCCAGGGCCATATCCACAGCAACGGCGTTGGCTATGCTTTTGGTGGTGATGATATCCCTGGGTCTGATGTTTTTTTCCAGGAGCTCCATAACCTTGATTCCAGCGGTCTTAGCCAGCCTTATTCTGGCGCTGCTGACTGCCGGTGTTGTGCCGTTGCCGGGCAGGGCCAGGCCGATGGCCTCAGAGAGGCAGTTCATGGAATTGGCGGTAAACATTCCTGAGCATGATCCGCAGCCCGGACAGGCGCTTTGTTCAAGCTCGGCAAGTTCCTCCTGGGTCATGGTCCCTGCTTTGACCTTGCCCACACCCTCAAAGACAGAAATCAGATCCGCTGGTTGCCCCCTGAATTCCCCGGCCAGCATGGGACCTCCACTGACGGCTATGGCCGGGATGTTTATCCTGAGCATGGCCATGAGCATTCCCGGAACTACCTTGTCGCAGTTGGGAATAAGCACCAGGGCGTCAAAGGGATGGGCACTGGCCATGATTTCAATGGAATCAGCTATGAGTTCCCGGCTGGGAAGGCTGAAGCGCATGCCCTGATGATTCATGGCCAGACCGTCGCAGACGCCTATGGTTGAAAATTCCAGAGGGGTGCCTCCGGCCATCCTTATTCCGGCTTTGACCGCGGCCGATATTTTATCCAGATTGATATGACCGGGGACAATCTCATTTGCTGAATTGACCACTCCGATGAGCGGCCTGTTTATCTCTTCCCTGGTCAGGCCCAGGGCGTACATGAGCGATCTGTGGGGTGCCTTCTCAAGACCTCTGGTCATTTTATGGCTGCGCATATGAACCTCGTTTAGAATATGGTGAATAATTAATTACTTTCTTACCTTTAACCTTCCACTTTCAAGTTAATATTAGCTGCAGTTGCAGAGATGCTCATGCTTGGAGTCAAGCTTGAGGTAGTCCCGGGGGA
This sequence comes from Desulfonatronovibrio sp., assembly GCA_003557865.1. GTDB lineage: Bacteria > Desulfobacterota > Desulfovibrionia > Desulfovibrionales > Desulfonatronovibrionaceae > Desulfonatronovibrio. The sequence goes on from PWNK01000102.1 coordinate 6,887, forward strand.
TCGGCCTGCCCCTGGGAACAGCCTCCAGGTCCAGGGAGTGGCATAAGCCCTGGTTAATGAGCATCCTTCCGTACCAGGCCACCATGGCAGCGTTGTCAGTGCACAGGGAAAGATCGGGGATAACGGCTTCAATTTGGTATTCCCGGGCCAGGTCCTTAATAGCCCTTCTGAGCATGGTATTGGCCGCGACTCCTCCGGCCAGGATTATGCTCTTGACGGGGTTGCGGTCCAGGGCTCGCTTGAGCTTGGTTTTGAGAGTCATGGCGATGGACCAGTTATAGGAAGCGCAGACCAGGGCCAGCTTTTCAGGGGGAACAAGGTCATGGTTCACGGGCAGATCGTCCTGCAGGACCAGATCCTGATTGTCCCTGACGTGATAAACCATGGCTGTCTTGAGTCCACTGAAGCTGAAATCAAGGTTTGAATTGTCCAGATAAGGCCTGGGGAACAGTTTTTCATCAGGGGAGGAAAAGCCGGCAAAACGGTCTATCAGGACTCCTCCAGGGTAAGGAATATTAAGTGTTTTTGCCGCCTTGTCAAAGGCTTCACCCGCTGCGTCGTCAAGGGTCCGGCCCAGCAGTACAAACTCGAGGGGGCTTTTAATCAAATAAATACTGGTATGCCCTCCTGAAACCAGAAGGCCGAGGGCGGGAAAGGGAATGTCTTTTTCCAGCCCTGGAACCATGAGGTGAGCATGGAGATGGTTCACTCCCACCAGTGGGATGTCCAGGCTGAGGACGAGTCCCTTGGCAAAACCGAGCCCCATGAGAAGACAGCCCAGAAGTCCGGGGCCCCTGGTCACGGCCACAGCCCGGATATCGCTTTTCTGCGCTCCGCTGCGCCGCATAAGAACCTGATACAGGGGGCTGAGCCTGTTGAGGTGTTCCCTGGAGGCCATTTCCGGGACCACTCCCCCGAAAACAGAGTGAATGTCCACCTGTGAAAAGGTGATTTGATCCACCAGCCCCTTGTCGTCCACCAGGGCCAGGGAAGTTTCATCACAGGATGTCTCGATACCCAGGCAAAGCATCAGGGTTTTCCGTATATTTCCTTGACCTTGAGAACATCGTTTTTGGAACCGATGAAAAGTGGGACCCTCTGGTGCAGTTCCAGAGGCTCAATGTCCATTATCCTGTTTTCGCCGTCAATGGCCATGCCTCCGGCCTGTTCCACAACAAAGGCCAGGGGGTTGGCTTCACACAGAAGCCGAAGTTTTCCCGTGGTCCTTTTGGAATCACGATAATCCCTGGGGTAGAGAAAGATGCCGCCGTAAATCAGGTTCCGGTGAAAATCAGAAACAAGTGATCCGATATAACGGGAGGAATAGGGCTTCCTGCGTTCATTGGACGTTGACTTGAAATAAGAGACAACTTCCCTGGTCCTGTCATCCCAGTAATCCCAGTAGCCTTCGTTGATGGAGTATATCTTGCCCGTCTGGGGAATCTTGATGTCCGGATGAGAAAGAAGGAATTCCCCGACACTGGGATCGAGGGTGAAGCCGTGTACTCCTTCACCGGTGGTATAAACCATCATTGTGGATGAGCCGTATAGAAAATATCCAGCTGCTACCTGTTCAGAACCCTTCTGCAGGACTTCTTCCAGAGTGACCGGACCGTTGGCTCTGGTTCTGCGGAAAATGGAAAAGATTGTCCCGATATTGACATTGACATCAATATTTGACGAACCGTCCAGGGGATCGAAAATCAGGATATAATCCCCCTGCTGGAAATTGTCCGGTATTTCTATAAGGTCGGCGTTTTCTTCAGAAGACATGGCGCACAGCAGTCCAGACCTCTGCATCCTGTAGATGAGTACGCTGTTGGCGAATTCATCCAGTTTTTTGACTTTTTCCCCCTGAACATTTGTTTCTCCGGTGAATCCAAGAACGTTGACCAGACCGGCCTTGTTCACTTCCCGGGAGATAATCTTGGCCGCAAGGATAAGTTCGTTAAGCAGTCTGGTAAAACGTCCCGTGGCCATGGGGCTTGCCTTTTGATGCAGAAGCAGTTGTTCAGTAACTGTTACCTGGGGCATGCGACTACCTCCTTTAACTGTCTTTAATAAGATATATCAGCCAGTCTTCACCAACGGCCCTGGCAAACCAGAAGAATTGATCCTGATCCAGCCTGATTTTCCCGCTGATCCTCCTGGAAACAAGGTCATCCCAGTCAATTTCCTGCAGATACGGCTGAAGATGCTCAAACCTGCCAGTCCAGACCAGTTTATTGGCACCAACCAGGATGATGTCTTGCGGTGCGGCGCTCTGGGCAATGAAAGTCCTGGGATCAAAGCTGACCAGAATGACTCCAGTCAGTTCAAAGTTTTCATAAACCGAACTGGCCACCTGGATCTCGCTGCCCAGAGGAGTGTCTTCAATAAAAAGCATTACCCTGCCCTGCCTTAGAGAGAGAACATCAGGAAAGACAGGCTCATAGCTCAGGTTTTTGATGGGTATCTCCGGATGTCTGGAAAGAACGTTCTGATCTCTGTCAATTACCGCTATCTCGTTCAGCCAGAAAAAGCGGCTCATCAAGGTCTCTTTCCAGGCCGGGGGGGGATAGGAATCTCTGACCGACAGGGAGCGCATAAGTTCTGTGAGCTGGGTGTCCATGGGGTAAATGTTCATGGCCAGGCTTCTTTCCAGGGAACTGACGTCCTTGCGGTTCATGTTCAGTTCGTATTCAGTGGCCCCGATCTCAAAAAACTGGCTCCTGGCGATTCCATCCGTCAAATCGCCCATTCTGTCGCAGCCGGACAGGAACAAAAGAATAATCAGCAGGATAACGACAAGTTTTGCGGGCATTTTTCCTCCATACAATGAGTCCTAGGATAGTATTCAAAAAGGCATGTCACCTGGACAGATGACAGCCCAAAGATGGCAGAAGACAGGGAAATCAAAAGCCTGTAAGCTGCCTTTGAGGGTATAAACCAATCCGGGTTTACGCAGTGGTTTTCTGTCAGGTGAACATCTCAGCATTTGATATTGTTTCTTTTTTTTTATAAATAAATGTACCCAAGTAAGCAATGCAAAAAAACGGTTTCATGTAAACGGCTTTTTTCCGGATGATTAATAATCATTTCCACCAGAAAGAGTAAGTTGAGGATTATTTATGGAGCCCGTCAGTCTGCTCGGATATCTGCTGGTCTTTCTTTTTCTGACCATTGGAGCGGCAACGCTTTATACCCGTCTCAATGCATGGAAGCTTTCCAGGGAGAGGGAAATTAACAGGGAGCTCACCGAAACCGAAGAACGCTACAAGGAGCTGGTCAAGGAGGTTAAACAGGCCCAGTCCCAGGAGTCTCTGCTCAAGGCTGAACTGCTGGAGCTGAAGAAGACTGCCGCCAGGGAACAGGCCTCCAGGAAGGAAAAAGGACAAAAAACAACCAGTCCCGGTGAAAACCACCAGTCAGCGTTGGATATTCTGGAAAAAAAAGGAGTGTTGACCAAAAAGCAGATGGAAAAGGCCCGCAATTATCTGGCTAAAAGCGACAATCCGGGACTGAAGCTTGAAGACTCCCTGATTATGCTGGGCTTTCTCACCTTAGATCAGTTGCAAAAAGCTCGCCGGGTAGCTGAAGGGGCAAAATGAACATAATTTACTGGACTCTTTTTCTGCTGCTCATTTTCATCTGGATTCTTGGTTATCAATACCTGAAATTTCACGGGGAAATTACTGCTAAAGAACACAAGATAAGAATGGCCATGACCAAGCTCAGACATAAGATGGCAGGACTTGAAAAGGATAAGGACAAGCTCGAAAAAAGCATTCAGAGCATTGCCGGGGAAATAGATTCATGCCGCCGGGAAATGGATCAGGCTCAAGGTTAGTCAGTTTTCATCCGGAAACGGTTCTTTCTCCTTTTGGCGGCGTCAATCTGTACAATTATTCGTCAACGTATTAAGATACGCCTCCTCATAACTTGCTTGATTTCCTTGCCAAAAGAAAAAACT
>PWNK01000035.1 GCA_003557865.1 Desulfonatronovibrio sp.
CCAATAAGATTTGAAAAGCACTATACGCCTTGAGTCCGCCGTGTTTTGATATGCCCAGGACCCGGGAACTGTCCCTGTTCAAGAAATCCCGGTACTGCCTGATGCTCCAGGCCTGATTAAAGCAGATGCTCTCCAGGAGAACAATTTCCTTGAGATGGCTTATGTCCAGGGGGGAAATCGGGTACAAGTTCTTTAACGCTGAATTTATCCAAAAATCATGGTCAATAGTTACAAAAAAAGTAATGGGTCCAGAGAGTATGGAGAGTATCTGGAGATAGTTGACTGGGGAAACCGCTCCCTGGGAGTCATGTCCAGGGAAGAAGTTCACAACCAGGGGCTTTGCCATCGATCGGTACTGGTCCTAGTATATGATTCGGCCAACAGGCTGCTGGTCCAGAAAAGGCAGCAGACCAAGATGGCCTATCCAGGATGCTGGGACTTATCCGCCTCCGGGCATGTCCTTGCAGGAGAATCAACAGCAGATGCCGCCTGCAGGGAACTCAGGGAAGAAGTGGGAATAAACCCGCCAAGAATCAGGCTTGTGAATAAAATTGCCGCAAGCAGGGAAACGGATTTTGAGTTTGTCTATCTTTTCAGCACAGGTAAGATCAACACGGACCCCAGCCCGAATAATATGGAGGTGCAAAGCGTCTCCTTCCTGGACCGGGAAGGTATGGATTCTCTGGTCAGGGAGTTTCCGGAGAATCTTACTCCCGCACTGGCCTTTTTCTGGAAAAGGCAGCTGCTTTTTCCCAGATTATAGCGTTTTCAGTTGATATAGACATTACTGTATTTTTTTTCGTTACCCAGGGTGATCCCGGCTCCTCTGACCACCGTGGTCAGGGGATCATCATCTATGCGCACCTTGACCTGGATTTCCTGACTGATCAGTTTGTCCAGTCCTTTGAGCAAGGCTCCCCCTCCTGTGAGCAGCAGACCGTTGTCCGCGATATCCGCCACCAGATCCGGGGAAGTCTTTTCCACGGCCCTTCTGACCGCCAGGACAATGGCATTTACAGGTTCGCGGATAGCCTCTCTGATTTCTCCATCACTGACCTGGATTGCCTTGGGATTGCCGTTGACAATATTTTTGCCCATGACAGTATATGTCAGCGTGCTGTCCAGAGGAATTGCCGATCCTATGGACATCTTAATTTTTTCAGCCATGTTTTCACCGATGAGCATCTGATGCTGGTCCTGAATATAGCGCTGAACGGCCTCGTTCATTTCATCTCCGGCAATGCGCACCGACTCTGAATATGCAACCGCCGAGAGGGATATGACCGCAACTTCAGTGGTTCCACCGCCGATATCAACCACCAGATTTCCGATGGGTTCGTCAATGGGCATCCGGGCTCCAATGGCAGCGCTCATGGGTTCTTCCACCAGCCTGACCTCCCTGGCTCCGGAATGAATTCCGGATTCGATGACCGCTCTTTTCTCCACCTGGGTGATACCAGTGGGGACGCAGATGACGATTCTGGGCTTGAAGAGGTTCATTCCCCTGATAACTTTTTTGATGAAAAAGGTAATCATGGCATTGGTCACATCAAAATCAGCGATTACACCGTCTTTCAGGGGCCTTATGGCCAGAATCTTCTTGGGAGTTCGTCCCAGAAATTCCTTGGCCTCCCTGCCGACGGCCAGGACCTTCCCGTCCCGGGAGTCAAGAGCCACAACCGAGGGTTCATTAAGGACCACTCCGTCTTTTTGGGTAAAAATGAGCGTGTTTGCCGTGCCCAGATCCATGGCTATGCTCTTACTCATAAAATTAAACAGTTTTTTGAACATTGCGGGCCTCGTAATTATTGTTCACAAAAAGTATGCAGCAGGCAGTTATCAAGTCACTTCCCAGAGGGGGCAGCAGTCCGGCTCTTGAGGTACAGGTTTTCCAGGAAAAGACCGAGATAGTCGCCGATCATCCGGACGAATGCGCTCATTTCATCATTGATGTTAATGGACCGGGAATCAGCCAGAACGAGGATCCCCCTGGTCTTTTTATGGACAATGAGCGGAATGCAGATCACAGATTTGAAATGCAGGGACGAGAACTCTTTTCCAAAAAGAGGAAGGTCAGTGGGCCCGTCCTGCTCACCTGAAAATACAGGAGACCCATGTTTGAAAACCCAGCCCAGAAGACCGGAATCCATGTTGAACTTGTGGACGGAAATATCCAGTTCGGGCAGCACGTCCTGGCTTAGTCCCTCCACAAAGTAGCCATTCCCCACTTCATCCCTGGCAGCCATGAAGCAATAGCGAAAAGCTGTTGCCTGTGACAAAATTTCAAGCAGTTTATCCAAAAATATTCGCCATTTGGGATATTTCACCCTCAGGCTGTGCACCAGGGTCAGATACTTGTAGTAATCCATGCTCTTGGCATTGATATCCGCCCTGCAGATGCCTGTCCGGACATCCTCGATGAGCTGGGCAAACTGGTAAAGGATTTTCTGATCCTTGTCACTGAATGAGTAAGTCTTCTTGCTGTCTACACACAAGACTCCCTGGTTGCCCGGCAGGTGGACACCCATAAAGGCCTTGATCTTGGATTCTCCTTCGGCCGGATAGTATCCAAGGCATCCCACATTTCGGTCGAATTTGTTTATAAGAAGGGGTTTCTGGTTTTTAATAATCCAGCCGACCAGACCGGCTCCAGGTCTGATTGCCGTGCCGGGACTGATGCTGTCACCAAGACTGAAGCTGGAGGCAAGAATGTGGTCCTGTCCGGGCCCTTTTAGGAAAAGGACCGCGGAATAGCCGTCAAAAACGCTGCAGACCAGCGCAAGTATTCTATCCAGCCAGTTATTACCGTACATTAGGCAACGAAGACCAACTCCACGACAGATGTTAATAACAGAACTTATCTTGATTATTCATCATGCTTTGACCAAGCGAGGGGGGTTCTTGGATTCTTATGGCGTAAATTCCTTGTTATTATCCAGCGCGTCTAGGTCATGTTCAGCATTCTTGTGCGTAGGGCAAGGTCACGATTCGAAGGATAATAATAAAAAAAACCATTAATGGGTCAGGGTGAGATCCAGAAACCCGGGCAAAGCTTTCCATTAATGATTTTTGAGCATAATCAATAGACAAAAATCGGCAGCGCCATGCCTGAATGGGACTATGCCTGTTTACTCCTTCTTTGACAATAAAATTCTATGGATCTGTTGTATGTTCTCTCTTCTTCAGGGGTGAAATAGCAGGCCGGGATCTCAGCACGGCTGCGGTGGTAATGGAGACATTCACAGCACAGACCATGTCGGGGACAGGAAGAGTAAGTGCAATTACATTGTTTCTTGTTAGCTTTGGAACTGGGACATTTGTCAGTTTTTTTCATGGGTTGTGAATCCTTTAAATTGATAAAAAGTTTCCGGGAAACGTCTCCTTGGAACCACTGAGCTATTTTTAGAATCTTTTAGATGCATCCCGTGGAATATTGATGACTGAAGTATATTCCATTGATAATTATTAAAAAATATGGCAATTATTCACCATAGTTTTTATCTGGCTCCAATACTAGAGGCCTGCCAGGGGCTCCTGGGGCTAGGGTTGCGCATTGTTGCGCTGTTTGTCCTACGGAGCCGCGACAGGGAGTTCGCAACAAAAGAAAACTTAGTCCCAGGCAGGCCAGGGTTATGGTCAATAGTTACATAATATGTTAAAAATGGTTTACAGTTCACAATAATGTGAGGCAAGGGCGGCTTTCTAATAGGCTTCTCCACCCGGCACCTGCGCAGCCAAATAAATCCGGCTTGTGTTGCCCACAGTTTTTCTGGTGGTCAGTTCCAAAAAATATTGAAAAGCCAGAGTTGGGATAAATAAGAACATAAAGGTCTGTTAATGAAAAAGTGGGATGATTGTTTTACCAAGTCAGAATCCTACAACTGGGCTGATAAAAGGGTACCTATTCCAAAATTCAAAATCAATAACATATTCGGACTGAAAAAATACCTGGATACTGTCCACATCAGGCAGTGCCTGGTTAGACCCTTTCTGGAAATTAAAGACTATCCCCTGGTGGAAGCCAGAGAACTTCTGCCCTCATTTGAGTCTGATCTCTACGAGTATGAAAACCTTCCCGGGTTCAGTCTGGTTGCCTTCAGCCGGCCCATTAATTATTTTAATGAAATATTCCAGTTTGATATCATCCATAACAGCTGGGAGGAGATCCCCAGTCATCATGGGGAATTCAGTCCTCTTTTTCAGGCCATGCACCTGAACAACATGGCTGGCTTCCAGAGCAGGCTGCCCAAAAATCTCCAGGATCAGTTCAGAGAATGTTTTCAGAAAAAAGATGTCTCGGAACTTAGCAATTACCCTTTGGTCATTGACTATCTGCTGCACATGGACCGGGGACATGTACTGGGCATGAATACCAGGAATGACTTTTATCTGGCCGGAGTTTACGCTTCATTTCCCTCTGATCTGGATCAGGAGCTGAAAAGATTCGGGGTAATGATAAAGAAATTCAAGCCCAACGACAGTCTCAGGTATGAATTGAACCGGAATTTCGTATACCAGTATTTTATGGAACTATACGGCTATCCTGTGGTATCGGAAAGAAGAACTTCAGCGGCTCTTTTTGCCAGGAGCCTTTTCAAGGCAGGTGAGCATTTTCTCATCAGGGCCCTGGGCCAGACTGACCGGACCATTACCACTCTTTATTCCACCGGTGATCAGAAGTTTTATCCCGCCCTGGAGAAGCTTGCCCTGGTCTGTGTTGAAACCAAAAAGAAGGAGACACTCAAATATTTAAAGGAAAAGGGTTACTTTATTGATAAAAAGAGAAAGGCCGTCATATTAAGGGTAAAATACAAGCAGCACAAATATGATCCCAATAATGTCCGGGAAGAGAGGGCTCTCTCTGTTTATCGCCAGGAGGTCATCCATCCCCTGAGCGGTGAAATCTGTTCAAATCTTAATATCATCAATGACATGTCGTACATGACTCTTAAGCTCAACGATATCGTCAAGGGTGAATACAGCGGCAGGATCAAGTACAAGCGTGAAATCATTGAGAACACCGAAAGCTATGAAAAAAGGCTTAAGTTTCTTTTTGCCTGGCTGGGCAAGCATCAAAGAAGGATAATCGGTTATTCAGACGAGTTTTTCTCAGTGGTGACCAAGGTCATGGACAACTTTCTGCTCAATCCCGACAACTATGATAAGTTCAACGAGACATACAAGCTTTATAAGGAAGTCTGGAAGAAATACAGTTATATCAGGCAGGCCAGAAAGATCAGGATGCTCCAGGACCTTATGGATAAAAAATTTGCGGGGCAAAAGGTCAACTACCTGACCATGCTGGAAGAGATTAACAACATATTAAAAGAGCTGAAATTTGAGCTGGTTGATTACTTTGATGAGATAGTGGCCAGGGCTGTCTATCTGGTTGAAAAGATTTCCTGCGATAATTATCTTATGTCAACATATATCCGAAACAAGCACGAGGATGAGCTAACGCCCTACGGACAGGATGTCAGGAAACATTACGGCCGCATGGTATCCCAGCTTGATGAACTCAAGTCCATCAGAAAAATAAAGATGGAGGGGCGCTTTTCCAACTGAGCTTTTTAGACGGAAAACGACAGGCAGGACGCAACACCCCGGTTGTGCGGGATTTATGGAGCTTGAGGCTTATGACCTGCATATTCCGGACTGGAGAATAATGAGCATTTCTCCAGGATGCCTCGGGCTATCCAGTGATTCACAACATAGAAAAAACTTTCATGGATCTATTTACAACTCCTCTTAATGACGCCCATAAGAAAAAAGGGGCCAGACTGGCTGCCTTTGCCGGATGGGAAATGCCCATTCAGTTTCAGGGTATAATATCCGAACACCTGCATACCAGATCTGAGGCCAGTCTGTTTGATGTCTGTCACATGGGCGAACTTCTGGTTTCCGGTAAAGAAGCATCCCAGGAGCTGGGCCGGCTTGTTACCCATGATCTGGAAAACGCGGTTTCGGGCAGATGCTCATATGGTTTTATGCTCTCCTCCTCGGGAGGGGTTCTGGATGATCTGATTATTTATCCCCTGGAAAAAGACCTTTTCATGCTCGTGGTCAACGCCTCCCAGAAGAATGAGGATCTTGAACACCTGAGAAATAACCTCTCATCAGGGGTCAGGGTGGAAGACAAAACAATGCTGACCGGGAAACTCGACCTGCAGGGGCCACTGTCTTTAAGGGTTCTGGAGAAATCAACCGCCATCAAGTGGAGTGATCTTGGATATTTTCATTTCAGACAGATGACCCTGGACGGGGTTGATCTTATGGTCAGCCGTACCGGTTATACCGGAGAACTGGGGTATGAGATCTATGTTCCCTGGGAGGAGACCGTCAACTTATGGAACATGATCCTGACGGATACAAGGGTCAAACCGGCCGGTCTGGGCGCACGGGATACTCTGCGTCTGGAAGCAGGCCTTCCCCTTTACGGTCACGAGCTTGACCCGGACCACACCCCTGCGGAAGCTGGGTTCTCCTTTTTCCTCAAGTCCAAGACCCGCTATCTTGGCCGGGACAGGGCGAAAACCATCAGGGAAAGCCTGACCGGACTGGCTGTTGAAGGACGGAGAACACCAAGAAAGGGGGATAAGGTTTTTGCCGGGGAAAATTCGGCCGGCGTTGTAACCAGCGGCTCCTTTGCCCCCTCTCTTGGACACAGCATAGCCCTGGCCTATATTGCAATAGAGCACAGGGATAATGACCGGTTTATTATCCAGGGGGACAGGGTCGGGTTAGAAGCCAGGAAGTCCGGACTTCCCTTTTACAGGGGAACTGCCAGAATTAAAACCCGGGGATAGTTCATGTTTAACCCCCCGACTTTTTTTCTGGAGCCTGAAATGTGGCAGGAACCTTTCAGGCTTGAGAAGAATGAGGCCCGTCACCTTTCCAGGGTTCTGCGCATCAGGACCGGTGAAAAAATCAGATTAATCGACGGACAGGGAAGAGAAGGTATTTTTTTGGTCAGCAGTATAAAAAAAAATGAGGTGACTCTGGCCAAAGAGTCTTTGTCTGTCTGGCCTGAGCCCGAAAGCAAGGTGCATCTCGCTCTGGCCTGGAACAAAAGTTTCAGACGTTCCTGGCTGCTTGAAAAGGCCGTGGAAATCGGGGTCTGGAAGATTGTTCTATGGCAGGCCAGGCACAGTCAGGGAAGAACTGTAAACGCCAGCATGGAAAACTGGCGCGGTAAAATGATTGCCGCGGCCAAGCAGAGCCGGAACCCATGGATCCCGGAACTGGTCTTTTTACACCATGGAGTTGAAGAGATTACGTGGTACTGCCGGGATATTAAAAACAGGATTCTACTCTGGGAAAAAGAAGAAGATACCGGGCTTGTAGAGTATTACCAGAGCGTCAGTCCCCTGGAAAAAATAATAGTTGTGGGACCGGAAGGGGGCCTGGCCGGGGAAGAGGTACAGCTGCTGACAAAGGCTGGTTTTATTTCGCTGTCCCTGGGTCCAAGGGTTTTGCGCTGGGAAACAGCGGCCCTGGCTCCATTGTTTCTGGATATGCTCTTTTTCCCGGAGAGATCAGGAGATCCTTTTTCCAGGCTCAGCTCCGGGTTCAGCTCTTAACAAGGACATCTTCCCACCCTGGCGGACAGCCAGAACCATACCCTGAGAAATGACTCCGCGGATTTTTTTCGGGGCAAGGTTGGCCAGAACAACAACTTCTCTGCCCTGCAGCTCCTGGGGGCTAAAATACTGGGCCAGACCGGCAACGATCTGCCTGGGATTATTTTCGCCGATGTCCACACTAAGACAGTAGAGCTTGTCCGCGTTGTCCACCTGGACTGCACTGATTATCCTTCCGGTGACAATTCGCAGTTTCTGAAAATCCTCAAACCCGATTTCCTTTTGACCATGATCATCACCGGACCGGGGCTTGTCCTTTGGTTCTGATTCTTCCAGGTTGAGCTCCACCCTGGGGAACAGGTTGGATTTTTCTGCAACCATTGTTCCAGGCTCCAATCCGCTCCAGCTGCATCTTTCCTGGACAAGGTCGGCCGTTTTCGGGTCAAAAATCACCCCCAGCTGCTTGAGCATTTTCTGAGAGTCACTGGGCATTACCGGCCACAGGTGCACAGCGATCTTGCGCAATCCTTCCAGAAGCACGTAAATCACAGTCTGCAGCTGCCGGGTATGACCCTCTTTGAACAGGACCCAGGGGGCGCTCTGGTCTACGTGTCTGTTAAGGTGGCTCACAAAGATCCACAGCCTTGAAAGGGCCTTGGCAAAGTCAAAATCCCCAAAAAGGCACACGTAATCGCCAAAAGCATCCAAACCGGCATTGATGACCTCCTGGTCCGGAGGTCCAGGAGTACCCATTTCCGGGACGACTCCATTAAAGTACTTGTTGGTCATGGCCAGAACCCGATTGGTAAGGTTGCCCAGATCATTGGCCAGATCAGCGTTCAGTCTGCCCACCAGGGCCTCTTCCGAGAAAGAGGCGTCAAGACCGAACTGCATCTCCCTCAAAAGAAAATATCTGAAGGCTGAAGCTCCGTATTTGTCCTTCATGGACAGTGGTTCAACAACGTTGCCCAGGCTCTTGGACATTTTGGTCTCTTTGATGGTCCAGTAGCCGTGGACCCTGAGTCCTGAGTACAGCGGTATTCCGGCAGCCATGAGCATGGTCGGCCAGAATACGGCGTGGGGCTTAAGGATATCCTTGGCAACCAGGTGATGGGCTCCTTTCCAGTATGTTCTGAAATCAGGACCTTCGGGCCAGTCCAGAGCGGAAATATAGTTGATAAGAGCGTCAAACCAGACATAAGTCACAAAGCCAGGATCAAAAGGAAGATCTATGCCCCAGCTGAGTCTGCTTTTGGGCCTGGATATGCACAGGTCGTTCAGTTCGTCACCGAGCATTCCCAGAACTTCGTTCCTGTACCTTTCAGGCTTAATGAAGTCCGGATTGTCCATTATGTGCTTCCTGAGCGGTTCCAGATACTTTGTCATCCGGAAAAAGTAATTCTTCTCCTGGATAAATGCCGGCTTTTCAAGGTGATCCGGGCACAGGCCTTCCTGAAGTTCCTTTTCTGTATAAAAACGTTCACATCCATAACAATAATGACCGCCGTACTCTCCAAAGTAGATGTCTCCCCGGTCATAAACTTTCTGCAGAACTGTCTGAACGCATCTCACGTGCTCCGGATCAGTTGTCCGGATGAACCTGTCCGGCTCCACCTCAAGCCAGGGCCAGGTTTCCCTGAACAGGGTGCTGATTCTGTTCACATAATCTGCAGGATGCTGATTGTTTCTGCTGGCTGCCTCCACGATTTTGTCCCCGTGTTCATCCGTGCCGGTCAGGAAAAAGGTCGGACACTTCCGGAGCTTATGAAAACGGTTGATGCTGTCCGCAACAATGGTGGTGTAGGCATGGCCCAGGTGGGGTTTGGCGTTGACGTAATATATGGGTGTTGAAATAAAAAAGGGATTCAAGCTGTGGGTCTCCTGGTGGTTGTCATGATTAGCTTCTGCCTTGCTTTTTAAGCATTTCATTCCATTCAGGCAGAGGAATTTCTTTTTCCACTCCATCCTCGTTGAGAACGGTTAGTGATTCTCTGAAAAGATTGGCCCTGATCACCCGGAGGTATCCCTGATCCGTCTTGAACCGTTTGCCCAGTTTGGGGACTTTCTTCTGAAAACGGGAATAGTTGTCCTGTTCAAAGTTAAGACAGCACAGCAGTCTTCCACAGATGCCGGAAATCTTGGCCGGATTGAGGAACAGGTTCTGGTCCTTGGCCATTTTTATGGTTACCGGTTCAAAATTGCGCATGAACCTGCGGCAGCAGCATACCTGTCCACAATTGCCGATTCCACCGACCATCTGGGTTTCATGGCGGACACCGATCTGACGCAATTCTATCCTGGTTTTATATACCTTGACCAGGTCCTTGACCAGCTCCCTGAAGTCAACTCTGCCCGGAGCTGTAAAGTAGAAAATTATCTTGCTCCGGTCAAAATAGACCTCCACATCCACCAGTTTCATCTCCAGGTCACGCTCCCGGATACAATTCCTGCAGTGTCTGAAGGCTTCTTTGAGCAGCTCATGGTTTTCACTCTGGCTGTGCAGATCATCTTCATTGGCCAGCCTGAATATGGGCTTGAGCTGTTCAGGCTTGAACCCGTCAGGAACCGATTCCCTGACCAGAACCACTCTGGCCAGTCCCAGTCCTTCCTCGGTTTTGACGATTACCGAGTCTCCTGTTTCCACCACAAAAGGACTGGACTGAAAATAATAAACCTGCCCCTGATCCCTGAATTTTACACCTATAACCTGTGTCATGACTGCTTTAACCTTTTGAGGATCTCTTTGGCGGCCAGTCTTCCTGCTCCCATGGCCTCCACCACTGTGGCTGAACCGGTGACTATGTCTCCGCCGGCAAAAACCATGGGCACATTGGTTTCTCCTGTGACAGGGTTGACCTGAATATTGCCCCATCTGTTCAGCTGGATCTTGGGAGTCGCCTGGGTCAGGACCTTGTTGGCCGATGTGCCCACGGCCATGATGGCCATATCCGTTTCCAGCTCAAAGGTTTCTCCCTGGACGGGCACAGGTCTTCTGCGGCCGCTGGAGTCTGGTTCTCCAAGCTCCATTTTTTGCAGAAGAACCTTTTTCAGGTTCCCTCTATCATCTCCAGAAAACGACAGGGGTGAAGACAGGATTTCCAGCTCGATTCCCTCTTCAATGGCGTGTTCCAGCTCTTCCCTGCGCGCGGGCATTTCACCCTTGGTTCGCCGATAAAC
>PWNK01000072.1 GCA_003557865.1 Desulfonatronovibrio sp.
ACGACCGAGAGAACTCGCCAACGCGGCACTCCATTCCGTCACCCCGGCGCAGGCCGGGGTCCAGACAACACGAAATACCGAGGAAAGGCTGCCCGGTCTTATTGAGAAGATACAGCCAAGACTCCGAAAATTTTGAATACAGGTATTTGTCTGTAAACAAAAACGTTGCCAGAGAACTTTTGAGTGTCAAGAGAATAATAGAACCGGACTATGTCATTCCGAGAGCCGGATTGTTGAAAATAAGGCCTGTATTTCCTTCTCTCCAAAGAACTTACTGAACACCCTGTGAAAGTCCTCCAGACTAAACGGTTTCCCTATGTAATCATCCATTCCGGCCTCCAGGAACCTTTCCCTGTCATCTGGCTGGGTATGAGCGGTTACTGCGATGATGGGGATTCGTCGGGAAGGCTGAGGGCTGAAACCTGAAGATCAGAGGTACCGTCTCCAGTCTCTGATTTCTGACTCCTGACTTCTGACTCCTGACTCCTGATCATTTTAGTCGCCTCAACCCCGGTCATGACCGGCATCTGTATATCCATAAGGATACAGTCAAACTCCTTTTCCTGAAACATATCTACAACTTCCTTGCCGTTTTTAGCCAGAGTCACTGTTTGTCAGTCTTTTTCCAGTATTCTTTTGATAACCACCTGGTTCAGCGGATCATCTTCAGCCAGAAGGATATTCAGGCCGCCTGATTTTTTGACTGGCTGAACTCTTACCTGTACTTTCTGAGAAGTTGCCTTTTCAGGTATCATGAAGGGCAGAACCACATGCACGGTCGTCCCGTGAACTGGCTCGCTTTCCATGGAAATGTTTCCATCCATCATGCTGACCAGCCGACGAACTATGACCAGGCCTAGACCCGCACCCTGATACTGCCTGGTCAGAGAGCCGTCCGCCTGGGAAAATGGCTGAAACAGCTTGTCCAGCTTATCTTCAGCGATGCCTGTACCGGTATCAGTAATGGAGAATAAAACACGCTTATGACCATTATCAGGCTGTGATACAGGAGATATATTCAGACTGACACTGCCGCGCTCTGTAAATTTTATGGCATTTCCAATCAGATTGAAAAGAACCTGGTGTACCCTTGCATCGTCACCGATAAGCTTTTCAGGAAGTGTAGGATCAAGGCAACAGTCTAGGGCGAGACCTTTTTCCCTGGCCGGGAAGATAAACAGGTCATTCAATGAATCACAGATATCTTTAAGATTGAATTCATTTTTCCGGATTATCATTTTTCCGGCATCAATACTGGAAAGATCAAGAATATCGGATAATAGCCGGGTCAGTCTTTTACCTGACTTCTGCCCCAGCTGGATCAGTTCCTCCTGATCCTGGTTCAGGCCTGTTTCTGAAAGCAGCTGCATCATGCCCAATATTCCGTTCAGCGGGGTACGCAGTTCATGGCTCATATTGGCCAGAAATTCGGATTTGGCACGGTTGGCGGCTTCGGCCTGCTCCTTGGCTTGAACCAGGGTTTCCTGGGCCTTCTTCTGCTGGGTCACATCGCGTATGAGTTCAACAACGTACAAGACACGGCCCTGTTTATCTATGACCGGGTTGGCCCGGCAGTTAAGATGCAGTCCGAATTCAGAAAAGAATCTTTCATACTCAGTCAATTGCCTGTCTCGCACAGCGTCCAGCGAGGCACAGGGCTGGCATGGTCTTTCACGTCCTAAAAGCTCAAAACACTTGTTTTCCTTTACCTGATCCTCGTTCATTCCCAGAAAAGAATAGCCTGACCTGTTGTATAAAATCATGGACAGGTCCGGATTCTTTACGCTTATCAGGTCTGGAATATTGTCCAGGATGCCTTCAAGAAGAATGTTTTTTTCTTGAAGCTCGGTCTCGTACTTCTTTCGCTCAGTAACGTCCTCCACAACACAGGCAAACTGATTATCAGCAGGCTTATATAAGGACACATCAAAATACTTGTCCACAACACGGGTATAGTTGCTGATATTCTGCGGAACTCCTGTAGCGGAAACATGTTCGAATGCTTCCATCCAATATGTTTCAGTTTCAGGAAAGATTT
This sequence comes from Desulfonatronovibrio sp., assembly GCA_003557865.1. Lineage (GTDB taxonomy): Bacteria > Desulfobacterota > Desulfovibrionia > Desulfovibrionales > Desulfonatronovibrionaceae > Desulfonatronovibrio. The sequence goes on from PWNK01000072.1 coordinate 2,039, forward strand.
CACGTATTGTCCTGCCGACTGTTTCCTCTTTTTTCACCCCGAACATTCTTTCAAAGGCAGGGTTGACTGCAACATAACGGTAATCATAAGGACGTCCCTTGCTGTCCGGGATGATCTCATGCAGGGCAAAGGCATTCTGAATCTTTTCAAACAATGACTTATATTGTTCCCGGCTTTTTCTTAAAGCTTCTTCAGCCAGCTTTCTTTCTGTAACATCCGTGGAAACGCCGCACATGGCAAAGGGCTTTCCCTGTTCATCCCGGACAAGCTGAGTGCGTGCGTCTAGAACCAGTCTTTGCCCGTTTTTGGCAATATTTACGACCTCGCCCCTCCACTGCCCCTGATTCTTAGTCTTCTGGATTATATCCTTCTGGGCAGCCCCTTCCCGGGGATCATCCCCGAAAATGTGAACGCTTTTACCGATAAGGTCCTCTTTTTCACAGCCAATTGATCTTGCCTCTGCATCATTTACGAATTGTATTCTTCCATCCAGATCAGTGATGGTCACTCTGTCTTCAATCTGCTCAAGGACCAGGGATTGAAGACGTAGATTTTCCTCGGCCTGTTTAAGGTCTGAAATATCCCGCCAAACAATGTGAATAACGGGTTTACCCTGTAATTGAATCCGGTTTAGC
>PWNK01000164.1 GCA_003557865.1 Desulfonatronovibrio sp.
ACGTTGGGGCCGCGCTCCCTTTGATCCTGCCTGGAGCCGATATTCACACAGGGTGTTCCAAGAAATGACCCTTCTCTGATGCCGCTTGAGGTGTTTCCAATAACGCATGAACACCTGTTAATCAGGTGAATGTAATCTTCCGGGGAAAAATTCCGGTAAAAATGGAGAGGGGCGTTGCCGTTTCTGGCGATGAACAGCCGCAGGGCCTTGGACACCGCGTCTGATCCCGCGTCCACATTGGGCCAGAACCAGGCCGTCTGCATGTTGAGGCGTTTAATGGCTTCCAGGGTCTGCCTGGTCTGAAAAAAGGCTTCATCATACTCGGTTGTCACCGGGTGCTGCAATACAACCAGAAAAGGACTGTCCCAATCCAGCCGGCAGCCGGTTCCCCCATACCTGTCGAACAGGTTTTCCGGTTTGCTTTTCAAGACCCGGCCTGCCAGGTCTATGGCCGGACAGCCGGTCACAAAGATGCTGGCCGGGTTTTCCCCCATCTGCTCCAGTATTTTCCCGGCCCTGGTTGTGGCTGGAAAATGAATGTGGGCCAGTTTGGTAATGGCGTGTCTTACGGATTCATCAATGGAGCCGGTCAACTCCCCGCCCTGGGTGTGGGCCAGGGGGATATTCATGTAGCTAGCTGCCACGGCCGTGGCCAGAGTTTCAAAGCGGTCGGCCACGGTGAGGACCACGTCGGGTTTCAGGTTTTCAAACTGGGTGGCCAGTTCCAGAATGCCCAGGCCGGTGGATTTGGCCATGGTGGAAGTGGTCTCTCCTTCAACTATGGAATAGACCACACTTATCGGTTCGAATCCATCTTCCCTGATGATGTCGATGACCGATCCGAAGCGGTAAAGCATGGCCGAAGCACCTACAATGAGCTGCAGCTCCAGGTCCGGATGCCTGCGCACGTCCAGCAGGAAGCTTTTAATACGCCCGTAGTTGGCCCGGCTGTTGACCACAACGCATATTTTTTTACTCACCCAGATCCTCCCAGTTCAGCAGTCTGTTCCGGGCAACGTCTTTGCGCAGTATTCTTCCGACCAGTCTGTTTTTATGGCCCAGGGGAATGCCCGTGCCCGGCTTCTTGGCAGTTATCATTTTTTCGGTCAATACAGTTCCAGCGGGCAGGTCTCTGACCAGAGCCAGGCTTTTGCCGAACATGTCCCTCATCTCCCGCATGGACGAGGCCATTTCGTCCTTGTCAACTGGATGGCTCATCATCTGGTGAAAGGCGTCCCGGGCTCCGCACAGAAGCCGTAATTCCTCTACAGTCAGGGACGCAGGAGTGTCAGGACCGAACATTCTTTTGTCAAAGACCACGTGGGCTTCTATGAGATCAGCGCCCAAAGCCAGGGCTGCCAGGGCCGGGAAAATGCTCCCTGAATGGTCTGACAGGCCGGCAGGACAGGAGTAACGCTCTTTCATCTTCTGAATGACGTTGAGGCCCACCTCTGATAAGTCTACAGGATACCTGCTGGTGCACTGAAACAGGGCAAAGGGCACCTGTTTCGCCGCGAATCTTGCTGCCAGGGCATCAATTTCCGGGTAACTGCTCATTCCGGTACTCACCAGAACGGGCTTACCTGTTTCCATGACCGCTTCCAGCATGTTTCCGGAAACCGTCTCACCGGAACCGATTTTCCAGGCGGGCACCCTGATTTTTTCCAGCATCTCCACAGCCTGGACTGAAAAGGGAGAACTCAAAAAGATCAAGCCTTTCTCATGGGCATGATCAGCCAGTCCCTGCCACTGCTCAAAGGTGAATTCCATTCTCTGCCAGTATTCGTACCTGGTCCGGTCCTGCCTGGAGAATTTCACCCGGAAGGGTTCGTCCAGGGTAGACTCGGCAGAAGCGATATGGGTCTGGAATTTTACCGCGTTCACCCCGGCCCCGGCCACGGCGTCGATGTAGGCGTGGGCCGCCCCCAGGGAGCCGTCATGGGCCTGGCCGATCTCGGCGATTATCAATGCCGGGTTTCCCTGACCGATAATATGGTTATGTATATTCATGTTTATCAATCTCTCCATCCGGACCAAGAATCACCACCACTGATCACCCTGCTGAAACCGGTAATCCAGCCTTGAGATATTTTTTCGCGGCTGGACAGGTATTGCTCTTTATGTTCAAAACCAATAAATAGCAACTTTTCCCTTGACAGCCAATAGCTGATTAACCGCTAAACACCATACTTAGCACCCAGGACAATGCCCAGATGAAACTCAAGTCCAGATGGAAACAGGCTGATAACTGGGGTCTGATCAAAAGAACCCTTGGTTACTTTAAAGACTATAAGCTCCTGATCGGCATATCTTTTGTGGCCCTGGCCCTTTATGCGGCAGCCACTGCCGGGACTGCTTTTCTGGTCAAACCCGCTGTTGACGAAATATTTATCAACAAAGATCACACTGCCCTACTGTATATACCCTTCCTGGTGGTATTCCTTTTCGCCCTCAAGGGCTTCTGCTTCTACCTTAAATCATACCTTCTGGCTTACTGCGGAACCAAGGTCATGGGCAGCATCAGGCGTGAACTCTATACCAAGATAACCTCCATGCCCCTGACTTTTTTTGACGAAAACCGGCCGGGCATGCTCATGTCCAGGATCAACAGCGATGTGTCCAAGCTCAGTGCCAGCCTGCCGACAATGATTGAAATGGGCAG
>PWNK01000144.1 GCA_003557865.1 Desulfonatronovibrio sp.
ATAGCCGGTCCTTTGGTCAACGAGCTGACCCATAGACTGAAGTTTCTGGTCAATGTCGGTCTTGACTACATCAGCCTTTCAAGGAACATGTCCACCCTGTCCGGAGGAGAAGCCCAGAGAATCAGGCTTGCCGGGCAGCTGGGGACCGGTCTGGTCGGGGTAACCTATGTCCTTGATGAACCGAGCATAGGGCTTCACCCCAGGGACAACAACCGTCTCATAAACACCTTGCGTCAACTGCAAAGAAGAGGGAACACTGTTCTGGTGGTTGAACATGATGAGGCCGCAATAAGGTCCGCGGACCATGTTGTAGAACTAGGGCCCGGGTCAGGTGCTCTGGGAGGAGAAATAGTTTTTCAGGGTCAGGTCCGGGAGCTGCTCGGATGCGAGAACTCCCTCACCGGTAAGTACCTTCGCAGGGAAATGACCATTGCCAGACCTGCCCAAAGGCGAAGATCCGCTGAGCGTATTCTGCTTCAGGGTGTGAAGACCAATAATCTTAAAAACATCGACCTCAGCCTGCCCCTTAACTGCCTGGTTGTGGTTACAGGTGTTTCCGGATCGGGTAAGAGTTCGCTGGTTGTCGACTCTTTGTACAAGCACCTTGCCCTGGCCAGGGGACAGAAGGTGGACAGCCCGGGAATAATCAGCGGCATCCAGGGTGCGGAGCTGGTTGAAAAAATTATTGCCATCGATCAGTCTCCCATCGGCCGGACACCGAGGTCAAACCCGGCAACCTACACCAAGGTGTTTGATGAAATTAGAAAGATATTCTCCCAGACTGTGGAGTCCAGGAAAAGGGGCTACAAGCCCGGGCGTTTCAGCTTCAACGTTCGCGGAGGCAGATGCGAGTCCTGCCGGGGAGACGGACAGATCCAGGTGGAGATGCATTTTTTGCCTGATGTATACGTGACCTGCGAGGTCTGCGCGGGGAAAAGGTACAACCGGGAAACCCTCGACGTTCTGTACAGGGGCCTGAATATTTCTCAGGTCCTGGACATGTCGGTGCGACAGGCAAGGGACTTTTTTTCAAGCTATGCGGTACTTGAAAGAAAACTGAGGATTCTGGAGGAAGTGGGCCTGGATTACCTGAGACTGGGTCAGCCGGCAACCACCCTGTCCGGAGGAGAAGCCCAGAGGATCAAGATTTCAAGAGAATTGAGCAAAAAGAGCCTTCCCGGGACCCTGTACATTCTGGACGAGCCCACCACCGGCCTGCATACCCATGAGGTGGGCAAGCTTATCCAGGTCCTGAACAGCCTTGTGGATCGGGGTGCAAGCATCGTGGTCATTGAACATAACCTTGATGTTGTGGCCTGTGCGGACTATGTCCTGGACCTGGGTCCGGGCGGAGGCGAAAACGGAGGCAGGATAGTGGCCCGGGGAACACCTGAGGAAATCAGGAATAATCCGGACTCCATCACAGGCAGATATCTGGATTTCTAGCTGCCGGTTTTTTCCTTTTCCGTGTGGACACGTCGGCCAGAATGTCCGGCACCGGGTACGGGTCTTAAAAGAGAGCGGCAGGAAGGGTGCGGAACATGGACAAGCAGGACATCAGGCAAAAAATGCTCTCCATCAGGGCGGGGCTCAGCCGGGAGCAGGTGGCCGGTAAAAGTCGCAGGATTGTCAGGACCTTTCTTGATCTGCCACAGGTTGGTCAATGTTCAGAGTGTCTTATCTACCTGCCGGTCAGAAAAGAGGTTGATACCAGGCCACTGGTGCAGGAGCTTATTGTAAGAAAAAAAAAGGTTTATGTTCCCAGGTGCGAATCCATAACCGGCTGCAGCATGGATTTTTTCCGAATTACAGACCTGGGTGCTCTCCAGTCCGGGTCATTTGGAATTGATGAGCCATGTCCGGATCCGGATCTCAGGTTCACTGGAGAAAACATGGCATTGTGCGTTCTCCCCGGGCTGGCCTTTGACCGTCAGGGGGTCCGCCTGGGTTACGGCCGTGGGTTTTTCGACCGCTACCTGGCCGGTCTTGCCTTTCTCAGACCCCTGCTTATTGGTTTTGGATATGCTTTTCAAATCATTGACCGTCTGCCCGAGGACGATTGGGATGTGCCTGTGGATTTGATAATCACCGAGAAGGGAGTACTAAGGACGGGCTGAGCAGCAGCCGAGCAATATTTCCCAGGGGCTGTTACGGCAAACCGGCACAGGTATCTGGGCGTAGCTGTAATTAATAATTTAAGTTAGGTCGGTAGGAAAGTTTTTGCGCTATCTGCGGTTTCATTTCCCGGGTGTGAATAACATCCAATGCATGTTCGGAACCAGGCTGGGTGGGTCCAGCTCCGGACAGTTCAGTTCTGGAAACATCTCTTTTGAAGTCGGGGATGAGGAAACAGCGGTTCTCAACAACCGTCTATCCATGAAGGATGAGCTGGGATTTGAGAGGCTGGTTGAACTAAGGCAGGTCCACGGTACTGATATGCATTTCGACCCGCAGGGGGATTATTTCCATGGGTCCGGGATAGAGGGGGACGGTGCAGGCGTTTCAGGACCGCGGACTGCCGTGATGATCAAGACCGCTGACTGTCAGCCTGTTTTTCTGGTTCATAAATCCGGAAGATACGTATGTGCTCTGCATGTGGGCTGGCGCGGAAACAGGGTTGATTTTCCGGGCAGGGGGGTTAAACTGTTCTG
>PWNK01000001.1 GCA_003557865.1 Desulfonatronovibrio sp.
TAATGGCATGCAGGTAGAAGATTTGGGATTGTCCGGTCTCAGCAGCCAGGCGCGATACCTTTTTTTCTATTTCCTGTGGAAGGTTTATTGATGTGCTCATGTTTACTCCTGCTGTTATCCATGAATCTATATTCATTTTCCGGACATGGCAAGGATTTGGAAGCAGAGGTCGGGAAGAAGCGATGAGCGGTGAGCGGTGAGAGATGAGCCGAAAGCCGGAAAAAAATCCCGGTCCCGGATCAAGTCCGGGATGACGGAGAAAGGAAGGGTGGTCATGTATCAAAGACTGCCCCGGCCCCGGGTCAAAGCCTGTCCCGGGCCGGATGAAACTTTGGGATTTACAAGACAGCGCTTCAATAGAAGGCCGGGTTTACACTGTGACAGCCATACCCTGGCGGCGGGCCGATTCAATTATTGGGTTTTGCCGGTCATCCAGCCATTGAACCTCACCAACCGCTATGGGCTCGATGCGGCTATCAAGATCCGAAGCAACCCTCCACAAAGTGTTGATGTCATCCCTGGTAAACGGAGCATCAAACTTTGGAGAGATGATCAGCACATCTATGTCACTCCATTCATCCACAGGCTTTGAACCGGCAAAAGAACCGAAAACAACCGCCTTGCGGGCCTGGATTCCGCTTTGCCCAAGCCTCTTCAGATACTTTTGAATGATACTTATAATTTCTTTTTCAACCATTGTATTGTTGACCTTGCATTTTCAACAAGCCGTTCAACTTCGGTTTTGTCCGGCAAAGGGTTGATGGCTTGAGGATAGCGGCCTTCAAGGTTATATGGATTCATGTCAGCTAAAAACCATCTCTGATCCTGCTCAAAAGGGACATCCAGAAGATCAGCCAACCTTACCAGATTGTGAGTCCTGGGCGCCATATCCCGGGTTTTATGGCAGACACATGCTTTGAGTATTTTTTCAAGTGACAGATGCAGGAAAAAAAGACCATGCCTGATTTTCCCTGAATCAAGCAATTGAAGAGCAACCTCCAGATCTTCGTCTGAACTGCTTTTCCAGAACTCTGTATGTTTTTCAATATCAATGGATCGCATACGGTTCTCGCGGATAATTGATGAAGCACCTTATAAATATTAATCTATCTTCATTTTTTAAACATGGCAAGGATTTGGAAGCAGAAGTCAGAGGTCAGTATGCAGTAGGCAGTAGGCAGAGGTCCCCAGTAAAACACCCTGGAAGGGGACCCGGTTTTACGGGGCAGGCAGAGATCAGACGTCAGAGATCAGAGATCAGAGGACAGAGGACAGCAAGAAGTAGGCAGTAGGCAGCCTCAGGCCCTGGGCCCTTGCTGAATATCATTGCGAATGATCACGCCCTGCGTGAGAGTGAAGCAATCTGTAGCAGGATAATGATTATGGTACGAAGTAACCACCACTTGCCATTATATCAAAAAAGATATACATTCTAAACATGGGCAATTGGAAGGTTGAATTTTTAGATGAAACAGTTGAATCCGAGTTTGACTCATTCCCGCCTGCAGTCAAAGCTAAAGCTGTACATATTGCCCAGATGATAAGGCAGTTCGGCCTTTCAAATATTGGACTGCCCTATGTTAAGCATCTGCGTGGGAAAATATGGGAATTACGCGCCCTGCAGGGCCGAGGTCTCTATGTGACAGCCTCAGGCCAGAGAGTAGTGATACTCCGATGCTTTATGAAAAAGTCAAACAAAACTCCACATAAGGAATTAAAGATAGCCCTGCAAAGAGCCAGGGAGGTTATTGATGGGTAAAAACATAGAACAAAAACACTCTGAAATGCTTAAAAATGACCCTGAATATGCCGGGGCCTATGCAGAGATGAAGGATGAGTTTCAGTTTGCCGGGGAATTAATCAGAGCCAGAATAAGGGCCGGACTTACCCAGCAGCAGGTAGCTGAAAAAATGGGCACCAGGCAATCTACCGTAGCCAGGCTTGAATCTGGAAGTGCCATGCCCAGCCTCAGGAGCCTTCAGAGATACGCTCACGCAACAGGAAGCAAGGTTAAAATATCTCTGGAAGGATAACAGGACTTCACTAAACCTGTCATTGCGAACGATCACGCCCCGCGTGAGAGTGAAGCAATCTGTAGCAGGATAAGGCAAAACTCACCAGGAGCCGTCATTCCGGCGGAAGCCGGAATCCAGAAAAAAGAAAATCCTGGATTCCGGACCGGAAAACAGGGACGGAATGCAAAATATTTTGCTGACATTGCTGATAATGTTTGTAAATTGAGAGCATGGCTTACAATTTACAAAGATATATCAACAGGGACATGGAAAAGGAGGTTTTCGAATCAGGGGTTTTCCCGACACCCTGGCCCTGCTTAAACCCGACAGGACCTGGGTGGTCTCACCGGTTGAAGAATCTTACGCCCTTGCTTCGGGAGCGACTGTAGCCAATTTAAAAAAGGTCCTGGAAGATATTGCCTGACGCCTTTATTTTCAGCCCAAATCAAACCCCGGCACCTTGCCCCTTGGCCCACTGCTAAACATGTCCTCGACCGGGGTTAAGAAAGGAAGTATTTCTAGTAATAAAATTTTAAGGAGAAAGAAAATGCACTCTACCCTTACCTCAAAAGGTCAGCTTACCATTCCAAAAGACATCAGGGAGCGCTTTGATCTCA
>PWNK01000027.1 GCA_003557865.1 Desulfonatronovibrio sp.
CAGGGCGTTTTCTATTTCATTGAGGTATTCTTGAAGATTATTGGCTGTAAGCATTAGACATCCTCCCATAACAAGACATGAAGCTCCAGAGGACCATGCACCCCCAGGGCCAGGACCCTCTCGATATCAGCGGTACGGCTTGCTCCGGTAATAAAGGACAGGTAGTTGGTACCATTTTTCATCATGGCTGCAAGTTCATCCCCGGCCTCATATGATCCGGGCCTCATGCGGGAAAGGGGCAGAACCAGCACGTTTATCTCACAAAGCATGGTAGCCAGACGCAGGTCCTCGGACGATGAAATGAGCACCAGACTCCCGGTTTCGGCCAGTCCCAGATCAGCCACAGCCAGCCCGACATCTATTCCGGATACATATCTGCGCAGCTCCTGTGTGATCAGGCTGATGCCCTGTTTTTCAGACAGGGTGTTCAGGGAGCTCAAGTCCTTGTCATCAAGAGCCGGGGCGGCAATGACCTTCTCACCGGGCTTGAGTTCGCAAAGCTGGGCTGCGGAGTCGGAAACAGGAAGATCACACCCGGATAAAAGCATCTGGCAGGCCTCTTTCTCCGCGCAGACGCTGACCGAATATTCCAGGGCCTGCTGCATGCTCTTGATATTTTTTACAACTGCCGAGACCGCTTCGGCCTTGGCAGTAAAAGTCCTGACCATTTCCTGTAGCATGTTGCACCTCTTATGATTGATAGTTACGTATAATCAGGACAGAACCTGGGCGGTCTGAATCGCGATCTCCAGCTCTTCATTGGTTGGTATGACCAGAACTTTGACCTGGCTTTCCCGGGAGCTTATTTCCAGGGTCTGCCCGGCAGCCCTTTGCCTGTTTCGTTCAGGATCAAGCTTGACCCCGATCCCGGAAAGGGTGGCGCAGGACAGCTGCCGGACCTTGCTGTCGTTTTCCCCAATTCCGGCTGTAAAGCAAATGGCCTGTGTACTTTCCAGAATGGCCATGTACTGGCCGATATATTGAGTTACCCGGCGGCAGAAAATTTTCAGAGCCAGTTCAGCCTCTTTATCTCCAGAAGCTATCCGGTGGTGAATGTCACGCATATCACTGTCGCCGCACAGACCTTTGAGTCCGCTCTGCTTGTTGAGCAGGCTGTCGATTTCTCTGATGCTCAGACCTTTATTATCCGCGAGAAATGAATGCAGGGCCGGATCCACGTCACCACTGCGGGTGCCCATGACCAAGCCGGCCAGAGGAGTCAGGCCCATGCTGGTATCCACGCAGCGTCCGTTCTTTACGGCAGCCATGGAACATCCGTTTCCCAGGTGGACCGTGATGCAGGTGGTGTTCTCCAGCTCCTGGTTCAAAACCCTGGCGCACTGCTTTGCCACATAAAGATGGGAAGTCCCGTGAAAGCCGTAGCGCCTGACTTTCAACTCTTTGTAAAGCCCGGCTGGAATGGCATAACGATATGCCTCAGCAGGCATGGTCTGGTGAAAGGCCGTATCAAAAACAGCCACATTGGGTATGCCGGGCATAAGCCGCTGTGCAGTCTCAATGCCGGCCAGCCCGCCCGGGTTATGCAGAGGAGCAAGGGGAATCTGGTCTCTTATCCCCTGGACCACGGCTTGATCCACCAGGGTTGGGGCGCTGAAGGCCTCTCCTCCGTGAACAATTCGATGTCCGACCCCGCTGATGCTTGAAATATCCTTTATAACCCCTGTCTGCTCCCCGGTAACAAGCTTGACTACCAGGTCCAGGGCTGTGGAGTGATCAGGAATATTCTGCTCTCTGGAAAAAACCTGTTCCTGAGGCGTTCCGGGCATTCTGCGGTGGGTTGTTTCTCCGGCCTTATCCCCGATTCTTTCCACCAGCCCTGAAGCCATCAGGGTATTTTTGTTCATGTCCAGCAGCTGATATTTAACAGATGAGCTGCCCGAATTTAAAACCAGAATAATCATTTCTTTCAACCTGATTTCGCGGTGCTTTTAATGCCGCACTCAAGGCCATGGCTTTGAAACCATGCTGTCTTTGAAACATTTCCCGGGAGGGCGAATGGTCATCCTTGAAAACAGCTCACTCAGGGTCCGCTTCTATGAACCTGAATCCACGAAAACAGGTTCCGGAATTTTGAAAAAACGGCTGCAAAAACTCACTCCAAGGCAGACTTAATCAAAATCCCGGCCTTGCCTCATGGACTATACTGCAGGACAGTACGGCTTATTATATGTATTAATTCATATGGTTAAAGGATTTTGATTAAGTCTGCCTAAGTCGTTCAGACAGTTTGCAACCGTTTTTTCCAAACCCCGAAACCTGCAAGCATATTGATCAATAAAACCAACTTCACGGATTCAGGATGAATGTTGGGCCTGAATAGCAGTAATGGCCACGGTATTCAGAATGTCCGGGACAGTACAGCCCCTGGACAGATCATTCACCGGCTTGTTCAACCCCTGCAGAACCGGGCCGATGGCCACGGCATTGGCTGCGCGCTGCACGGCCTTGTAAGTGTTGTTGCCGGTGTTGAGATCCGGGAAAATATACACCGTAGCCCTTCCAGCCACCCTTGACTCGCTCATCTTGGTTCTGGCCACTTCAGGATCATAAGCGGCGTCATACTGCAAAGGTCCTTCCAGCATAAGCTCCGGAGCCTTTTTCCTGGCTATCTCCACGGCTTTGCGAACCTTGTCCACATCTTCCCCAGCCCCGGATTCTCCTGTGGAGTAAGAAAGCATGGCCACTCTAGGCTCCACACCGAACTGCACTGCAGTTTCGGCAGAGGATATGGCTATTTCTGCCAGCTGTTCGGAAGTGGGATTGGGGTTGACCGCGCAGTCGCCAAAAACCAGAACCCTGTCTGCAAGGCACATGAAAAAGACGGAAGATACCAGAGAAATGCCGGACTTGGTCCTGATGATCTGCAAAGCCGGCCTGATGGTCTGCTGTGTTGTGGTCACTGACCCGGAAACCATGCCCTGGGCAAGGCCCTTGTGAACCATCATGGTCCCGAAAAAGGTTGAATCGGACATGTTGTCCCTGGCCATTTCCATGGTGACACCCTTATTGCGGCGCTGCTCAAAATAAGTGCCTGCAAAATCTTCAAAATAACTGGAGCTGACTGGATTAATAAGCTGGGCATGATCAAGAGACAAACCCATCTGCGCAGCCCTTGTCCGGATCTTGTCCGGCTCCCCCAGAATGGTCAGGTCCACAATCCCCCGGCGGAGCAGGATGTCCGCTGCATGAAGGATCCGATCTGAATTTCCTTCAGGCAGAACAATATGCTTCCTGGAGGTCTTGGCCTTTTCCAGAAGGCTGAACTCGAACATGATGGGCGTCACTCTGCTGGATTTCTTGGCTTCCAGGCGAACGAGCAGGGCGTCAGTGTCGACATGCTCTTCGAATATTCCCAGGGCTGTGGCCACCTTTTTCTGATCCTCGGGATCTATCCGGCCGTAGAGCTCTGTAAGGATGCTGGTTACTTTGAAGGTATGCCCTTCCACCACCAGAATGGGCATGGGCACCCCGGCCCAGCCCTGCATCAGCTTCATGATGGAATCAGGAGGATGCATGCCCCCGGTGAGAATTATTCCAGCCACATCCGGGTAGGCATGGGACTGTCTGGTGGAAAAGCAGCCCAACAGAACATCAGATCTGTCCCCTGGAGTAATGACCAGGCAGTTGCTGGATACGTACTCCAGGAAGTTGTTAACCTGCATGGCCGCCACAAGATAATCCTCCACCTGGACGTCCATGAACTTTTCCCCGGAAATGATTTCTCCCCCCAGCCACTTATGAACATCATTCATTGTCGGATTACCCAGGGAGGCTGCCTCGGGTATCAAATAGCTAAGGCACTCCTCCTGACGGTACTCACAGCGCAGTCCGGACAGGATCTCCTCACTGTCTTTCATTTCAGCCCTGTTGATTATGGTGGCCAGAATGTCTACGCCCTTTTCCGTAAAATTATCGATGGAGAGCTGGGTCTGGGAAACTACCAGCTTGGGATTTTTTTTCCGGCCGTTGGCCACCAGAATAACCGGAGACCCGAGATTAGCGGCAATTTCGGCATTGATATCGTGTTCAAAAGCAGAATCTGTACCCACAAAGTCAGTGCCCTCGCAAAGGATAAAATCAAAATCCTTTTCCAGGGACTTGTACTTGGTAAGTATTTTTTCCATGAGCAGATAATGCTTGCCCTGGTTGATGAGATCCCTGGCTTCTTCCAGGGTGTAGGCGTAAGCATCTTCTGATTTCTGGCTAAGCTGGAATCTGGTGAGAATAAGATGGATATCGTGATCAATCTTGCCCTCCACCAGTGTATTGATGATGGGCCTGAAAAAACCCACTCTGCGGATATTTCGCCTGAGCATCTGCATGAGCCCCAGGCAGATGGCTGATTTCCCGCTTCTGGGTTCGGTGTTGAGGACGTAAAGATTCTTGGCCATCAGGGACTCCTGGTTTAACTGCCTGAATTGAGATCATATATTTCATTACCGGAAAGAAACACTGCTGACTCAATCATGAGCTTTCCGCCAATGCGGATAATACTGAAGATAATGCTCATGCCAGACAAAAGCTCAACACCGGGCAACCTGAATCACTACAACGATTCCGCGTAAAGTTCCAGCACATGTTTAACCGGAATGGAAGCCTGTTCTTTGGAAAGCATGTCCGACAGCTGAAGCATGCAGGCCGGACAGGCGGTGGCGGCCACGGAGGCATTGGTTGAAGCTATGTCCCTGGCCTTCTGCCGGCCGATATCCTTTGACAGCTGGTAGTGCTTGAGATTGAAGCTCCCCCCGGATCCGCAGCAGGACGGACCTCCGGGCAACTCGGCAACCGAGTATCTTCCTCCAGCGCTGAGGATGGTCCTGGGCTGGACATTGACCTTCAAGGAGTTACGCAGGTGGCATGGATCATGATATGCTGCCTGGATTTTTTCTTTTTGATTATGGTCAGCCTTGATCTCCAGCACATCAACCAGAAACTGGCTAACGTCAAGGATTTTGTCCACTGCCACCCGCCCCAGACTGCCCTTGTAATACTCGGGCCACAACTTGCGCATGGTGGCGGTACAGGTGGCGCAGGGGGTCAGCAGATAATCCCATTTGCCGGCGGTAAAAAGCTGTACATTCTGCCTGACCAGTCGCGAAAACGCATCGCTGTCCCCGGAGGACAGGGCGGGGATCCCGCAGCAGGCCTGCCCTTTGGGCAGGTAAACACCCACCCCGTGATGCTTGAAAATCTTCAGGGCAGCCAGGCCGGTTTCAGGAAAAATCTTGTCTGTAATGCAGCCCGGAAAAAAGCCCACGCGCAGCCCTGATGCCCCGGAGGGCGTGTCCAGGCTGGGGACCTGCTTATGCAACGGTTTTTTTGCCAGTTTTTTAAAATGCCGGTCTTTAATCAGCGGAGCATTGAACCGGGCGCAGGATGTACCGATGATGGAATCGGCTTCCTTGCTCAACAGCCCCTGAAAGGCGGCCCCAAAAGAAACAAGTCTGTTCATCAGCCCGGGGTGGGTCAGCAGGCTGCGGAAGATAATCCTCTGGGAAGGGGACAGACCCAGATAACCGTTGAGTATCGCCCTGGCGCGCAGAAATATATCCGTAACCTTGACCCCTGAGGGACAGTTGGCTTCGCACGTGCCGCAGAGCAGACATCGGTTGAGTTTATCCTGGACCTGTTCCGGGTCTTTGAGCATCTCCCGGCTCAGTCCTGAAATCAGGGAAAGTTTGCCCCGGGTGACATCCGCCTCCCGGCCGGTTCTGGCAAATACCGGACATTGGGCCTGGCAGAGCCCGCAACGCATGCATCTGGTCAGCAGATCGTCAAGTTCATTGAGCATGGTGGCCAGCCGCTTTATATCAGCCATGTGATAACCCTCCGGAACATTATGCTAAGAGAGGACCGAGCATTTTACCCGGGTTGAGAATATCCTTGGGATCCATTACGCTTTTCAGTCTTCTGGAGTACTCAATGGCCGCTGTGCCGTGTTCCAGATGCATGTACTTAGCCTTGGCAAGACCGATTCCATGTTCCCCTGAAAGAGTTCCGCCCAAAGCCAGGGCTTCATCGAAAATTACGTCGATGGCCTTCTCCACTCGTTCCCACTCCTTGAGATCACGCTTGTCCGTGAGGATCGTAGGGTGCAGGTTACCGTCTCCGGCATGTCCGAATGTGCCGATGGTCAGCTCGAATTCTTGGGCTATGCGTTTCAAGGCCTGCATCATGTCCGGAATCTTGGATCGGGGGACAGTGGCGTCTTCCAGAACTGTAGTCGGGCGGACTCTGGCCAGGGCGGGCAGGGCATCCCTTCTGGCCTGCCAGACTGCGGCGCGTTCCTGGGCATCCTCAGCCACCTTGACTTTTACCGCACCTTGTTTTTTACAGATATCTGCCACCTGCGCGGCATCGTCCTCAACCTGTGCCGGGTGTCCGTCTACTTCGATAAGCAGCATGGCTGCCGCTTCAGTGTTCAGTCCTGCACCGCGGAAATTCTCCACCGTCCTGATGGTGAAATTATCCATAAACTCCAGGGTGGCCGGAACAATCTTGGCGGCAATGATGGAGGAGACCGTCTGGGAGGCTGCTTCAACGTTGTCAAATTCTGCCATCATGGACTTAATGGCCAAGGGAGGGGGAACCAGTTTCAGAATCAGCTTTTCAAATACCCCTAAAGTGCCTTCTGAAGCAATCATCAAACCTGCCAGGTTGTACCCGGTGACACACTTGACTGTCCTGGAGCCGGAACGGACCAGGTCGCCATTGACATCAAAAAAATCTATGCCCATTACATAGTCCTTGGTAACTCCGTATTTTAGAGCCCTGAGACCGCCTGCATTTTCAGCCACATTTCCCCCGAGGGTGGATACAGCCTGTGATCCTGGATCAGGGGGGTATAAGAGGCCCTTTGAAGCCACCTGCGCGGCAAACTTGGCGGTTACCACCCCGGGCTGAACAACGGCGTAAAGGTCATCCTCGTTGATCTCCAGGATTTTATCCAGGGCCGTGGTCAGACAGACCACTCCTCCTGCGTGGGGAATGGTTCCCCCCGAAAGATTTGTTCCCGCGCCTCTGACAGTCAGCTTGAGCCCATTGTCGTTACACAGCTTGACTACCGCCCCCAGGGCCTGGGAGTTGGTGGGCCTGACCACCACAGCCGGGCTGACCTGATCCAGGACTGCCGAGTCATATGAATATGCGTGCAGGTCTGATTCCTGGGTCATTACATTATCCTGGCCCACCAATTTTGCAAATTCTTTTTGCAGGCTTTGGCTTGGCATAATAATTCTCCTTGATAAGTGGGTCTTGAGAAAAAACCCGGCACGGACTCTTTACAGGCCGCGCCGGGTCTTATGTTAAGGGTTAGTAAAGATGGGACAGAAAGACAAAACTCATGAGAGAAACCACTATGCCGACCACTAACCCATAAAGAACAAAGGGCCAGAAGGTCTTTCTGAGGATGAGTCCCTCTCTGCCGGACAGGCCTACCACCGCGCATACAGCGACAATATTATGGATGCAGACCATATTCCCGAAACCTCCGCCCACGGCCTGGGCCGCGACAATGATCTGGTGCGGCAGGTCAAGCTGGGTGGCCATGCCCCACTGGAATTCCGCGAAAAGCAGGTTGGATACTGTGTTGGAGCCGGTAATAAAGGCCCCCAGCCCTCCAATGAATCCGGCGAACATGGGCCAGGTCTGACCGGCTATGGCCGCTATGGCCTCAGCCATGGCCAGGGGCATGGAGGGATATAGATTGGGGTTCAGAGCCTCATCAACAATGCCTGAACCGCGGAAAATGGAAACCAGAGCCACAGCGAAAAACAGGGCTATGGTTGGATTTTTCATGCGGATAATGGCATCTTTCCAAGCCGATTTGACCTGTTCAAATTTCATCTGATGAATAAAGATGGTCAAAATGGCCACCAGCATGAAGGGTATGGTTCCGGGCAGATAAAGTATTGCTATGGCTCCGCTGACAGCTTCATAGCCCAGAATATTCCTGAAGCTGATGGTTATGCCTGTCAGCAGCCCCTTGAGCCCCAGTTCGTCAATACGGGTCAGGACCAGGATAATACCGATGAGAATGTATGGCGACCAGGCCTTGAACTGGCTCATTTTTGCTTCAAACCTGCTGCCTTCCACCGCGCTCACGGTCCCGGTCCATTCTGGATCCCAGTCCTTCTGGGTGCCAAAGGTAAACACGTCTTTAGGCACGGCAATACCTTTCTTGGCACCCCAGACCACGATACCCAGTCCTACGAGTCCGCCGATCAGGGACGGGAATTCAGGTCCCACAAACCAGGCAAAAACCAGATAGGGAAGGATAAAGGAGACAGCCGCAAACACACAGAACTTCCAGGCTCCGAATCCGTCGGACCAGGAACGGTTGGGACCGAAAAACCGGGTAATGAATCCGAGCATGAAGATGGGCAGGATGATAATCATGGGCAGATGCAGCAGGGTTGACCACTGTCCGATAAGCATGCCGAAGGATTCGTAATCAGTAAAGTTAAGGGCTCCAGCACTCCCGGCAACCGCAGAATCAACCAGATCCCTGAGAAAGCTCAATCCAAGGATGATGGGTGTACCCACGGCACCGAAGGTAACCGGAAAAGAATTGAAGGTCAGACAGATTACTGCAGCAGCCAGAGGAGGGAAGCCCAGGGCAAGCAGCAGGGGCGCGGCCAGGGCGGCCGGAGTTCCAAAACCGGCGGCACCCTCGATAAAGGCGGCAAAAAGAAATCCAATGATTATGGCCTGGACCCGCATATCAGGGGAAATGTCCTGCATGCCGCTCTGGATGGTTTCCATTCCCCCTGAATCCCGCAGGGTCATCAGAATAAGAATGGCTCCGAAAACAATTATCAAAATACCAATGGCAGTAATCACCCCCTGGATGGAGAGGGCGGCCACGTAACCGACAGGCATCTGCCAGAAAATGACTCCAGCCAGAACAGCTGCAAACCAGGCGACGGGCATGGCTTTGGTCGCCGGCCAGCGTAGGCCGACCATAAGCACCAGAGCTATGGCTATGGGTATCGCCGAAAAAAGGGCCAGAAATCCTACGGACATGGTTAATTACCTCCTTGGTTGAAACAGTTTGTTGATTCTGAATAAAATACAGCCAGGGACACAATCTGATAAACAGTGACCAAATATTATTGTCGTTAAAAGAACTGGGTGACGTTAACCAAACAAAGCAACACTTTCAAGTTTTTTCAAGATACGGATTTCGCTTCCCAGGTGAGACAGCTTTGCTCTCCAGCACCTGGGAACCACTTCAAAGACTTTGGACCAAGAGAAAAAATCAGGAGCTCTGGACGGTTATCCATGCGGGCATTCATAGCCTTGCATATTGTCGAAAAGAACAAGGCCATGGAAGATAATTTCTGAGATTGGAATTAAAAACAGGATGGGCCATTATAACTTAGTCGCGTTGGATGGCTGCTTATGTTCCAGGCCCTGATCAATAAGCATCCTTCTTCTTTGTCTGGCCAGCTCACGCATATCCACAACCTCATCGGTCTCATCCACAATTTCCTTGCCCAGGATCTCCTCAAGTACGTCCTCCAGGGTCACCAGGCCGGCGATACCGCCGTACTCATCGATAACAATAAAAAGGTGCTGTCTTGATTCCAGGAATCTGATGAGCAGCTTGTCAAGACTCATGGTCTCTACGACAAAATTGGCGGGTTTCATCAGGGCTTCAAGCCTTATTTCATCCTGATCATTGGCCAGTGCCTCCAGGACCTCCCTTCTGTAAACAATGCCCACGATCTCTTCTGGATCGTTGTTTTCAAATACAGGAATCCGGCTGTGAGGCCAGATGGATCTGTGTTTTCGGGCCTGGTACACTGTCATCTGCGCCGGCAGAGAAAAAACCACCATTCTTGGGGTCATTATGTCCTTGACCATCTTGTTGTCCAGGGAAAGTATATTCTGGATTGACTGCTCTTCATAGGGTTTGATAATCCCTGACTTCCTTGTCACACTGATCATGGCCAGGAGGTCTTCTTCAGAAGTGCCCGGGCCGTGCTTTCTCTTTTCAATCAGACTGATGATTCTTTTGCAGACAAAGATAATGGGGGACATTATCCACACCAGAATCCGGAGAGGTTCGGCCAGTAAGGCCGCCACAGACCTGCAGTAGATTACGCCCAGTGTCTTGGGAATAATTTCGGAAAAAATGAGGATGGTCAGGGTGAAGACTACGGTAAAGTAGAAAAGGTTTTGAGCCCCGAAAACATGAGCTGCGGCGGCCCCGGCAATAGCCGCCCCTGCTGTGTTGGCTATGGTATTCAGGGTCAATATGGCGGCAATGGGCTGATCGATCCTGGTGCGAAGGGCGTAAAGCACACGACCGCTCTTTCTGTTTTCCTTTTTTAATCTCTCAATGTAACTCCAGGGAACGGAGTACAGAGCGGCCTCGGCAATAGAGCAGAAAGCCGAAACAACAACCGCCAGGGAGAAGGCAATAATCAGCTCCCACATATAGCTTCCTGCTATCACAAGGATTGACGCCCCGCAAGCTTAAAGATTATGAAGTATGCGCCCTGACAGGCTCTTC
>PWNK01000169.1 GCA_003557865.1 Desulfonatronovibrio sp.
CCTCATTCTGGAGCAGGGCGTTTTCTTTATTGGTATTTTTTTCATGCTCCTGTTCCTGGTTTCCTGGCGGCTCCTTTACCAGCTGGCAAGTCAGAACAGACTCTGGAACGAAAACGTCGTCTTTGTCGGCGACGGCAGGCTGGCCAGAATGGTCGGCGATGAGATCCGTTCTCATATGGATTCCGGGTACACCATCAGCGCTGTTTTTTCCAATCCCGGCAAGTCAACCCTTGCCATTGATTGGGGGGTGGAGAAAATTGACAGCTATGATCAGCTTTGTGAGTATTCACTGGCCAACAAGATTGATAAAATTGTGGTCGCCCTGGATGAAAAAAGGGGGCAGTCTCCAGTAAAACATTTATTGAACTGTAAAATGCAGGGCATAAAGATAGTAGACGGCGTTTCATTCTATGAGCAGTTTACCGGCAAGATCCTGGCCGGGAGCGCCCCTCCCAGCTGGCTGGTTTTTTCAGATGGATTCAGTCGAAGCAGGCTGACGGTTATAGCCAAGCGCGGTCTGGACATAGGCTTTTCCCTGACAGGCATGATCCTCAGCGCTCCTTTACAGATTATGGCCGCCGTTCTGATCAAGGCAACCTCTTCAGGCCCGGTGTATTACAGGCAGACCAGGGTGGGGCAGATGGGCAAAAAATTTCAGGTGGTCAAGTTCAGGACCATGCGCCAGGACGCTGAAGCTTCTACCGGGGCGGTCTGGGCCCAGGACAATGACCCCAGGATAACCGCTGTGGGCAGGTTTTTCAGAAAAACAAGGATAGATGAACTGCCCCAGTTCTGGAACGTGATCAAGGGGGACATGAGCTTTGTCGGCCCCAGGCCGGAGCGTCCGGAATTCGTGGAAGATCTGAAAAAAGTTCTGCCCTACTACGGCGAGCGCCATACCGTGAAGCCGGGAATAACCGGATGGGCCCAGGTCAGTTATCATTACGGGGCCTCTGAAGAAGACGCCCTGCGCAAGCTGGAGTATGACCTGTTCTATATTAAGCACTTGTCATTGATTTTTGATCTTTATATAGTGCTCAAGACCATCAAGACCGTCCTGGCCGGATCCGGTGCCAGGTAGGGAAAACCAAGGTAAAGGGAGACTGAGGGACGAAGAGACTCAGAGACTGAGGGAAATAAAGACATAAGTATTTCTCCCACGAATTTTCACGAATAAACACGAATGAAGAGCACTGTATATGACCTCCGCTCATCGCTGGAGGACATAAATTCATCGCCTTCGGCGAAGCAGCTGTCTGTCTCTGCGATCAGCAGAGCAGATAAAGTAATCTCTTCTTTTTATTTGTGTAGATTCGTGGGCAAAATTCTTCTTTTTATTCTTTTGCCTTTCTTAATTTAACACCATGGAGGAGACGATGTTCAGGGCAAAAACAGCTTCATTGATCCGGATAGTCATGTTGGCGTTGATTGGTATTTTCCTGGCCTCCAATGTCCAGGCCGGGCAGGATTACCAGAATATGACCCTTGATGAATACTACGTCATCGGCAAGGGCGATGTGCTGGACATTATTATCTGGAAGGAGCCCGAGCTTTCCAGGCAGGCCAAGGTCAGGCTGGACGGCAGGATCAGTATGCCTCTGGTGGATGATGTCATGGCCGCGGGCAAGACACCCATGGAGCTCAAGCAGGAGATCACAGACCATCTGGGTCAGTTTATTGAGGGTCCGGAAGTAACCGTCATTGTCCAGAATCAGATCAGCAAATCCTACTATATTCTGGGCGAGGTCAACAGCCAGGGCGAATATCCCATGGAAAAAGACGTAACCCTTCTCCAGGCTCTGGCCAGGGCCAACGGGTTCACCGACTGGGCCAACAAGAGAAATCTGTTTATCCTTCGCCAGACTGAAGATGGAGAAAAGCGGATCAATCTCAATTACAGGGAGATCATAAGAGATGAAGCCATGGAACAGAACCTGCTGCTGATGCCCGGCGACACTTTGGTAGTGCCTTATTAAAAGGAAGAATGACGGTGGGACGTGCCTTGCTTTTTCCGTCATTCCCCGGCTTGACCGGGGAATCCAGAAAAACCAGAAGAATATAGAATATTCAGCCACCCGCTGCGCTCGACCACAAGGCAGACTGTAATGCAGACAGAAGAAGATTGAGATTTTCCCGCTGGCGACCTGCCAGCAGAAAAAACTTGTCTGTCCTCATGTCTGCCTTTATGTCGAGCGCAGCGGGTGGCTGATAACTATTTTTCCAATTTTCCAATTCCCTGAGTCTCTCAGTCCCTAAGTCTCTTAGTCATTCTTAAATCTTTCACACTTTTAACTTTTAACCTTTAACTCTCAGGATTTCCAAAGCAACCTCCAACAAAAGAGGTCATTAATGCGGTATATAATCTTCATCTCAGCGGCGCTGATCTTGCTAACGGGGTCTGTACAGTCCGCCTCAGCCAGGATGTCCTGGACCATTTCCCCGGACGCCTACATCCAGCAGGAATACTCGGATAATATTTCCCAGGCCAGAAAAGACAGAGATTCAGAATGGATTACCGTGGTCGGCGCCGGGCTGCGGCTTCAGGGACAGGGCAGGGGTGAAGGCTTCTCCCTGGGATATAGACCCAGCGCCTCATTTTATCACAAAAATGACAGCAACAACA
>PWNK01000118.1 GCA_003557865.1 Desulfonatronovibrio sp.
GCTGGCCGCCAGGAGCCTGATCTACAACAAGGTGGTTGAAAAGGAAGAACTGACAGGAGAACCAGGAAGTTTCCCCCAGTCCAGTGATGAAATCAGGGCTGTGCAAATAGCAGGAAGCCTGGACCTGGAGCAGTGTGCCCATCTATACCCGCAGATCAGAAGCCTCTCTACCGGCACAGCTTTAGAGGCAGTTTATGATTACCTGTTGAGAACCAGACAATAGATAATTTCGGAATAATTATTTACCCATCCTGGCCTGAAAGAGTTTTCTCATGTTGTCAGGCTCCTGGTTTTTGCGCCGGCTGCCAAGATCCACTCCTCTTGAGCAGGGCGAATGGGCCCTGGAGCCGGCGAACAAAACCCTCCAATGATTCTATTGTGGATATCCTGGCATTGGTCGTGATGAGCCTTCCGGTTTGATTTATTTCTTTTCTTTGTCCAGATAACAGATTAATATATAATAAGCTGTCATCTTAAATCAGCTACGAATCATTTCTTGCTGACGCTATCAAGGTAAATTATGCACAGAAGTATCAGATGTTCCAGTCAGAACCCTTCAGTGTATATCAGTGACGGGCAATACGACCAGACCCTTGAACGGGTCGTGGAGGAGATATTCACCCTCTTTCCCCGCAGGAGGAAAGACAAAACAGTCCTGCTCAAGCCCAATATACTCGGTCCTCATCCTCCGCAAAAGGCCGTGACCACCCATCCGGCCCTGGTCAGGGCCGTGATCCGGGCTCTCAGGGATCAGGGAGCCAGGATCATGGTCGGTGATAATCCGGGCATGGGGGGATACGGACGCTCTCAAAAGGCAGCCAGGGAATGCGGACTCCTGGAGTGTGCCGGGGAGTGCTACCTCAATCTGGGACTGCATCCGGTGCGAAAAGAAGTCAGGTCGAGGTTTTTCAGGGAAGTGACCATTTCCAGGGAAGTCCTTGAAGCAGACGAGGTGATCAACCTGCCCAAGCTCAAGACTCATTCCCTGACTGTCCTGACCGGGGCGGTGAAAAATACCTTCGGGTATGTGGTGGGCGCGGACAAGATGCGCGTGCATGCCAGCTGTCCCAGTCCCGGGCAGTTTGCCGAGGGCCTGGTGGACATATGCCAGATCCGGCCCCCTGAGATGAACATAATGGACGCTGTGCTGGCCATGGAGGGAAATGGGCCTTCCAATGGGAAGCCCGTATTTCTGGGGAAAATACTGGCTTCGGATAATGCGGTTACCCTGGATGCCGCGGCTGTGCACATGCTGGGGCAGAAGCCTTTGTCCGTCCCTCATCTGGATGTTGCAGCCCGAAGAGGCCTGGGAGAAACTGATCCAGGTAAAATGAGCATCCGGGGCCGGCTGGTCCGGGTAAAAGGCTTCAGGTTTCCGCGTACCTTTGTTCCAGGTCTGGCCGGGATTGTGCTCAACAGGTATCTGTCCAGATGGGCCAACTGTCTGCCGGAAATTGTGCCCAGCCGGTGTACTGCCTGTGGTATCTGCGCGGCCCACTGCCCGGTAAAGGCCATGGGCCTCACCCGGCAGGGCCCGGTTTTGAACGAAAAAGAATGCATCAGCTGCTATTGCTGTCAGGAAATGTGCCCGGAGAACGCAATAAGGCTATCAGGCAGACTGCTGAACATGCTTCAGAGCCGCTGACAGGTCTGTTTCCGGAAATAATTATGGATGATACCGGATCTTTTGCTGAAGACAGTTCTTTTCCATAAGAATAATCCGCATTTTCCACTTAATCACTGCTGATCCCTGCCGTTTGCCATGACCAGGCCCTGCTCCTTTGTTAAGTTCCGGTATTTTTCCGTGACCGGTTGCCATGCCGGAAAAAAAGCGTTGGAAAAGATTGAAAAAACAGTCTGAAAAGGTTAGTTGACTTGTAACTGTTCACCATATTTTTATCCTGGAGCCTATCCGGTTTTCTTATGTTGCAATACTCCCTGTCGCGGCTCTGTAAGACAAAACCTGTATTTTTTGGGTTTAATAAAACAAGTTCTGGTTTTGCCTAACAGAGCCGTCGACGGTCAAACAATGCAACATTTCGAAACCCGGCCAGGCTCCAGTCTTTTGAATTATGTGCAAGGCTTGGTGAATAGTTACGTTGACTATTTCAGTCCGGTTCATGCAGCCAATCACTTTGCGGCCACAGTGCATGCTGAATCACAACCGGCGGATAAAGGATCGATATTAAACAATGAGCAGTCAGATACTGGTTATCGATGATGAGAAAAACTACCTCCTGATCCTGGAAACCATTCTGGGCGAGGAAGGTTATGAGGTAACGGCTCTCAATGATCCGGAAATGGCCTTGGGCTACCTGGACGAGTCAGAGGTGGACGTGGTCATTACGGACATGAAGATGCCCGGAATTTCCGGGCACCAGGTTCTGGAGCATGTCCGCAAGAATTATCCGCACATACCCGTGCTGATAATGACTGCTTACGGGAGCATAGACGGGGCTGTGGAGGCCATGAAATGCGGAGCCTTTGACTATATCTCCAAACCCTTTTCCAATGATGAGCTCCTGCTGTCGGTCAAAAAGGCCATGATGCTTTCCAGGTCGGAGCAGGAAATACTTCTTCTTCGCCGGACCCTGGTGGAACAGCATGGTCCCCACAAACTTGTGGGAAAGAGCCGGCCCATGCGCGAGGTGCTCAAGATGGTCACCCGGGTGGCCCAGAGCAAGTCCACGGTTCTCATTTCAGGCGAATCGGGAACTGGTAAGGAACTCATTGCCAAGGCCATCCACTACTCCTCTCCCCGCAGGGACGGTCCGTTTATCTCAGTGAACTGCATGTCCTTGAGTTCCGGGGTGCTGGAAAGCGAAATATTCGGCCATGAAAAAGGCTCATTTACCGGGGCCACGGCCATGAAAAAGGGACGTTTCGAACTGGCTCACGGCGGGACTCTTTTTCTGGATGAAATCGGAGAGCTGTCACCCGACCTCCAGGTCAAGCTTCTCAGGGTTCTCCAGGAGAAGGCCTTTGAGCGGGTGGGCGGAAGCAGGACCATCCATGTAGACATCAGGCTGGTGGCAGCCACAAACAAGGATCTCAAGGCGGAAGTGGACAAGGCTGTGTTCAGGGAGGATCTTTATTACAGACTCAATGTTGTGAATATAAATCTTCCTCCGCTGCGCGAACGTAGGGAGGACATACCCCTGCTAGTGGCTCACTTCATGCAGAAGCTTTCGGTAAATAATGAGCACAATGCCCGGAAGTTCGCGCCAGAAGCCCTGGAGTACCTCAGCGCCTATGAATGGCCGGGCAATGTCAGGCAGCTGGAAAACGTTGTCGAAAGATGCCTGGTTCTCTCGGCCCGGGATACAATAGGAGTTGAGGATCTTCCCAGCGAAATAAAGGATGAGGAAGCTCAGTTCAAAAGCGCTGTGGACCTGTTGCCCATAAGACTTGAACTGGCCGGGACCCTGGAAAAGATCGAGGCCGCCCTGATCAGAAGGGCCCTGGTCAAAAGCGGATTCGTCCAGGTCAAGGCAGCTGAGCTTCTGAATATTTCCAAGAGCCTGCTGCAGTATAAGCTCAAGAAATACAACATCCAGGCCAGATGATTTTTCCTTACCGGATAAGTGCCTTAAATGGCCGCGGTCAGCATGGAAAGAGCAGGTCTGATCAGTGTCAATAGAACAATACATCCGGGAAATATCAGATGATGAGTCTCTGGGCCTGAAAATCGTCTGTCACAGGCGGACTCCTGCCCTGGCTGGAAAGTACCTCTCCCTGGAGGGACTCCCTCAGTTTCTTGAATCCGCCCTGCGCAAGCGGGGAATAAGTGCCCTGTATTCCCATCAGTTTAGGGCCGCCGCTCTGATCAGGTCCGGAACAAGCACGGTTGTTTCAACCCCCACTGCCAGCGGAAAATCCCTGATCTACAATCTGCCGGTCTTTGAAGCTATCCTTGAAGATCCTGATGCCAGGGCCCTTTATCTTTTTCCCCTCAAGGCCCTGACCCAGGATCAGCACCTGAGCATCAATGAACTGGCCCGGCTCATGGGCAGTCTTGGCCAGAGAATCTCTTCAGCAGTATATGATGGGGATACCGACCAGGTCCTGCGCGGCAGGATCAGATCAGATCCGCCGGGGATCATCCTGACCAATCCGGATATGCTGCACCGCTCCTTTCTGCCCTATCACCGTTCCTGGAAAAAGTTTTTCAGCGGACTGCGTTATGTTGTCGTGGACGAAGTGCATACCTACCGCGGGGTTATGGGCTCCAACATGGCCTGGGTTTTCCGGCGCCTGGGCAGAATTTGCGCTCATTACGGTCAAAACCCGGTATTTATCTGCAGTTCAGCCACCATCAGCAACCCTGTCTCCCTGACCGCCCTGCTTACAGGGCTTGAACCTGAAAATGTATCCACAAGTGGAGCCCCGCAGGGTAAAAAGCATTTTCTCCTGGTTGATCCTGTTCTGCATGGAGCTGCCGGGGCGGCCATCAGCCTTTTGCACAAGGCCCTGCAATACGGGCTTCGAACAATTGTCTATACCCAGTCAAGGAAGATGACAGAACTCATTGCCATCTGGTGCGCGGAAAAATCTGGTCCGTACAGGGACAGAATCAGGGCCTACCGGGCCGGATTCCTGCCTGAACACCGCAGGGAGATTGAAGCCGGACTGATGTCCGGAAAGCTGCTGGCAGTAGTATCCACCAGTGCCCTGGAGCTGGGAATTGATATTGGAGATCTGGACCTTTGCCTTCTTGTAGGTTATCCGGGGTCAATAATGGCCACCCGGCAGAGGGCCGGACGAGTCGGCAGAAGCGGCCGGGAAAGCGCAGTGGCCCTGATTGGACACGAAGATGCGCTTGATCAGTACTTTCTGCGCCATCCCCGGGAGCTGTTCTCCCGGGAGCCTGAAAGTGCGGTCATCAATCCTTTTAATCCGGATATAATGTCCAGACATCTGGTCTGTGCCGCGTCCGAGCTGCCTCTGAGGTCATCTGAAAAGTTTATGGATGAGAGGGTCAAAAAAGCTGTTTCATGCCTGGTAAAAGATGCAAGGCTGTCAGCCGGAGCCGGCGGCGACTACTATTACACCAGGCTGAACTATCCTCAGGGAGAAGTGGATCTGCGCGGATCAGGGAAAAACATGAGCATTTTTCACCAGCAGACCGGAGAATATCTTGGTGAAACAGACCTTAACCGCGCCCTTCGGGAAACCCATCCCGGAGCTGTCTACCTGCACATGGGTCAAAGGTACATGGTCCAGGAACTGAGCCTGGAAACCGCTTCTGTTTTTGTACTTGAAACCGGCGTTAACTACTATACCAGCGTCTGCACCAGTAAGATAACTGAAATTATTGAAACCCTGCATACCGCGGACACCGGGGCGGGCCAGGTCTGTGCCGGAAAACTCAAGGTTACTGAAAAGGTAATCGCCTATGAAAAACGCCTTGTCCGGGGACAGAAAAAAATTGGCACCGTCCCCCTGGACCTGCCGCCCATCATCTTTGAGACGGAAGGGATCTGGCTGACCATAGACAGAGGGCTGCAGGAGAAGATTGAAAAGGCCATGATGCATTTCATGGGAGGGCTTCACGCCCTGGAGCATTGTCTCATTGGGACAATGCCCATGATTGTGCTCACCGACCGGGGGGATCTTGGAGGGATATCAACCCCTGTTCATGATCAGCTGGGCAAGGGGGCGGTCTTTATCTACGACGGTTTCCCAGGGGGCATCGGCCTCAGCTTCCAGGCCTTCAAGCTTATTGATAAACTGCTGGACAGGGCCATGACGGTCATCCATTCATGCCCGTGCGAAAACGGCTGCCCCGGTTGCGTTCATTCTCCAAAGTGCGGTTCCGGCAACAGGCCTCTGGACAAGGATGCCGCGAGGCTGATCCTTGGCCAACTGATGGGGGAGACCCAACTGGATCAGGGCAGGGCGGGAAAAGAGTCATCTTCTTCTGCTGGCCAAGGGGCGCGCCAAAACCCTTTTATAGAGAAAAGATACGCAGTCCTGGATATTGAAACGAGGCTGTCCGCCGGCGAGGTCGGGGGCTGGGGCAACAGCCACCTGATGGGTGTCAGCTGCTCGGTTATTTATGACAGTGCATCCGGTGAATTCAGGACCTTTTACCAGGAACAGACGGATGAACTGGGAGATTATCTGAGCAGCTTCGAGCTTGTGGTCGGCTTCAACATTGTCAGGTTTGATTACAGAGTACTCAAAGGGCAGTCGGGGTTTGACTTTCACGCCCTGCCCACCCTGGATATCCTGGCGGATGTTGAAAAGCGTCTGGGGCATCGCCTCTCCCTGGATCATCTGGCAAGGCATACCCTGGGAGCAGCTAAATCGGCCAGCGGGCTTCTGGCCCTCAAATGGTGGAAGGAAGGGCGGATGGATAAAATAATCGAATATTGCAGGCAGGATGTTGTCATAACCAGGGATCTCTATATTTTTGGTCAGAAAAACGGATATCTTGTATATCGGAACAAGTCCGGGGCAAATGTCCGGGTTGGTGTTGACTGGCAATGATTCCTGCCTGATTCAGAGCCATTACCAAAGCAAGAGGTGTTTATGCAGAAAAATTGGGTGATTGCCTTAGGCGCGGGGCTGCTGGTGATTCTGCTGCTGGCAGGTCTGTGGCTGTTTTATTTTTCAGGCCGGACTGATGAGCCCCTGCCTGAGCCTGTAATGCCTGATCCGGCTCCTGAAACGGTGCTCCCCCCACGGGCTTTACCTTTTGAACATTTTCAGGAGGAAGAGCCTGAAAAATTGCCTGCTGCAGATCCTGAAGAAGATGAGCAGCCGGCGGACGAATTCTCCACGGCCATTATCGGGGACGGGTTCATCAATACCCTGGCGGAAATGATTTTTGACAACTATTTCCC
The DNA here is from genome assembly GCA_003557865.1 of Desulfonatronovibrio sp. GTDB lineage: Bacteria > Desulfobacterota > Desulfovibrionia > Desulfovibrionales > Desulfonatronovibrionaceae > Desulfonatronovibrio. The sequence continues at coordinate 6,849 of PWNK01000118.1, forward strand.
CCCCAGAGCTCCTGGTGAGCCTTCCAGCTTCACTCTTTCCTTCAACAGGCTGAACATGCATTTTGCCACGGATCTTTCGGATTTCCATGTTGATGACCAGGATATCCTCAAGGCCAGACAGGAGGTTATGGGTCATCTTCTTCAGCCTGCCGCCCTGCAGTTGGCTGCTGAATATTTCGGGCCCAGGCTGGTTGAGCGCATTGTTTACCTGGCCGGAAACAGGGAAAAGCCCGTTCCCGTGGACCAGGGCATGGTGGAAAGACTGCTTACTCCTTCTGAGACCGCTGACCTGCTGAGGGTTTTTTCCATAAGGGTCTCCTACCTGGCCCATGTTTTTGAAAAGTCCGCAGCTGATGAAAAGGTCATTGAACTGGCAGGACTTTACCTTGAGGCGGTGGATGATCTGAGGGATGTTTACTTTGAGTACTGGCAGCTGGATGATTCTCAGGTCCAGGAAACGGAAAGGCTCGGACGGGAAATAAAAGCGCTCATTGAAAAGCGCGAAGTCTTCAGGGACAAGATGCTTTCCCGGGTGGCAACAGCTGAAATGCTCCGGGCAGGACATGATTACCTTTACGAGATTCAGTGGGTATACAGAAGGGTGGAGATTGACGGTTATTCCAGAAATTCCATCAGGGCTCTGGCTGAAGCCGGAAGGGCTCTTTCCCTGATGGCCCTGGAACGGGCGGAAGCGGTCCTGGAGGACTCTGCAGGGGATTGATTTCCGGATCTGGAAGAAACCCGGACAATGCTTCCGGATGCCGGACAGGGCTTCAAGAGTGGCTGACCCGGGCAGGGCCGCAGCCGCATATGGGTCATGGTCAGCTGAATCTTTGCCTGATGAAGGCTTCAAGCGGGGTCCTGAGATCTTTGAGGGGACGCCCGAAATAGTAGTCAAGATCCTGGGCGGATGCTTGTGTTTTGCCCTGGAAGACCCTCCTGATGCGCTCGTCATAAGTGATCATTTCATTTATATCCCTGGATTTCTTCCCCGGAGAGTCCATGTCCTGTCTTAAAAGATCAGTGAATGCTTCAACCGGGCATTTTTGTTCATGCACGGCGACTATCTCCTCCATGGCCGAGCCCCTGCTGAAGACATCATTTCTGGAAAGGGTGTTCTTGTCGTAGGCCGCGGTTATTTCCCGGGTGTTCCAGCATTCCAGGAGTCTGCACTGCAGGGGGCGGTGCTGGTGGATCAGGCATAGATTTGATTGGGGATCATGAAACGGGCAGGCCCAGGAGTTTTGGTTTTTTCCCCTGACCTTGATCAGTTCCCTTGTCAAAAGAACCGGCCGGCCCGCAATATTGTCCAGGGCCGGTTCCCCCTTGCGCAGGGCAACCAGGTCTCCCGGCAGAAGTATTTTTTCCCTGATGAGCTTCAGATCCCCGAGGTGAAGGACCGGTCCGTTTTTCCGGCAACAGGAGCCGCATCTCAGGCACTGGGTCTGAATCTCACCCGGCTTGTTCATATCCGCATATTGTTGTTCTGTCATAAGAATCGGGCATGACTGCCTATTTTTTACCTTCCCGGCACTGCCTTGATGCTTCGTGCTCATAATCCTCTGTATCCAGGGACAGGGGAAGATGTATTTCAAACCTGGCTCCACGGCCAGGTTTGCTGTGTACGAAAATTTCTCCATCGTGATCCTGTATGATCCGGTAGCTGACTGCCAGTCCCAGGCCGGTTCCCTTGTCTTTGGTAGTGAAGAACGGACTGAATATCTTTTTCATTTTTTCCGGCGGGATACCCTGTCCAGTGTCTTCAAGCCAGATGCGGATGGTGTGGTTTTTGCGGTCGGAACCCACGGTAAGCATTCCTCCGCTGCACATCGCCTCCATGGAGTTTTTTATGAGGTTGATAAGGACCTGCTTGATCTGGTCCCGGTCAATGCTTACCTGAGGAAGATCCTGGGAGAGATTCAGCCTGATGCTGATTTTCGAGTTTTCCATTTCGTCTTCAAACATCTTAAGGGTATCGGAAACAAGCTGGTTTACCGGACAGTACTTTTTGTTCAGGGTGCGCGGCCTGGTAAAGTCCCTGACCTGGTAAAGCATATTTTCAAGACGCTGGGCCTCCTGAATGATGATATTCAGTTTTTCCTCTTCCGGGCTGTCCCTGGGAACCCTTCGCTGAACCTGTCTGGCAAAGCCTGCCATGAGCATCAGCGGGTTCTTGATTTCATGAGACAGATGAGATGCAGCTTCACCAATGGCCGCAAACCTCTCGGACTGGAGGAGCCTTTGCTGCGTCTCAACCAGTTCTTCTATGGCCAGGTTGGCTTCTTTGGTCTGCTGCTCCGCCAGTCTGGATTTATCCCTGGCCTCCTTGATCTTCTGTTTCAGGTTGGTGACCATTATCCTGAATCCCTGGGCCAGTTTTCCAAGTTCATCCTGGCCCAGATCCCTGAACTGAGCATCCAGGTTCCCCCCGGTGACTTCCTTTTCCATGTTGTGCAGGGCGGTGATCCGGTTGATGATCGTCCTTTTCAGAAAATATATCAGGGTCAGAACCAGGATCAAAAGACAGCCCAGCCCTAGAAGCACGTTCTGCAGCTGGTGCTGCTGAAGCAGCTCAAGATCGGCATCTACATTCTGCATGACCAGCATGCTGCCGAGAATGGTCTGGGACCGGCCATGACAGTGATAACACTCCGGTTGGTTGGGTACGGAACGAACGGTCATGAAAAAAGAACCCTCATCCAGATGCACCAGGGATGACTTCTGAATCGTATTTCCGAGGCTGTCTTCAATGGCCCGGAGCAGGTCCTGGTCGCTGTAAACAGCACTCACGTCCCTGCGGACAACCTCTTCCCGGGTGGAATAGGTAATATTCCCTTTGAAGTCGGTCAGATAGACAGTCAGATCATCGTAGAGGACGTCAATCCTGCGGAACTGCTCATGGGTTCCCTGATTGTCTCCCAGGAGCATGGGTTCTTCAATGTTCAGCTCGATGAGGTCCGTGGTTCTGTATCCCATGATCCGGATCTGGTTCATGGTATCCACTCTCTGCCAGTAGGAATTGACAAAGATGAGCACGGAAAAGACAGCAATGGCCAGGATGATGATCAGGGAAATAATTTTTACGGAAATGTGCTTGCTAAATATCTGGGGCAGCATGTGACTGGTGACCTGCGGTTTAGTGCGCTCCAGAATGGAGCAGGGGCTTGTAGTTTATTCTCCGGACGCGCTGATCATCATGACAGGGGGCACAATGCTCCTCAACAGTCAGATCTGATGTGATCATGCCTGGATCACCGGTTAAGGCATGCTTTGATCCGGGTCCATGACAAACCTCGCAACCGGCGTGTCCCAGCTGGGGAGTTTCTTCAAAGCTTACAAATCCTCCCGGCTTTCCATAACCGGTTGTGTGGCATTCATAGCATTCCTGCTGTTCCTGGGGGGTAAGCTTTTTCATCATCAGCTGGACATTTCTGTCGGACCTGTACTTAGAAGCGTACTCACTGAAATTGTCGTATTGCTGAACATGACAGTCCCTGCAGGTCTCTGAGCCGACGTACCTGCTTTTCATTTCGTCCGCTCCGGCCATGCTCATGCAGCAAAGGGCGGTTAAA
>PWNK01000150.1 GCA_003557865.1 Desulfonatronovibrio sp.
GTAATACATGACTCCCCGGATCAACATTCCCGCCAGAAAAGTGAGAATGGCCACCCATGTCAGGGGGCCTTCCACAAAGGCGTAAAAGTCCATAATACCTCCTTGTTTTATTCAAAATAAAAAGTTTTACTGCCTACTCAGTAGGTTATTTCAGAAGGAATGTCCAGAAGATTTTGAAAATAATTATGCATGGCTTAAAAAATTTCAGCACAATGTGCACAAGAGATTATAATTTTTAAAAATGGTCTGAAAACTGAGGGGTTGGCTTTTAAAATTGACTTGAAGTCAGCATTTTATTAAGCATATATGCATTTACTTAACCGGAGGGGATTATGATTTATGATTCTCGTGAGCTGTCCCGGATATTCAAGGTGCTGTCCTCTCCTGCCAGGATCAGGATACTTGAGCTCATCAAAAACAGGTCTTTGTGCGTGAGCATTCTGGCCAGGGAACTGGGCATGACCCCGGCTGCTGTTTCCCAGCATTTAAGGATACTCCGGGACGCGGGCCTGGCCGCAGGTGAGAAGCGCGGCTATTATGTCCACTACAGGGCTGATAATGACAGCCTGAAAAAGTGGCAGAGAAAAATCCGCCTGTTGCTTGAACCGGCCCTGACCTGAGCGGCCCATATCCAGTCATGGAAATATCCTTTATTATCTATCCTGTGATCTTTCTGGCCTCTTTTGTCCTGTCCATGGCCGGCCTGGGAGGGGGGCTGATCTTTGCGCCCCTGTTCATCATGATGGGCTTCGGGCAGACTCCCGCGGTAGCTTCATCTTTGCTGCTCAACGCCCTGGGAGCCTCCACAGCTTCCTATGTATACATCCGCGGCAGGCTGGTGGATTTTTCCCTGTCCATCCCGCTGATCATTACTTCTGGTCTGGCCGCACCCTTGGGGGCCATGGCCAACAGCCGCATTGATCAGAAGTTTTTCCTGCTGGCCATGTCCCTGGTCGTCCTGGCTGCCGGCCTGAGGATGCTGGTCACCTGGGGCTTGCATTCAGGCAATCCCGGCCGGCCTCATGTATGGTCCGGGTCCAAACTGATCCAGTCTTCACTGATGGGGCTGGGCATCGGCTTTATGGGCGGGATGCTGGGCATTGGCGGGGGAGTGTTCGTCGTACCTCTGCTGATTTATTTTCTGCATGTCCACCCCAAGACAGCGGCTGCAACTACCGCCTTTATCGTCTGCTTTTCCTCCTTTGCCGGGTTCGCGACTCACGCGGCCATGGAAGCCCTGGACTGGAAATTCCTTATCCTTGCAGGAATATTCTCCTCGGCCGGGGGCTTTTTCGGATCAAGACTCATGAGTTCAAGGCTCAGTGGAAACTTTGTCAAAAGGCTGTTCGGAATCATCCTTTTACTGCTCTCAGCTTACTTTTTTTACCGGGGAGTCCTCAGTTGATATCTGAATCCGTGAAGAAGGAGCACAGGTCATGAAAAGCGATGATTGGTCAAAGGCATCAGGAGTCACAGCATGGAGATAATCGTAGTCTGCCTGGCTGCCCTGCTGGCATCAGGCCTGACCCTGTTTTCCGGATTCGGCCTGGGCACTCTGCTTTTGCCCGCATTTGCCCTTTTTTTCCCTGTCCAGGCTGCTGTGGCCATGACCGCTGTGGTCCATCTGCTCAACAATATCTTCAAGCTGGGTCTCATTGGCAGCAAGGCCCACATGAAGGCCGTGCTCTCATTCGGCCTGCCCGCCCTGCTTACCAGCTTTGCAGGGGCCATCCTGCTCATCAGGCTGGCTGAAATGCCTCCTTTGACCACCTATACCCTGCTTGGCAATGAACTGAGCATCTATCCCATCAAGCTGGTCATCGGCCTGCTCATGGCCGGGTTTGCCGGACTTGAGCTGCTCACGCCTTTGAAAAAGCTGGCCATAGATCCCAGGTATCTGCCCCTTGGAGGCCTTTTGAGTGGATTTTTCGGGGGACTGTCCGGGCATCAGGGCGCTTTTCGCAGCGCCTTTCTCATAAAATCGGGCCTGAGCAAAGAAGCCTTTGTGGGTACAGGGGTGGTCATCGCGGTGATGGTCGATATATCAAGAATCTCGGCCTATTCAAGCCTGCTCTGGAGCCAGGAGATCAGGGACAACCTGAACCTGATAATCGCAGCCTCCCTGGCCGCCTTTGTGGGGGCCTTCCTGGGCAGGATGCTTCTCAAAAAGATCACCCTGAGGTCTGTACAGCTTATTGTGGCCGGACTGCTGTTTTTTTTTGCCACAGGACTGATCCTGGGGATTATATAGAGTTACCGAACTTCAGCTAATTCATGACCTGGCCCCGAACTCACCGGTATTCAAGGTCCTGATATACTCTTTTACCCTGTCCATCAGCATCCTGGAGCAGCTGAACAGGGACCTTCCTCTATGCTGGATGATAAAAAAACTTCTGCTTATATCAAAACCGGAAAAGTCGACAATTTCCAGCTCACCTGAATCCAGGTATTTCTGAACCGCAAGAAAAGAAGTGACTCCAACCCCGGCTCCGGCCAGCAGGCATTTGACCAGTGCTTCAGTGGACTGAACCAGGGCGGAAAATGAAAACCGGGTCACCAAGGTAAGGACATGTTTGCCAGACTGTTCA
>PWNK01000057.1 GCA_003557865.1 Desulfonatronovibrio sp.
ATGTTCAAAACCTGCCTGATCTTTTTGGGGATCAGCCTGTCCAGAATGGTGACCGCAATGTGCCCCCTGACCTGCTGGGTGGGAGCCATGGCCAGGCAGACGGCCAAGGCTCCCAGAAAGCCGGTGAGTTCGTAGGAACCCCTCAGGGGCTGGTCAACAAAACCGATGACCATGTTGCCGGTGGCCAGGAGCATCATCAGACACAGAACCACGGCCCCAAGGAAAAGCAGGACTTTGTTGATGAGGCTGGAAAGCCTGTACAGGTATTCAATCATCAGTTTTGAGAATATTTAGCCTCGTAGTATTCTTTAAGCTCCAGAAGATCAGCCAGGATCTCTTCCGCCGGCAGGTTGTTCCGGACAGCCTCCTGTTTCCAGACATCAACCAGTCCGGCCAGCTTTTCATCTATCAGGGCATATTCCTCAGGAGTAAGCTCGAAAATCCGGCTGTCATAATTGTCCCTGGAGTATTCCAGGGATTTTTCCACCTGGGCGTCCATGTATTCTCCGGTCCACAGGGCCTGTTCCAGTCGCAGTTCATCCATGACCTGCTGGACATCCTGGGGAAGACTGTCCCACTTGTCCCTGTTCATGATCACTGCAAAGGGGTAAACCTGAAGATCAAGTCTGGTGACATGAGGAGTGTAAGCTGCAAAATTAAAGTCCATGAGGACCTCCAGGGAGGAAAGCAATCCCTTGACCATTCCCCTCTGCAAGGCTTCCGGGGTCTCGGACATGGGCATGTCCACTGGAACGGCTCCCAGGATTTCCAGAATCTGCGATGCCGTACCCGAAGCCCTTATTTCAATGCCCCTGAGTTCAGCCAGGTTTGTAACGGGCTGCCTGGTCATAAGATTGGAAGGAGCAGTCCCGAACATGGTCAGAACCTTGACTTGCTCAAACTCTTTGGGCTGATATTTTTCAAAAAGATCCCACAGAACCAAGCTGGCCACCCTGGAAGAAGTAAAGCCCAGGGGCAGTTCAAGCACCGTGGTCATGGGGAAGACCCCGGGCTGGTTAGACATGCAAATATTTCCAATGTCGGCCTGGCCCTGGATCACTCCCCGGAACATGTTCCTGGCGCCCAGCAGGCTTCCACCGGGATATGTATCCACCCTTACCTTTCCGCCGGTCCTTTCTTCAACAGCCTCTTTCCATCTCTCCATCTGAACCGAGGGAAAAGTGCTGGCAGGGGGAAAATTGGCATAGCTCAGCCTGATGGTTTCGGCCGAAGCCAGGCCATAAGACACCAGGACCAGAAAAACCGTTAAAATCATCTTTTTCAACATCTCAACCTCCCTGGATAATAAATGTTTCAACCGCAAAAAAAAAGGCCGTCAGACTTAAGAGCCTGCGGCCTGAAAAACATTTAACTGCTTGCTTTTATGAAAGTATCAACTCTGATTCAGGCCGACTATTGGACATAGTCCACCACCAGTAAAGGCCTGATGTGCTGCACCATATTAATCTGAAGTTCTCTCTCATAACAACAGCATAATTTGCAGATAAAGCATTTGTCAAGATTTTTTGAGCCGGATTAAAAAAGAAAGATGAGACATTGATCCAGGACCTTGTTGCCCAAAATTGCTTTATACCCCGGGATACTCTCTCAAAAACTGGATGCTGGTTGTTCCGGCTGGGGATGAGCGCGGTAGGTTACTTGAAAATTCGGCAGAATGAATTATAATAATCTTGAGCACCTATTGCCCTTTTGACCCTTAACATTTAATCAAAGGATAATAGTTTGTCGACCCTGATAAATTTGTTATTTTCAGGGTCGACCAGCCACTGGGGGGTATCCATGTCCAACGCAATTCTATGGAGAACACAGAAAAAAGACAGAGTACAGTGCATGGCCTGCAGTCATTTCTGCCTCATTGAATCCGGTGAACGCGGCCTTTGCGGAGTCAGGGAAAACAAAGGCGGAGCGATGCATACTCTGGTCAGAGATAAGGTGGTCGCCCTGAATGTTGATCCTGTTGAAAAAAAACCCCTTTTTCATTTTTTGCCCGGCACACTGACCCTTTCCCTGGGCACAATGGGGTGCAATCTTTCCTGTTCTTTCTGCCAGAACTACACCCTGTCCCAGCCGCCCAGAAATTACATGCCCATTGAGGGAGAAACAGTCAGCCCTGAAAGAATCATCCGCATGGCTGGGGACTACTATGCTTCAAGTATATCCTACACGTATTCCGAGCCCACGGTATTTATTGAGCTGGTCATGGATACAGCTGTGCCGGCCAGGGAAAAAGGCCTCAAGAATATCATTGTCAGCAATGGATTCCAGAGCCAGCAATGTCTGAGGGAAATGAACGGATACATCGACGCAGCCAACATCGACCTCAAGGCCTTCAGCAACCAGTTTTACCGTGATTACTGCGGTGCGAAACTGCAACCTGTCCTGGACAATCTGATGGCAATCAAAGAGATGAACTGGTGGCTGGAAGTTACTACCCTGATTATTCCGGGGCTAAATGATTCTAATGAAGAGATTGAAAATATGGCCCGTTTTATCTTCAGACAACTTGGCCCAGATACCCCGTGGCATCTGTCGCGCTTTCATCCAACCTTCAAAATGACCGGAATTCAGTCCACTCCCGTTGAAACCCTGGAAAGGGCTTGGGAAGCGGGAAAAGAAGCAGGGCTGAAGTTTGTCTACACAGGCAATGTCCCAGGACATGAAAAGGAAAACACGTTTTGTCCCGCCTGCGGCAAACAGATTATTAACAGGTTAGGATTTGATATCAAAGGTTCCCATGTCAACGACATGTCCTGCTCGTTCTGCGGGGTAAAAATTCCGGGAATCTGGGGATAAAGTCTTGGCCTGAGTCTGATCAAGGGGTCTTTGAACACTTTTTTAATGTATCTGTTTAGCGCTTTGCATGTGGCACGGGGACTGGCTCTTCCGGGACCCACTTGCCCCAAAAATAAGACATTTTAAGCACAAAGTGATGCTCAAGTGGGTCCCGGAGTGCCTGTCCCCTGCTTTCCTTAAAAGCGCTAAACAGATACTTTTTAATCAACAAATGGTGTCTGCAGTTCAGTAAGCAACTCCGACAGCCTGGCAGCTTTTCTGGAATCAACGTGGGTCAGTATGTCACCGGCCTGACGTCCGCGCATTCCGGACAGAATTTTGACAGAAATGGTTTCATCCAGGGTTTCCAGAACCTGGGCGGCCTGCTTGGCGTTCATGTTGGAGTAAACATCCACCAGATGCCTTATTTTCTGGTCCTTCAACACGTCAGCTTCTTCAAGCATTCTGTCCAGACTGGCTTCAAGTCTGGTCAGCTCCTGCAGCTTGTCATCGATGTCCTGCTGGAGCATACGCAGGTTTCTTTCCCTGCGGTCAAGCTCCGCCTCTCTTGCTCTTATTCTTTGAAGTTCCTGGCTGATATCAACGGGCTGTTCCTCCTGAACCTCTGTTTCAGGACCCCCTTCAACAGCCATGGCAGTTCTGGCTTCCACAAACAGGGGCTTTACCGCGGTGCCATCGGCTGCTTGCTCCCCGCTGCCGAACATGGCAAACATGAAGCCGATCTTGATTACTGCCAAGATCATAATAATCTGGAGCAGCCTAGATGGCTTTATGTTTATGACGGACCACAGCCATTTCATCGAAGTTCTTCTGTTCTGTTTTTTCCTGTTCATGTTCAAATTTGATTTTCTGTTTGACTTTCAATTTTTCAATGATTCTTTTATCCCTGCTTTTCTCAAGAAGATACTGACGCTTGGCGCTGACTTCCCTGGCCAATTCTCCAAGCCGTAACCTGGCAAGCCTGAGGTCTGAATTCATTCGCTGAGTATATCTGTTCCAGAGCCAGATTCGATCCCTGGTCATATTTTCTTTTTTTCTGGATTCCTTCAGGGCCAGCTCCAGCTCATGTTCAAAGTTCTGCACAAGAACAATCTGATCCTGATACTTTTTTCTGGAACGGACCACCTCCAGTCGGGCTTGTTCTTCAAGGCTAGTCCTGTAATCCAGGACTTTCTGGAGATTATACTTAAACACTTTTCTCATGATGGCAACAAGAATAACCTTTGGTCATGGCGCAGTTCACCTTGACAAACTGACTGATGGAAGCCTGACAGATGAACGCCATCAGCTGCCAAAACCATGGACCTTAAGCTGATGGTCATTTATAAGCATTTTCAGGTTATTTAGTGAAATCTGAACAGAGAATGCAACACATGGTTTTAACTCAAACGATCACTAATTGCTGTCACCAGAAATCCAGATGGACCGTTGCCGATCACATTGGGCGTCAGACATTTGCCTATCTTCATTCAAAAATCATGCCTTATTTTTTGCAAGGCCATGCACTTTTCATTGTTCTGATAAAAGGGTAGTCTTTTTTATCCACTTGAATTTTTCAAAGGTACAGGCCCATGGAAAACAAAAGAAACATATACCTTCAGACTGTCTCCATCAACGATGCCCTGGGTATGATCAAGCAGGCCGTCGATCCTAGAAACGTCTTAAATGTCGAAACCGTTGCTACTCAGGAAGCAGCTTTCCGAGTCACTGCGCAGCCGGTCTGGGCCAGATATTCCTCCCCGACCTTTCACAGCGCTGCAATGGATGGGATTGCTGTAAAGGCCAAAAAAACATTCCAGGCCCGGGAGGGAACTCCTGTGACCTTGAAAAAGAATCTGGACTACATTGAAGTCAATACCGGCAATCCCATGCCTGCGGAAATGGACTGCGTAATCATGGTCGAAAAAATTGTGCAGCTGGACCCTGAGACTATCCTCATTGAGAGCCCCGCCTTTCCGTGGCAGAATGTTCGCCGCGTTGGGGAGGATATCGTGGCCACCGAGCTGCTCATCCCACAGAACCATCAACTTTCACCTTATGATGTAGGCGCTCTGCTCAGTGCCGGAATCTGGGAGGTCAAGGTCAGGGAGCAGGTCAAGATCCATATTATTCCCACCGGGGATGAAGTTCTTGACTTTACTTTAAAACCCCAGCCAAATCCGGGACAGGTTATAGAAAGTAACTCCCAGGTACTTTCATCCCTGGCCAGCATGTGGCGATGTGAAATACACAGGACCTCTCCTGTACCCGACAATCCGCAAAGGCTTGAGGCAGCAGTGCGCGAGGCCCTTGAATCCCCGGCTCATGTAATTGTCATCGGGGCCGGCTCCTCTGCTGGGAGCAAGGATTTCACCAGACAGATCATGGAAGTGTTCGGCTCGGTTCTTGTGCACGGGATTAAGGCCATGCCTGGAAAGCCTACCGTCATCGGAGTCGCGGAAAACAAAATCATCATCGGAGCCCCCGGATACCCTGTAAGCTCAATTATTTGCTTTGAGCAGATTATCAGACCCATTGTTTACTGGCTGTCCAGAAGACACCCCCCTGAGCCGGAAATCATTGAAGCCAGACTGACGAGAAAGGTTCCTTCAAGGCTGGGTATGGAAGAATTTTTGAGGGTTTCCGTGGGCAGGGTCAATAACGTTTACGTGGCCACACCCTTGCCCCGAGGAGCGGGAATGATCACCACCATGACCAGGGCCCAGGGAATAACCCGCATCAGCCAGGACCTGGAAGGCCTTGCCAGAAACAAAACCGTTAAAATCGAGCTGCTGAAACCTGAAAAGGAGATAGACAGGGTGCTGGTGATAGTGGGCAGCCACGACAATACCCTTGACCTGCTGGCCAATGAACTTATGGGAATTGAAAATCCCATCCACCTTGCTTCCACCCACCTGGGAAGCATGGGGGGAATTACAGCTGCCAGCGAAGCCTCAGCGCACCTTGCCGGGATGCATCTTTTTGATCCGGAATCCAATGACTATAACTTTCCTTTCCTGGCAAAATATGCCCCTGGACTGAAATTTAAACTTATCAATCTGGCAATCAGGCATCAGGGGCTGATAGTGCCACCTGGCAACCCCAAGAACATCCGGGATATTCATGACCTGGCTGAAAAAAATATTGTCTTCATCAACCGTCAGAAAGGTGCCGGAACCAGAATCCTTCTGGACCATCATCTCAAGAATGCGGGCATTTTACCGGACAGCATAACCGGATACGACAAGGAAGAATTTACGCACATGGCAGTAGCGGTCAATGTCCTCAGTGGAGCTGCCGACTGCGGACTGGGCATAATGGCTGCGGCCACAGCCCTGAATCTGGATTTTGTCCCCCTGGCCAGGGAAAGATACGATCTGCTTATCCCTGATTACTCTATTGATGATCCAAAAGTTGACATTTTGCTCAGTCTTGTCAAATCAGATCATTTTAAGAAAAAAATAAAATCCATGGGAGGTTACGAGACTGATCTGTCAGGAATGGAGATGAAACCCGGACAGGGCCTGTAGTTCAGCCTGCCAGAACAAAGCTCAGAAGCGCGCTCAGCTCGCCCCAGATGATGGCCGCTCCCAGGAAGTCGCCGTTAATGCACTGGTTTCTTCGTCCCAAATCGTAGAGTAAAAACACTCCCAGGATCATCAGAGCCAGAGAAACAATAGCCGGATAGATGGGAATAAAAAGTGCTGAAAACACCATCAGCACTATTAAGTTGCAAATAAATGCCCTGCTTCCTGCTCCCTCAAGAAAAACAGCCCCCAGTCCGGGTCTGGGGTATTTTTTACCTGCCCAGGCCAGGGCCACCGCGCCGAATCTTCCGGTCATCACAGACCAGACAATGAATGACCATTCTCCTGCCCTCACAACTTCCCCAACCAGAACAACCTGCCCGCCCAGGCCGAAAATTAGTCCGATTACGCCAAAAACTCCCACATGGCTGTCCTTGACCACAACCCAGAATTCATCCTTTTCAGCCTGGCTGGCCCAGCCGTCCCAGACATCGGCCCAGCCGTCCCAGTGCAGGCCCCGGGTCAGATAAAAACCCAGGCCGACAATTATCCAGGCCTGTACCAATGGATAATCCCCGGCCAGCCCCAGGACCCCTGGAATGATCATGGCCAGCCCCAAAATAAGGCCTGCCAGGCAGAACCAGCTCAAAGAAGAAGCCATTGATGCGTTATCAGCATCTCTTGCGGGGACAATGCGGCTCAGAAAAGAGAGGGCCAGCAGGCATTGTGAGAAATATCTCAAAAGACCACCCTCTTGGAAAATCCTTTGCCCAGGACATTAAAAGTGTTTTCGATTATCACAAAGGCATCAGGGTCATTGGAGAATATTACCTCTTCCAGCCTTTTCAGCTGAAAATTGTTGACAACAGTAAGCACTATTTTCTTCCTTTCCCCGGTATATGCTCCCCTGCCGTACAGAAAGGTCGAGCCCCTCTGGATCTGTTCTCCGATCATCTTGACCATCTTTTCAGGAATATCAGTTATTACCAGGACCATTTTGCGCTGGTTGAACATGGCCATTACGTAGTCTGCCACCAGGGCGGTAACAAAAACACTGGTCAAAGAATAAAGCACAAGGTCAGGCTCAAGAAAAACAAACCCAAAAGCAAAAAGAATCAGGTTAAAGAAAAAACTGCTCTGTCCTATTCTAATATTAAACTTCTGATATAAAACCACGCAGATAATATCCAGGCCACCGGTTGAGCCAAAAGATCTGAGACTGATGCCCAGCCCTGCCCCAAGAAGAGTTCCGTAGCTTAAAGCAGCCAGAAAGGGGTCTTCAATGGGCAGTCTGAGCTCTATAATCTCCAGGAAAAATGCGGTGGCAACCAGCCCGTAGAGGCTGTAAAAAAAGAATCGGCGGCTGACCATCAAAAAACCGGCAATGAATACGGGAATATTCAAAACAAGCAGCCATATCCCAGGGCTAAGCAGATCGGTGACATAATAAATAAGCAGGCTCAGCCCGGAAAAACCTCCGGCAATAAATTCATGGTGGATGGCAATGCCGTTGATGCCCAGGGCTATTACCAGTCCAGCCACAGTCAGTATGCTCAGGCACCAGAAATGTCCGTAGATGTATTTTTTCATAAGTGCAGACATGCAGTTGTTCTCCTGATAATATTTGGTAGAAAGCAAGGGGCTTGTAACTGCATTTTTCTGAGCCGGCAAGCAACTATTTCTTGACCCATAGCAATGTGTAAACTATATTTATATGTTTTTTTCAAAACATTTTTTCTGAACAAGTTCTGTCAATAAACTTTAAGGATAGATTATGGAATTCGAACCAATCACTATGGATCATCAACACAGATTCAATCAGCTTTTGGAGATTACCCCACAGGTTGCCTCTGATTTCAGCTTTGCCAACATTTTCGGATGGGCTGAAGAATATGGACTGGAACTGGCTGTTGATGACCACCTTGCCTGGATCAGGCAGAGCATTCCCGAATCAGTCTACTGGGCCCCTGTTGGAGAATGGGGAATCAACTGGCATAAATATTTTGAAAAAAAACCGGTAAAGACTACAATTGTTCGCATACCCGAAGATCTTGCCCTGATCTGGAAAGAGCATCTGCCCTGGATAGGCGTTGAACCGGACAGGGACCACTGGGATTACCTGTATTCTGTTCAGGAACTTATCCAGCTCAAAGGGAACAGGTTTCACAAGAAAAAAAATCTCTATAATCAGTTCATCAAAAACTACGATTTTTCATACGTGGAGCTTGAAAAACAATACATTGAAAAAGCCCTTGCCCTGCAGACTGAATGGTGTCTCTGGAAGGAGTGCGACGACTCATCCGCTCTGGAAGCGGAAAACCATGCCATCCTCAGGGTATTCAGCCACTGGGATGAACTTATCGGCCTGTTCGGCGCCGGATTGATGGTGGGCGAGGAAATGGTGGCATATACAGTGGCTGAGGCCCTTTCCCAAGACACTCTTGTCATCCACTTTGAAAAAGGATGTCCGGGATACAAGGGGGTCTATCAGGCCATGAACAAGCTATTCCTTGAAAAATCGGCCAGCGGTTTTAAAATTGTCAACAGGGAACAGGACCTTGGTGACCAGGGACTGAAAAAAGCCAAGGAATCTTACAATCCATTGGGATACCTTAAAAAGTATGTGGCCAGTTTTTAACTGCAGGCCGCTTCATTCCTGCCCTGCGCAGATCATTGCAGAGTTAGCTATTTACTACCTGGGCAGTCTGGTCGGTTATCTTTTTCTTCTTTTTTTGAGCCACGCCAGAAGCCTGGGTTCCAGACCCTGGTCCTTGGGAAAATAAAACTTTTTGCCGCCCACTTCCGGAGGCAGGTATTCCTGGTCAATCCATGACTCTGGATAGGCGTGTGGATATTTATATCCCTGTCCGTAACCCCATTCTTTGTGCAGGCTGGTGGAAGGATTTCTCAGGTGCAGAGGAACCGGCTTGGGGCCGCTTGTTCTGATTTCCTTCTGGGCGTTGAGATAAGCGGCGTAGGTGGTGTTGGATTTTGGTGCCAGAGCAAGATAGACTACGGTTTCAGCCAGGGGAATAAATCCCTCGGGCATTCCCACAAAATCCACGGCATGCTGGCAGGAAACCGCCATGGGCAGAGCCATTGGTTCGGCCAGTCCCACATCCTCAGAAGCTGAAAGAATAAGTCTTCGGCAGACAAATCTCGGGTCTTCCCCTGACTCCAGCAGACAGGCAAGATAATACAAAGCCGCGTCGGGATCGCTTCCCCTGATGGATTTTATGAGCGCTGAAGCCAGTTCATAATGATTATCCCCGACACGGTCGCCCCGGATTACTGCTTCGGGGAGAATAGTCTTTAGTCTCTCCGGCTCAAGGTCTTTTTCATCAAATTCCCGGGCATACTCCATTAGATTGAGAAATGTCCTGGCATCCCCGCCAGCCAGGGAAGCCAGCATTTCTAGACTTTTCTCTGGCATGCTGGTGTTTATGATTTCCCCGGATCTGGACGCAATCTCCAGCAGTTCCTCTCTGCTTAAAGACCTGAGCCTCAGGACATTCATTCTGGAAAGAAGTTGTCTGGTGACGCTGAAAGATGGATTTTCAGTGGTGGTGGCCAGAAGAATTATTTCCCCTGACTCAAGCAATGGAAGAAAATAATCCTGCTGGGCCTTGGAAAAACGATGCAGCTCATCAAGGATGAGGATTTCATTGCCCGAAAGCCTTTTTCTAAGTTCAGCCAGTCCTGTTTCAGGGGCACTCAGTCTCAGGTACTGTCTATTCTGAGCCTTGGCCACAATCAAGGCCAGGGTGGATTTCCCGCAACCAGGAGGTCCGAAAAAGAGAGTGCTCTGCAGACGTTTTCCCAGAATCATGGCCCTGATTCTGGACTTTAGGTGAGCCTGCCCCACAAATTCTTCAATATTCTGGGGGCGGATTATTTCTGCAAGGGGCTTTTGCATATCCTGTCCGGAGCTGGAACTGAAGAAACACCAGGTTCAACCGTGAAAGTATCCCCGGATTCCTAATCTTTTTCAGCTTCCTTGATGGCCCTGGTCAGCTTTTCCTGATCATCCTTGAACAGCTTGTAGTTTAGAGAGTCCTCAAGGGCCTGACGGCTGGCCTCAATAATATTATAGGAAACTCCCACTGTAACCCATTGAGATGTGCGGTCAGCTGACTCAATAAGCACCCGCACCCTGGAAGCGGTCCCGGAATAATTACCCGTTTTGCCCACTGAAAAAACCCGCACCTTGAAATCCACCAGGTGCATCTCGGCCAGAGAGGGATAAAACTTTTCCAGGGCCTTGCGCAGGGAGTTGTCCAGAGCATTGACCGGTCCTTTGCCTGAAGCTGCGGTATGTTCAAGCATACCGCCCACGCTGACCATTACAGTTGCCTCGGAAACAGGCTCTTCTTCGCGGCCCCTTTTGGATTCAAGAACCCGGAAGGAATCAATGGTAAAGTATTTCCTGGCCCGGCCAAGAGTCCTGTTTAAGAGCAGTTCAAATGAAGCCTCGGCTGCCGAATACTCATATCCCTGGCTCTCCAGGTTTTTAAGCTTGGACAAAAGATCCAGAACAAAGGGGTCATCCTTGTCCAAATGGAAGCCATATCTTCTGGCCTTGAACAGGATGTTGCTCTGTCCGGCCAGATCAGAAAGAAGAATGCGCTGCTTGTTTCCCACCACCCCGGGGACAATATGCTCATAGGTTCTCGAGTTGCGCCGAACCGCGCTGACATGTATCCCCCCCTTGTGCGCAAAAGCTGATCTGCCCACAAAGGGCTGGCGATGAAAGGCCCCCAGGTTGGCGACCTCAGCCACGTAGTGAGCCGTGGAAGTCAAGAGACTCAGGTTTTTTTCAGGGATGCACTCAAACCCCATTTTCAACTGCAAGCAGGGAATTATTGAACAGAGATTGGCATTTCCGCACCTCTCACCATACCCGTTGATGGTCCCCTGAATCTGGACCGCCCCAAGATCAGCAGCAATAAGGCTGTTGGCCACAGCCAGCTCAGAGTCATTATGGGTATGGATGCCAAATACAATTTCCGGAATTCTAGCTTTGACCTCATTGATTATCTCCATGATCTCCAGGGGAGTGGTTCCCCCGTTGGTATCGCAAAGGATGAGAACATCGGCTCCGCCTTCCAGGGCTTTTTTCAGACAGGAAACGGCAAAATCTCTGTTGGCCTTGAAGCCGTCGAAAAAATGCTCAGCATCAAAAAAAAGTTCCTTAACTCTGGGGCGCAGGTATGCTAGCGAATTGAATATCAGCTCCAGGTTCCTCTCCAGGGTGGTTCTCAACGCATCATGGACATGCACGTCCCAGGTCTTGCCGAATATTGTAACCACATCGGTTTCAGCGCTGATAAGCGACTGGAGGTTGGGATCATTTTCAGGGGTTTTCTTGGCTGGATGGGTGCTCCCAAAAGCAGTAATCCGTGCTGTTTTCAAGGCATAATTACTGATCTCCCGGAAAAAATTGTGGTCCGTAGGATTTGAAGCAGGCCATCCTCCCTCAATATAGTGCACTCCAAGCTCATCCAGCTTGCAGGCAATCCTCACTTTATCCTCAGTAGAAAAATGTACATCTTCAGCCTGAGAACCATCTCTTAAAGTAGTGTCGTATATCGTTATCTTTTTCATAGCTAGCCATTCTTATTGATAATTCATATTTGCAAGTTGAAAGTAAAAAAAGGCTGACATTAAGCCAAAAAAAATCATAATTTAAGCTGTTCGCCTGGATAAAAATGCTAAATATTGAGTATGGCCGATATACACAGGTGATCCTGGAGAATGTCTGACTTCCAGGAATCATAAAAGTCGTACATCTTCTGCAGTTATTAAATTAATTGTTCCTGGTCAATCAGCAGGATCAGCACTTTTTTGCAGAAGATTCCTGGTCCAGCCCAAAGGCCTCATGCAGGGTACGAACAGCCAGCTCTGTATATTTCTCCTCAATCAGACAGGATATTTTTATCTCAGAAGTACTGATTATCATGATGTTTATATTTTCATTCTTCAGGGCTGAGAAAGCAATGGCAGCCACACCTGAATGATTGCGCATTCCGACCCCGATCACAGAAACCTTGGCTACATCAGCGTCGTACAGAAGGGCAGACGCCCCGATTTGTTCCTTGATCTTCTTTAATATGTTCAAGGTCTCTTCCAGATTTCCCCGGGGTACAGTGAAGGTCATATCTGTCTTGCCTCCTCTGCTGGGATTCTGAACTATCATATCCACAACAATATTCGCCCTGGCAATGGGCTCAAAAATCATGGCTGCCACCCCGGGCTCATCATAAACGTCAACCAGGGTAATCCTGGCCTGATCCTTGTCATATGCCACCCCGGAAACCATTGCTGACTCCATGCTTTTATCCTCCTGAACAACTAAAGTTCCGGGCTGGTCACAAAATGTTGAGCGAACATGAACCGGAACATTGTACTTTTTTGCGAACTCCACCGATCTGATCTGCAGGACCTTGGCTCCCATGCTGGCCATCTCCAGCATTTCCTCATAAGCGATTCTTTTAAGCTTTCTGGCCTGGGGACAGATATTGGGGTCCGTGGTATAAACTCCCTCGACATCTGTATATATTTCGCAAAGCTCTGCATCAAGGGCCGCAGCAAGGGCAACGGCTGAAGTATCTGAACCGCCTCTGCCCAAAGTAGTAATGCGCTGCTCGCAGTCGCATCCCTGAAATCCCGCAACCACCAGAACATCATGTCTGTTAAGGGTAGCTTTGATCTTCTCGGCGTCAATGTCCAGGATCCTGGCCTTTCCAAAACTCTTGTCCGTCTGGATGGGTATCTGGAAACCAAGCACTGACCTGGCTTTTATCCCCAATTCCTTAAGCAGGATGGTAAACAGGGAAACTGAAACCTGTTCACCCGTGGCCAGCAGAACGTCCATCTCACAGGGATCAGGTCTCTTGGACCACTTTCCGGCCATTTCTATCAGTCTGTTGGTCTCTCCGGACATGGCGGACAAGACCACCACCACTTTAAAGCCCCTGTCCAGAACGTGCAGGACCTTTTCCCTGACCTTCTGCATGCACTCCAAGTTTGCAACAGAAGTGCCCCCGTACTTTTGCACCATTAATCGCATCCAGATTTTCTCCTCATGTGGACACATACCTTTTTGGGGCATCTTGAAAGTGAAAAATTGTTACTCATTTATTCATTTTCATAGTTGGTCGCCCAGGTAAAGCCGGAGATGCTCTCAAGCATCCTCAAAAGAGCACGATTATCTGTCTCCATCTTCACAGTTCTTCCCTGGTCCTCAAAAGCAATATTTATGAGAAATCTCTCCTCAGGCCAAAGGCCCCTTGAAAGAAATTCACTCCACTCAACCATGATCAATCTCTGACTGTCCAGAAGCACTTCTTCGCTCTCAGGATCCAGCTCCATGCCCTCCATCCGATATAAATCAAAATGGGCTGCCCGGGGTTTTGTGGGATAGATGTTCAGGATATTAAAGCTGGGGCTGCTGACTTCGGCATTTTCTCCTCCGGGCAGAGCCTTTACCACTCCCCTGATAAGAGTTGTCTTGCCTGCCCCGAGGGGGCCTGTAAACAGCAGGGCGGGATATCTGTCCAGGGCCAGGAGAGCCCTGCCCAGACATTGCCCCAGAAAATCAGTATGTTCTTCGTCTGAAAGAAAAAATGATAATTTGTTTCCTTGTCTATTCACTCACCAAACCCTGAGCAGCCTGATCAATAATACCCTGACCAGAATAGATCCCCATGAAAAACCCTTCTGCGAAAAAAAAACCCATAAAGCCTCGTTTCAGTCTGCAACCAGGAATGGCTGTGCCTGAACCAAGCATAAGATATCCAGTATCAGGCCGGTTCCTGCTTCATGAGGGTCTTTAGAACATCTCCCTTACCCACAACCCCTATAAGTTTACCATCTTCCACTACTGGCAGTGTGTGGAATTTTTTTCTGACCATTATCTCGGCGAGATCCTCAAGCCCGGTATCCCTGGAAACCCACAAAGGATCCCTGGTCATGGCTTCTTCTACCCTGGTTGCGGCAATTTTCTTGATTTCTTTTTCAATTCTGGATGAAGAGGAAAAAGGAACCAGACTGTCCAGCAAGGTGAACACCGAAGGCAGGGGAATCTTTCTCTGCATGGCCACAAGATCGCTCTGACAGATTATTCCCACCAGTTCATTGCGGTTGTTGACCACTGGAATCCCGTTAATATTTTTTTCCAAAAGCAGCCTTGCTGCTTCCTGAATTTCAGTTTCCGGGCTTAGAGATATGGGATTCCCGGTCATTATATCCTGAGCAGTAATCATGGTTCAAACACCTGTTTTCTGGAAAAGATAAGATATCTCTTAAATATCAAGTTATATTAACGAGTCAGGAAAACAGTTTTCTTCCACTTTCCTAACTCTGGCCATGACCTCCGGCAGGGCGTCCGCAACCTCTCTGGCCAGATTGCCCCTGAACGGATATCTTTTGGCCAGCCCTTGTCCGGCCAGAGCGTGCCAGTATACCCCGGTATTGGAGGCATCAACAGCTCCCAGGCCTTGTGCAAGCAGACTGCCAATGATTCCTGACAGAATGTCTCCAGAACCCCCAATGGCCAGGTTGGGGGCGGCAATTGGAGATACGTATAGGGGGGAATCCTTGCCGGCAATTATGGTGCACGCCCCTTTAAGCACAAGATTTACCCCGAATTCACTTATAAATTTTCGGGAAAAGCCTGTTCTGTCAGTGTTGATTTCTGCAGCGCTTACATTGAAAAATCTTCCCATCTCACCTGGGTGGGGAGTGAATATGACCTCCTGGCCGTGGGAAAGATTTTTCATCATTGATCTGTCTCTGGCAAAAAAATAAAGGGCATCCGCATCAAAAATGGTTTTTGGATGCATTGCGTCCAGATATCCTGTGACAAATCCGCTGGTCTGATCCTCTCTACCCATTCCCGGACCAATGACCACAGAGTCGAACTTGTGCAGCACATGTTCAAGATCGGACAGCATTGATTGGTGCCATTGAATTTCATTGCCCAAAGGCAAGACCATGATTTCGGGCCAGCCGGACCTTATTATGCCTGCCAGACCCGAAGGACAGGCAACAGTCACAAGACCTGCGCCTGACCTTAACGCTCCAAGGGCCGAAAGTATTGCCGCACCTGAAAGACCCTGGGAACCTCCAACCACAAGCACATGTCCTGCCTGGCCTTTATGCATGGTTTTTCTGGGTCGGGCTATTTGGTCCAGGACCCGGATTGAAAGCCCGAAGTGCTGCGGAGGATTCTCTTTTTTGATTACATTCGGTATTCCAATCTTGCCCACCGCCAGACAACCGACATAATCCCTGGCAGGAGGCTGCAGAAGGCCCAGCTTGGCTTCTTCAAAAGTAACTGTATCATCAGCCTTTACTGCCACCGGACTGGGCCGCCCGGTTATTCCATCAATGCCCGATGGAATGTCCAGGGATATCACATAACTGTCAATAGCCAGCTTGTTTATGGCCTTGATCCATTTAACAAAATCATCTCTGAGTTTTCCGGAAAAACCGGTACCCAGAAGTCCGTCAACAATGATATCCACCCGCTTCAGAAAATCCAGATTATACTCGTATAAATACATGAGAGGAATATCCAGCTTCCGGGCCAGGGAAAGATGATAACCCGCGGCTGCGCTGTACTCCTTGAGTCTCTTGGAATGCAGGACCATGACTTTTACGTCATGGTTCCAGAGATGCCTGGCCAGGGCAAAAGCGTCTCCACCGTTGTTGCCTGAACCGGCAAAAACCAGTGCTGAACAGCCCCGCAGTCTTTCAAACCTGTACTTGATGACATTAAGCGCTTCTCTGCTGGCATTTTCCATCAGGATTTCCGGCACAATGCCCATCTCCTCCATGGAGAGTCGATCCCATAGAGCCATTTCTTGAGGCGTTGGCAAGGGTAAATACATTATTGTCCACCCCCTGAGTTATTGGGAAATAATTTCAGCGATTCAAGGATAACCACTGCAACTGCATTTCTTTGCCCATGACTGATTGACAGATGTGTCCTGTGAACACCCATCTGCATTGCCCTGGAACGGGCAGGGCCGGAAAACAAAAGCTGCGGCCTCCCGCTGCTGTTGTTGACTATCTCCAGGTGCTGCAGCGTGATGCCCAGGGCAAAGCCCGTTCCCAAAGCCTTAACCCCTGCTTCCTTGGCCGCGAACCTTGAGGCCAGATGAACTACAGGGAGAGTTGAGTGCCCTGTCAGCTCCTTGGGGGTAAGTATCTTTTTCGTAAAACGGGTGCCGAATCTTTTATATATGGCCTCTATCCTGTCCAGTTCCACCAGGTCAAGTCCCACTCCGACAATCATAATTAATCCACAAAGGAACGGATTATTCCGGACATGGCTTGCACAGCCTCAGTCATTCCGGTTAACACTGCCCGGGAAATGATGCTGTGACCAATGGAATACTCCATAATGCCCCTGACCTTTGAAAAACCGAAAATATTCTGATAATTAAGACCATGTCCAAGGTTAACCTTCAGATTCAGTTCCTGGGCATGGCTGACTCCGGCGATAATCTTTTCCAGCTCCTTTTGTCTTTCTTTGTAATTCTTGGCCTCTGCATAATGCCCGGTGTGGATCTCAACATACTCTGCTCCGGTCCGGGCCGCTGCATCTAACTGATAGCGATCAGCGTCGATGAACAGACTGGTCCTTATTCCAGCTTGGTGAAAGGGATCCAGAAAGCTCTGCAGAAAATCTTCCCGCCCAAGACACTCCAGTCCTCCTTCGGTGGTCAATTCCTCTCTTTTTTCCGGAACAAGGCAAATCATGTAAGGACATGTTTTCAGGGCGATGGATTTCATTTCGCTGGTGGCAGCCATCTCCAGATGCAGGTTGGTCTTGAGGACATCCTTGAGCATCTCGACATCCCTGTCCTGAATGTGCCTGCGGTCTTCACGCAGGTGAACGATTACCCCCATTGCCCCGGCCATCTCAGCCAGATGAGCAGCAGTCACTGGATCGGGCTCATTCCCCATCCTGGCCTGTCTGATAGTGGCCACATGATCAACATTGACAACAAGTACCGGCATAGCATGCCCCCTCAGGATATTTTAATCAGACAATCATTCACGGCGATGATTATCCTTTTGAACTTAGAACATGGTGAACAGCTGTATAAACTTTGAATTTTCTCTTACGGTAATCAAAAAGTCAATATAGCAGCTGTCTGTTTCGGGTTGAATATTGAATCTGTATAGAAACAGGATTAGATCTTGATCTTAAGGACTCTTTTCTTTAAAGTCCGTTGCAGAAATATGCACAACATGTCAACTATGTTGACAATAAAGACCTGATTCAAACGTATGCCAAAACAACGCACCAAGATCATCCTGACGTTCATTCTTCTGATAACACTGACTTGCCTTGCCCTGGGCTGCACCAAAAAGATCTATCCGCCTCCAGCCCAGCAACAGGACGTCGCTGCAAGGGATACTCCCAAGCCCCCTCCTGCCGGAGACGCTAAACCAGCGACCCAGAGACAATACACTGTCCTGGGACAGACATTTACCCCCCTTGACAGCCATGAAGGCTACATGGAAGAAGGGATCGCATCATGGTATGGGCCAAAATTTCACGGTCAGAAGACCTCTAACGGTGAAGTGTTCAATATGTATGAAATGACTGCCGCTCACCGGGTCTTGCCGATGAACACCAAGATCAGGGTGACCAACCTGGAAAACGGAAAAACCGTCCAGCTGAGGATTAATGACCGGGGACCATTTGTTAAGGATAGAATTATCGACCTATCCTTTGCCGCAGCCAGAGAAATCGGCATGCTGGGACCTGGAACGGCCATGGTCAGGGTGGAAGCTGTTGGCATGAGAACCAAGGCTCAGATTTACGGGGCATTTTATATCCAGGTGGGCTCTTTCTCTTCCATGGACAACGCCCGCAAGCTCAGAGAAGACCTGCAGAAAATGGGATACTCTGAAACAAGGCTCCAGGAATTTTCCAGAAACAGCAAGCAGTTATGGAGAGTCCAGGCCGGTGAATTCTCAAACCTTCAGGCCGCTGAAGAGGCTCATTCAAGGCTTTCGGTTGAAAACCCTGGAGCATTCATCATTGCTGATTGATATCCGATCTCAGCTTCCTGGAAAGCCTGAACACGACTACCTTGCGCCCTGGAAGGGTTATTGATTCGCTGGTCTGAGGGTTGCGTCCCTTTCTGGGCTTCTTCTCATAAGTCTCAAATTTTCCAAACCCGCTGATCAGCAGGGAATTATCCTTGTTTATGGCTTTTTTGATGAGCGAAAGCAGGTGTTCAACCTGATCCTTTACTTCGGATCTTTTGCGCTCACTTTTCTCATAAATTCTGTCTACCAGATGCGCTTTTGTCAGGGTATTGGCCATAATGATCTCCCAAATTGTTTTGTTGCTTGAAGCGAAAAAAAGCTCTGTTCAAAGGTCACATAACTATCTGTTTACTCTATTCGCGCCAGCTTCTTGACTGTCATATACTCTTTACTCATCATTATCCTTGACTTGTTGCCAGGCTCTAGAGTCGGCATGAAAACTGAAAAGAAACCTGGTTTCTGCGATCTGATTTTATAGAATTCCCCGTTAAGGTTTAAACCCAAAGATCAACTTGGAATTGCAGATTTAATCTCTTGCGCCACTTTCTGCATTTCATCATTGTCTCTATAGGAACCCTGAGCCCAGAGTGAAAGTCCATCTCCGGCAAACCTGGGGATGAGGTGGTAATGGGCATGCATTACCAGTTGACCGGCATCCTTGAAATTATTCATTCCCAGATTGAATCCTCCGGCCTTTAATCCATCCATCATGGCCTGTCCCAGTTTCTGCATCGCCAAGTGCATCTCCCCGGCCAGACTCCCCGGCAGGTCAAGCATGTTGACCACATGCGTCTTGGGTATTACCAGAGTGTGTCCTTTAATTACCGGTGATATGTCTAAAAAGGCCAAAACATCTTCTGTCTCGTAAATCCTGGCGCAGGGAATCGTCCCCTGCACAATCTGACAGAATATGCAATCTTTCACTTAAACCTCCAGGATGCCGGATAGCGATTTTCAAATGTTGAGTTGTGTTAAAAATTCTATATCCAACCTTTGGCTGTTTTGCAACCTCCGGATATATTTATTTTAATGAAAAAATCAAAATTATTTTTTCATCAGTTTGCGCACCCAGAACCCCAAAAAAACAAAAAGGCCATCTGGCCGGTGTTCACCCCTTTTTCCGGATGTCCTTCAAGGTGTATCTATTGCTCGCAGTATGTCCAGACCGGGCAAAAAAGCGTATCCCCGCAACAGGCCGCAAGAAAAATGTCTGAGGGGATCCTGTCCAGATTCAATAAAACAGGTCAGCCTGCATCCCTGGGTTTCTTTGGGGGAACTTTCACCGCTATGCGCCAAGAGGAAATGATTATTTTCCTTCGCCAGGCCATGTTGCTGAAAAAAGAAGGTGCTGTTGATCATGTTCGCTGTTCAACCCGTCCGGACTTCATCAACCAACGGACACTTTCAATTCTTGATGATCATGGTCTGGACATGATCGAACTGGGGATCCAGAGCTTTGACGATAACGTCCTTGCAGGGGCAAGGCGTGGATACTCAGGCAAGGCAGCCTTGAAAGCCTGCATCCTGGTAAAACAACACGATCTCCAACTGGGAGTGCAGCTTCTGCCTGGGCTTCCTGGTTCAAGCGCTGCATCTTTTTCAACTGATATTACAATTACTTTGCAGATCATTCCCCAAGCAGTCAGAATCTACCCCTGCCTGGTCCTTAAACACACCCCCCTGGCAGCAATGATGAACAAGGGTCTGTACAGGCCATGGAGTCTTCAGGCCACGGTCTCCACTTTGTCTTTGGGGCTTCTTCGTCTGTGGAGGGAGGGAGTGCCGGTTATCAGAATCGGCCTTTCCCCTGAAAAGGATCTCGCGGACAGTCTTATCAGCGGACCATGGCACCCTGCCCTGGGATCCATATGCAGGAGCCTGGCTTTGAAGATGTTTTTGTTTTCCCGGTTGGCCAGAGTCCAGGCCAGACCCGCAATGATCTACATCCCTGAAAAATGCAGGGATGATTTCTGGGGGCACAGGAAAATGAACGAGCCGTCTCTGATCCAAAAGGGCATAACCAGGGACATGGTCAGAACCTGGGGCAATAACTGCTTCAGGATTTATTATTCCCGATCCAGTTCAAGCAGCCCTGCTATAGTCTGAACTGCCAGCCGGGTATATTCCTTTTCTGAAAGATTGTTTTTTTCATCACTGCCCAGGACCTGGACAGGCAGATTGATATATTCAGGTCTGGGCTTGATATCATACTCCGGTGGAAAGCTGTCTGAAAAATACATTTCCTGAAAACCGCTGAATTTTAGGGCGTGGGCAGTAGCGTCAAGAATGGCCGTATCATTTTCTTCCAGGAAACCCAGTTCCTTTGCCCGCAGCATTCCGGCCAGGCATTCGCCGCCCTGGGTGCAGGCAATATGTCCATTCTGATTGGCCATGAGCATTCCTTCAATAATTGCCTGTTCCTCCACCTGAATCACCCGGAAGCTTCCTGATCCCTGTTCTTTCTCATATCTGGCTGCCAGAGCCCGTACCCTGGGAAATGACACCGGATTGCCGATCATAGCTGCCTGCGCGACGCTGGAAATAACCTTGACCGGAGAAAAACTTCTTCTATCTTTTTTTTCATGGTAGTATCTGTAAACCGGATCAGCATGACTGGACTGAACTCCGAATATCCTTGGAAGTTCTTGGATGATGCCCAGCTCTTTTAACTTGAGAAAGCCGGACATTACAGCCGTAATATTTCCGGCGTTGCCTATGGGGACAAATAGAACCTTTCCTGCCATGTCCCAGTCATACCATTGGGCCACTTCAAAGTCATAGCTTTCCTGGCCCAGGATCCTCCATGCATTCTTGGAGTTCAGAAGGGCCACTCTGAAATTATCAGCAAGATATTCAACCACTTTCATGCAGTCATCAAATACTCCGGGCAGCTCAATAACGTTAGCCCCGCTGCCGAGAGGCTGAGAAAGCTGCTGGGCTGTGACTTTGCCCTGGGGAAGAATGACCACTGATCTGACAGGCGCACCCACATAAGCCCCGTAAAGAGCAGCCGAGGCTGAAGTATCCCCTGTTGAAGCACAGATGGTCAGCACCTGTTTCCACCCGTTTTCCCTGACAAGTTTTTTCAGATAGCTGAAGGCACATGCCATGCCTCTGTCTTTAAAAGACGCACTGGGATTCTGGCCGTCGTTTTTAAAAGCGAATCTTTGACCAATCCTGGACTCAAGGTGCCTGGCAGCAGGGATGACTGGGGTGTTGGCTTCTCCCAGAAAAATAACATCATTTTCTTCCACCACCGGTGCTATAAGTTCATAAAATCTGAAAATTCCCCTGAGACTGATATTTTTGGTTGCGGCCCGGGAATCAAAAAGATCGCGCCATTCTCTCCCCTTGATGTTCATCAGTTCTTGAAATGAATTGTCCCTCAAAAGAAAGACACCGCCGCATTCCGGGCAGGTGTAATGGAGCTTGTCTATGGAGTAAGTTTTGCTGCAGCCAAGGCAGAAATATTCCATAAGCCCCCTGTAGGCGGGAAAACCATTATTGTTCATAACTTTCTCTCGTTGATAAAATGCATCTGTACTCAAAAGGCCTATCTCAAAGCAATATCACCAAGTACCCCGCACAGAAGAACAACTGACACCAGCCCGTTTATGGTAAAGAAGGATACATTTATTTTTTCAAGATTGTCCGGAGATATTATTCTATGTTCAATGAACAAAAATACGGAAACAATAAGGCAGGCCAGGTAAAAAGGCCAGGCTGCAAAGAGGTTGGCTCCAGAGAGAATAAAAAACAGGGAAGCGTTGACATGACAGAACGCAGAAAGGGCAAAAGCCGTCTTGAGTCCGAATTTTACGGGGATGGAATAAAGATTATGATGCTGATCAAAGCTGAGGTCCTGGCTGGAGTACAAAATATCAAAACCGGCCACCCAGAAAAGAACCCCCAGAAATATCAGAAAAGGGGCCAGAGCGAAGGTTGGGTCATAAGCTATCCATCCTGCCAGGGGAGCCAGTCCAAGGACAGAGCCGAGAAAAAAATGACAAAGACTGGTGAATCTTTTGGTGAAGCTGTAGATGGCCGACCACCCCAGGGCAAAAAAGGAAAGATAAAAACATAACAGGTTGAGAAAGGCACATGAGATAACAAAAATCAGGGCAGTTGCACCCAGAAAAAAATAGGCATCCCTGAGACTGATTTGACCGGTGACCAATGGCCTGTTCCTGGTTCGCTCATTTTCCTTGTCATATTCAAGATCAGCAACGCGGTTGAAGGTCATGGCAAAGGAGCGGACCGCCACCATAGCCAAAGTCAGAAAAAAGAACACCCTCCATCCGGGCCAGCCTCCTGCGGACCAGAAAACGCCCATATAAGCGAAAGGAAGGGCAAATATGGAATGCTCCAGCTTAATCATGGAGGCCCAGATCCGGACCTTGTTCAAAAGAGTCTCAGACATCTTATCCTTCCTTGACCATGATCTTTAAAAACCTTTTTTTCCCGACTTTGATTACATGTTCGCCTGCCGGAAAGACATGTTCAGGGTCACTCAGCTTCCTTCCCTGGTAAAGCCCCACTGCGCTCTGGCGGCAAAGCCTTTTTGCCTCTCCTCTGGAAGCGGCCAGGCCGCTTTCCAGAAGAACATCTATCAGCTTCTGATTTTCAGGTCCGCTGATATTTATGACGGGAATCTCCTTTGGCAGATGATGCATGGAAAAAACCTGCTTGAAGCTTTCCCTTTCTGCCCTTCCTGCTTGAGTACCGTGAAAGCGCGAGGTTATCTCCTGGGCCAGCTCTTCCTTACATGTCTTTGGATGAATAATGCCTTTCTGCACATCCTCTCTTAAGGCCTTGATCTTGTGCAAATCCATGTCCGAAAGCAGTTCATAATATCTCCACATAAGTTCATCGGAAATGGACATTATTTTTCCAAACATTTCAGAAGGAGGTTCCTCAATGCCTATGTAATTTCCCAAGGATTTGCTCATCTTCTGAACACCGTCGGTTCCTTCAAGAATAGGCATGGTCAGTATGACCTGCGGGTCCTGTCCGTATTCCCGCTGCATGATTCTGCCCATGAGCAGGTTGAACTTCTGATCAGTACCTCCCAGCTCGACATCCGCCTCAAGGGCAACCGAATCATAACCCTGGATCAGGGGATATAAAAACTCGTGGATAGCTATTGGCTGATTATCCCGGTATCTCTTTTCAAAATCATCCCTTTCCATCATCCTGGCAACTGTATACTTTGAACAAAGTTCAATAAAATCGCTGGCCCCGAACTTATCCATCCACTCAGAATTAAAAGCAATTTCTGTTTTGTCAGGATCAAGGATTTTGAAGATCTGACGCTTGTAGGTTTCAGCGTTGCGGGCCACCTGTTCACGGGTTAATTTTTTCCTGGTTTCAGATTTGCCTGAGGGATCGCCGATCATCCCGGTAAAGTCACCAATGAGAAAAATAACAGTATGCCCCAGATCCTGAAAATGCCTCAGCTTCTGGATGAGTACAGTATGTCCCAGATGAAGGTCCGGAGCGGTTGGATCAAAACCGGCCTTAACCCTTAATGGCCTGCCTGTGGCCAGTTTTTCTTTCAGCTCCTGTTCATCAATTATTTCAAAGCTTCCGCGCTTGATTAGCTGTACAGGATCTCGCGGATCAATTACCATTTTCCTTCTACTCCTGAACTGATTTGATCTTCCTGAACATGAAATCCTGCATAAAGGATAACATGCATAATATTTTACTTGGCGTAACCGACCGCCCGTTTTTCCCGAATTACGGTCACCTTAATCTGACCCGGGTAAGTCATGTTTTCTTCAATCCTGCCGGCAATATCTTTGCATAACAAGTGGATTTTATCGTCATCAACCTGTTCACAGTCAACCATAACCCGAACTTCACGCCCGGCCTGAATGGCAAAAGACCTGTTGACACCATCAAAGCTGGTGGCAATCTTCTCCAGCTCTTCAAGACGGTTCACGTAGTTCTCCAGTAATTCCTTCCTGGCCCCGGGCCTGGCTCCTGACAATCCGTCAGCAGCCTGGACAAGTACGGCCAGAATTGTGGTGGGTTGGACATCCTCGTGATGGGCGGCTATGGCATGGATTATCTCCTTGGACTCACTGTACTTTTTGGCCAGATCAGCTCCTATTACCGCATGCGGCCCTTCAACCTCGTGATCAACCGCCTTGCCCAGGTCGTGAAGCAGCCCTGCTCTCTTGGCTTTCTTCTGGTCTATTCCCAGTTCAGCTGCCATTATACCGCATAGAAACGCAACTTCTATGGAGTGCTGTAGAACATTCTGGGAAAAACTGGTCCGGTAGTGAAGATGGCCCAGAAGGCGGATCAGTTCAGGATGAATCCCGTGAACCCCGACATCAAAAGTAGACTGTTCGCCGATTTCACGAAGCCTGACGTCCATCTCCTGCTTCACCTTTTCCACAATATCTTCAATCCTTGCAGGATGTATGCGACCGTCGCTGATAAGACGCTCCAGTGACTGCTTGGCCACTTCCCTTCTCAAAGGGCTGAAGGCCGAAAGAACAACTGTTTCCGGGGTGTCATCTATGATAAGATCTACGCCTGTGGCAGCTTCAATGGCCCTGATATTGCGTCCTTCCCGTCCAATAATTCTCCCTTTCATGTCTTCGCTGGGCAATTCAACGGTAGAGACGGTATGTTCTGATACGTAATCCCCGGCGTATCTCTGGATTGCCAGGGACAGGATCTCCTTGGATTTTTTTACAGCCGCCTCATGGGCCTGCATTTCTATTTGGCGGATCATTTTTGCAGCCTCATGCCTGGTCCTGCTTTCAATATCCTCCATAAGCCTAATTTTTGCTTCATCCCTGGTCAGGCCTGATATTTCCTCGAGTTTGACCGTTTCCTGTTCAATCATTTTTTTCAGATTCTGTTCTTTGTCATCCAAGGCTCTTTCCTGTTTAGCCACTTTGTTCTCCCAGGTAACAACCTCACTTTCCTTCTGGGTCACTTTTTCCAGCTTTTTCTCAAGGCGTTCTTCTTTTTCCTGAAGCCTGATTTCCTGCTTTTTAAGCTCTTTTTCCCTTTCCCTGGTCTCTCTTTCAAACTCCTTCTTCTGTTTAAAAATCTCGTCCTTGGCCTGCAGAAGGAGTTCCTTTTTATGAGCCGCAGCCTCTTTTCTTGCCTCTTCCAGTATCTTGCTCGCCAATTTCTGATTGTCGCGCATCTCCTTGTTTAAAAAATATTTTTGCGCGGCGAACCCGATTATGGACCCTACACCCACAGAGATGAGGGCTGTTATAGCAATAGCGCTCCACATGGCTTACTCCTTATTATATATGTTGTTTTCCCTTGAAGCCAGAAAGATAAACAAACTGACCACAGGAAATTGAAATGTTAAGAATGTCCCGGAAACAATTGAACTGTTTTTTGATGGAACGATTCTGAGCAGGACGGGCCATACTCAGATCCCAGCAAGAGGAGCGCCTTATGAACCAGAGAAACCCGGAAAAGGCAGTTGATGTGACTTGATCAGTCAGCAGGTCTGGCTGAAAGAAGAGTCCCCGGCAGGCCGTGTGGGAACTTATTTTGAACCTCGTTATTATAAGTGGACGCCAGAGCAACTCCTTCAGGCTCCCCCGAAAAAACCGGGGTCTGCTCACCAAAGCTGCACAACAGCACCCATGAGGTTAGTGTTGGCTCAAAATAAATTGCCTTCATCACGAACCAGCCAGGGATTATCGTCAAAAACATTTCTGTCTTTATCACTTACTAGTCCCAAGTCGATCTATTTTCTGCAGAAGCTCATTAACCCTGCTTTCCAGGGCTGCGAGCTTCTGGTCAGAGTAAAGATAATCATCAGCCAAACCAAGAGCAAGAAACACCAGCAGCCTTTCCTTGCTCAGCTTATTTCCTCTTTGTTCAAGTTCAGCAAAACGCTCCTCAACTAATTTCCGCGCCTGCTCGACTCTTTCCTGACCGGCGTCAGTACTGAACATCAAGTCCAGGCCCAAAATATGAATATTATAACCCGGCATCAGGATATTTCATCATCTATCTTTTGCAACAGGTCATTGACCCTCTCTAAAACCTGGTTGCTTTTATGGCGTTCATTTTCCAGTTCTTTTTTGAGGGAAAGATTCTCCTGTTCAATCCTTTGCTTGATCTCAAGCAGGGATTCAACCTTTTGAATTAATTTTTCTACTGCTTCCATGATATAATTTTAATTTCATTTTAATTATTTTTCAAGGGATTTTTGGATATCAGATTTTTCTGTCTAGCCCGCGCAATGGCCAGAGATTCCTGAGGCACATCCAAGGTTATGGTCGACCCTGCTCCTATCATGCTCCTTTCCCCGATTCTGACCGGAGCAACAAGGGAAGTGTTGCTGCCGACAAAAACTTTTTTCTCAATGGTTGTAACGTGCTTGTTTTTCCCGTCATAGTTGCAGGTTATGGTACCGGCTCCTATATTCACTTCACTGTCCATCCTTGTATCTCCAATGTAGGAGAGATGACTGACCTTGCTGTATTTTCCAATGGATGAATTCTTAATCTCAACAAAATTACCAGCCTTGGCTCCCTCGTGTATCACTGTACCCGGCCTTAATCTGGCAAAGGGACCAACCTTGGCTCCTTCTTTGATATCAGACCTGTGAACATGTGAAAAGGAAAAGATCTCGCAATTATTCAGTGAGCTGTCTTCAATATAGCAGTAAGAGTTGACAACAGTTGATTTACCCACAAATGAATCCCCATAAATCTCACATGGACCAGTGATGTCCGCCCCGGGTTCAACAACCGTTTTGGGACCTATGCGGACCTGATCCCTGTTTCTGATTATTACCCCCTGGGAGATCAACCTGTCCAAAATCATGGATCTGAGATACTCCTCCTGTTCAACAAGCTGTCTCGGGTTATTGATTCCCAACAGTTCAGGACAATTGCCCGCAGATACCGAAATGGCCCTCATGTTCCGCTCACTGGCCAGCGATATCAACTGGGTTATATAAAATTCCTGCTGCCGGTTATGATCATCAAGCTCATGAATAATTCTGGCCAGAGATGAAACCCTGAAGAGGTATATGCCTGAATTGACCTCTCCAGAGTCTGGACCATGAAGCTGTTCATCATAGTCCTTGGATTCAATGACTGCCCGGACATGGCCGAGCCTGTCCCTGACTACTCTTCCGTAGTCATCAGGATTGTCAAGGTTCAGGGACAAAAGCCCTAGGTCGGCTCGGACATTGCTGACTTCTGAGATCAGCTGCCTCAGGTTGTCCTGTGAGACCAGAGGCGTGTCCCCGTTGGCCACCACCAGCCACCTGGCTTGGGTGGCCTCAATGATCGGCCAGGCTATCTGCAGGGCGTGGCCTGTTCCCAGCTGCCTATCCTGAAGAATAAAGTCATTATTTTCATCAGGGAACGCTTCCTCCACAAGCCCATGACCATGACCGGTAACCACGAATGTTTTCAAAAAGTCCATTCGACTCAAGGTCTGCAGAAGGTACCAGAGCATGGGTTTTTTCAAAAGCTTATGCAGGACTTTAGGCCTATCCGACTTCATTCTTGTTCCCTTGCCTGCTGCCAGTATCAGCGCAGTCACGTCTTTACTGCTGAATTGTTCCATTTTGTCCTTCAAAGGTGTCAAGGCATGATAAATATTAGAATCCAAGGCTGTCTACAAAAAAAGCCCCGTCAGACGGGGCTTTTTTCGGCAAACTAAATATTGAGACCGCTATTTAAAGAGAGCAGGTTCCGGCACTGACTGCGCTTTCCCTGCACCTCATGCGATGCATGGATCTGGCCATTGCAGCCCTGGCCCTGGCGTAATCAATCTCTTCTTGCTGCTGACTGATACGCTGCTCAGCCTTTTCTCTGGCTTTTCTGGCCCTTTCCACGCTAATTTCTTCAGCCTTTTCAGCCACTTCTGCTAGCACAGTAACCTTGGTGGGAGTAACCTCGGCAAAGCCTCCTGCAAGAAATATATAGTAGCGCTTTCCGTCTTTTTTGTAGAACAGACTCCCGATACCCAGGGCGGAAAGGAAGGGAATGTGGCTGGGTAACACGCCAAACTCGCCATAGACCCCCGGGGCGCCGACATACTCAACCTCTTCTGAGAGAAGGTTTCGGTCCGGGGTCACAATTTCCAATTTTATCAAGTTAGCCATAATTTCACCTTTTTTGTTTAGTCTTCCTTGGCTTTTTCAAGGACTTCCTCAATGCCTCCGACCATATAAAAGGCGCCTTCAGGGATATCGTCATGCTTGCCGTCGAGAATTTCCTTAAAACCGAGTATGGTGTCTTCCAGTTTTACGTAACGTCCTGCCTTGCCGGTAAATACCTCGGCAACATGGAAAGGCTGGGAGAGAAACCTCTGGATCTTTCTGGCCCTGGATACTGTAACTTTATCTTCATCTGAAAGCTCGTCCATACCCAAAATGGCAATAATGTCCTGCAGGTCTGTATATTTTTGC
Source organism: Desulfonatronovibrio sp. (assembly GCA_003557865.1). GTDB lineage: Bacteria > Desulfobacterota > Desulfovibrionia > Desulfovibrionales > Desulfonatronovibrionaceae > Desulfonatronovibrio. The sequence goes on from PWNK01000057.1 coordinate 28,813, forward strand.
AGGGTCATCTGAACTTCCCTGGCCACCTGGTAATGTTCAGGGCTGATAACATTGGGGTCAAGGACCCTGGAAGTGGAATCAAGAGGATCAACCGCCGGATAAATGCCAAGCTCTGCGATCTGGCGGGACAATACAATCGTGCCGTCCAAATGAGAAAATGTCGTGGCTGGTGAAGGGTCTGTCAAGTCGTCTGCAGGGACGTAAATAGCCTGTACTGATGTAATGGAACCCTTGTTTGTTGAAGTGATTCTTTCCTGCAGGGCGCCAAGGTCCGTCCCGAGTGTAGGCTGATAACCAACAGCTGATGGCATGCGTCCAAGAAGGGCCGATACTTCCGTGCCGGCCTGGGTAAAGCGGAAGATATTGTCAATAAACAGCAAAACGTCCTGGTTTTCCTCATCGCGGTAATATTCCGCCGAAGTCAGAGCGGTCAGCCCTACCCTGGCCCTTGCCCCCGGTGGCTCGTTCATCTGACCGTAAATCAGGACCGCCTTGTCGATAACCCCTGCATCAATCATTTCATGATAAAGGTCGTTTCCTTCACTGGTACGCTCACCAACACCTGCAAACACGGAAATACCGCCGTGCTGCTTGGCGATATTGTTGATCATTTCCATCAGAACAACAGTTTTGCCAACACCTGCACCGCCGAACATTCCCATTTTGCCGCCCTTGGGAAATGGAATCAAAAGATCAATCACCTTGACTCCGGTTTCAAGTATTTCAATTTTGGTGCTTTGATCTGTAAATGAAGGCGCCGGTCTGTGAATGGGATAAAATTTATCCGCCTTAACCGGTCCTTTTTCATCAACAGGACGTCCTACTACATTCAGTATGCGTCCCAAAGTGGGCTTGCCTACAGGAACGGTGATGGGCTGTCCGGTGTCTCTTCCTTCCATGCCCCTGACCAGACCATCGGTGGATTCCATGGAAATGCAACGGACTACGTTGTTGCCAAGATGCTGGGCAACCTCAACTACCAGGTTGTCCTTTTCATCAGAGATGGTCGGATTAGTCACATTTACGGCATTAAAAATGTTTGGAAGTTGTCCTTCCGGAAATTCAAGGTCAACCACAGGCCCGATTACCTGTACAATCTTACCGGTATTTTGTGCACTCATGTTTTATAGCCCCCTATTATCCTTGTTTCAGCGCTTCTGCGCCGCCTACTATATCCATTAATTCTGAAGTAATTGCCGCCTGTCTGGCCTTATTATAGACCAGAGTCAGCTGTCCCACCAACTCATCGCAATTTTTGGTTGCATTATCCATTGCCGTCATCCTGGCCGCGTGTTCACTGGCGGACGTGTCAAGCATCCCCCTGTACATCCTGACTTTGACGTACCTTGGCAGCAACTCGGCCAGAAGACCTTCCACAGAAGGCTCAAAAATATACTGGCTGGGTGCTCCTGCCTGACCTTCAGCATCTTCCTGCTCCACAGGGAGAATCTGTTGGGCCAGGGGGACCTGCTTGACCATGGACACAAACTGACCAAAGACAATATGAGCCTCGTCCAGCTCAAAGTCCAGGTATTTGCTGATGACCATCGTTCCCGTTTCATTGGCCAGCTGAAAATCAAAGGTGTTCATGACATCGGGATAGCTTTCCAGTATTTCAAATCCCCTTTTGCGAATAAAATCGCGTCCCTTTTTGCCTATGCAGATAAACTTTACTTCTTTTCCCTCTTCCTTTTTTTTGTTGGCCAGTTTAAAGGCCGTCTGACAGAGGTTGACATTAAAGCTGCCGCAAAGACCTTTATCTGAGGTGATCAAAATGACGCCCACGGATTTGATCTCTTCTCTCTTTTCAAGAAGAGGGTGAGCGCTTGAATCCACCCTGGAAGCCAGGTCGGAAAGGACATCGGTATATTTTTCAGCATAGGGACGGAAACGTTCAATGCGTTGCTGGGCGCCGCGAAGCTTGGCCGAGGCCACCATATTCATGGCCTTGGTAATCTGCTTGGTCTTTTTGACCCCGCCGATTTTTCTTTTTATCTCCCTTAAAGGTGCCATTTATAACTCCCGTTATGCCTTAAAAGTCTTTTTAAACTCATCAATGGCCGCTGCGATCTTCTTGTCCAGATCATCACTAATGTCATGCTTTTCTTTGATCTCCCTGAGGATATCTGATTTCTGACTGTGCATGAACTCCAGGATTTCCGATTCAAACCTTGATACAGCCTCAACAGGAATATCATCCAGGTAACCCTTGGTTCCGCAGTAAAGCGATACCACCTGCTCTTCTGCCGGCATCGGCTTGTACTGGGGCTGCTTAAGTAATTCAACCAGCCTTTCACCCCTGGTCAACCTTCTCTGGGTCGCTTTATCCAGGTCAGAACCAAACTGGGCAAATGCAGCCAGTTCGCGATACTGGGCAAGGTCCAGACGCAGGGTACCTGCAACTTTCTTCATGGCCTTGATCTGAGCAGCACCCCCGACCCTGGAGACTGAGAGACCAACGTTAATGGCAGGCCTGATCCCTGCGTAGAAAAGGTTGGGCTCCAAGTAAACCTGTCCGTCAGTGATGGAAATAACGTTTGTGGGAATGTATGCGGAAACGTCGCCGGCCTGAGTTTCAATGATGGGCAGGGCTGTCAGAGAACCTGCGCCATGCTCGTCGCTCATTTTGGCAGCCCTTTCCAAAAGTCTGGAGTGCAGATAAAAAACGTCGCCTGGAAAAGCTTCACGTCCCGGGGGACGTCTGAGAAGCAGGGACATCTGTCTGTAGGCAACGGCCTGTTTGGAAAGGTCATCGTACATAATTACCGCGTGCTTTCCGTTTTCTCGGTAATATTCACCCATGGTGCAGCCGGAATAAGCGGCGATAAACTGCAGGGATGCAGGTTCTGATGCAGTGGCTGATACAATGGTGGTATACTCCATGGCCCCATGCTTCTGCAATGTGTCATATACCTGGGCTACCGTGGATTTTTTCTGACCAATGGCAACGTAAATGCAAAAAACATCAGTTTCTTTTTGAGCCAGGATTGTGTCAATACAAATGGCTGTCTTGCCGACCTGACGGTCACCGATGATCAATTCGCGCTGACCACGACCGATGGGGGTCATGGAATCGACTGCCTTGAGACCGGTATACATGGGCTCATGCACTGATTTCCTTGGAACAATGCCCGGCGCCTTAACCTCTACCAGTCTTGTATCTTTCTGGGAAACAGGCCCTTTTCCATCCAGAGGGTTGCCCAGGGGGTCGATAACTCTGCCGACAACTGCATCTCCCACGGGCACCTGAACAATCTTGCCGGTCCTCTTGACCAGGTCGCCTTCCTTGATTCCGGTGTCCTCTCCAAGAAGGGCGCAGCCTACGCTGTCTTCCTCCAGATTGAGCACCATTCCCATCACCCCTCCGGGAAACTCAAGCAATTCCATGGCCATGACGTTTTCCACGCCGTATACGCGGGCTATGCCGTCACCAACCGAGAGAACAACACCAGTTTCACTCATTTCAACGCGCTTTTCGTAATTCTTAATCTGACCTTCAATAATCTGGCTGATTTCTTCTGCTTTTATTTGCATAGCTCTACTCACCCCTCTTTATGTTTTCTTTGAGAATTTGCAGTTGTGCCCTGATGCTGGCGTCCAAAACTTTATCTCCAACCTTGAGCATCAGTCCGCCCAGTATCTCCTGATCCACATTGTAATCAAGAACAACCTTAAGTCCGGACTGCTTCTCCAGTTTAGTGACTATTTCCTGTTTCATGTTATCAGGCAGCTTTATTGCAGTTACTATCTCCCCTCTTACAACTCCTTCAAACTGGTCCAGAAGTTTGGCATAATACATCTGGATTTCCGACAGACAATCCAGTCTGCCTTTATCAGCCAGGAGATAACAGAAATTGCTCACCACCTGACTGGGTTTGATTTTAGTAAAAAGCTGTTTCAGGATTTTTTTCTTTTCATCCACGTTGAATATTGGATTCTTGAAAACCCTGACCAGTTCCGGAGCGCTCTCCAAGACGCCGGCTATGTTCGCCAGGTCCTGTCCGTAGGCCTTCAACTCCTTTTCCCCCTGCTTCTGACCAAGGGCAAACAGGGCTTTGGCGTATCTTCTGGCAACAATGTTTCCTATC
>PWNK01000097.1 GCA_003557865.1 Desulfonatronovibrio sp.
CAATGACGCATAATGAGGCGCGTCACACCCGCACCTGTTTTTGAAAATTTATTCACGTCTATGGCGGGGCAGGATGCCTCTTTTACGTTAAGAAAAGAAATATCTCACGCCCGGCCTGCCTCCGGCCCATAGGGCCTACGCCCCGGAGGGAAGCAGGCCTAGAGTTTTAGAGCAAGGCAGGAGGAAGAGATATAATATTCATATCCCCCGAGTTGGGGGATATGAACAGGATGCTCCCCGCCTGCCTGGGGTCGAGAGACAAAAATGTCTTACGCTTTGGCCCAAAGGAGCGGTTCATACGGCGTTAAGCCTTTGTCCGGCTGCGTGCCCTTTAACCGGTTGAACCTTTTTTGTTGCCTGTCTGTTAAAAAAATAATTGATACTCACCCTGTGAATTTTCCAAAATAAATGCCTCCATTCAAAATTATATCAGAACACTCTCCTGCAGGAGATCAGCCCCAGGCCATTGAATCCCTGGTCAGAAATCTGGAGCAGGGCGCTGCCGGACAGGTCCTGCTCGGGGTGACCGGGTCAGGCAAGACCTTTACCATGGCCAATGTCATAGCCCGGCTGAACCGTCCCGCCCTGGTCATGGCTCCCAACAAAACCCTGGCAGCCCAGCTGTTTAATGAATTCCGCCTGCTTTTCCCGGAAAACGCCGTGGAGTATTTTGTAAGCTATTATGATTATTACCAGCCCGAGGCTTACCTGCCCCGGACGGATACTTATATTGAAAAGGACTCGTCCATCAACGAAGACATTGACAAGCTCAGACACTCAGCCACCCACGCCCTGCTGACCAGAAGGGACGTGATAATCGTGGCTTCGGTATCCTGTATTTACGGCCTGGGCTCTCCTGATTACTACAAAAAGATGGTCATTCCCATTGAACAGGGTCAGTCGCTGGATATGGATGAGCTGATGGGGCGGCTGGTGGAAATTCAGTATGAGCGCAATGATTATGATTTTCACAGGGGAACGTTCAGGGTCCGCGGCGACGTACTTGAGCTTATCCCGGCCTACCGGATGGAACAGGCATTGCGCATCGAGTTTTTTGGAGACCTGATTGAAGCAATATTCGAGGCCGATCCCCTGACCGGTGAAATCAAAGGAAGACTGGAAAAAACCATAATTTATCCTGGAAGCCATTATGTTTCTGATCAGAGCAACCTGCAAAGGGCCACGGGGGATATCCGGGAGGAACTCAGGCACAGGCTGGCCTGGTTTGAAAAAAGGAACATGCTCGTGGAGGCCCAGAGACTTGAGCAGAAGACCCAGCTGGACCTGGAAATGATTGAAGAGATGGGTTACTGCAACGGTATTGAAAATTATTCAAGGCATCTGGACGGAAGAGAACAGGGGCAGCCTCCCTCCTGCCTGCTGGATTATTTTCCCCGGGACTATCTGCTGTTCATGGATGAATCGCACATCTCTGTTTCTCAGGTCAGCGGAATGTATCATGGTGATCTTTCCCGAAAAAAAACCCTGGTGGACTACGGCTTCAGGCTGCCTTCAGCCCTGGACAACCGCCCCCTGAGCTTTGACGAGTTTCTGGAACGTATGGGCCAGACAGTATTTGTGTCCGCCACTCCCGGTGAGTGGGAACTTGAGCGCTCCCAAAATATTGTGGTGGAACAGATAATCAGGCCCACAGGCCTGGTGGACCCTGAGGTGGAGGTGAGGCCCACCAGATCCCAGATGGATGATCTGCTCAGTGAGTGTCTCAAAAGGCAGGACAGTGATGAACGGGTGCTTATAACCACCCTGACCAAGAGAATGGCTGAAGATCTGACCGAGTATATCCAGGATCGGGGGGTACGGACCAGGTATCTGCACTCTGACATTGACACCCTGGAGAGGGTGGCCATAATCCAGTCTCTGCGCGGTGGCGATTTCAGCGTGCTTGTGGGAATCAACCTGCTGCGCGAAGGACTTGACATACCCGAAGTGTCCCTGGTGGCCATCCTGGACGCGGACAAGGAAGGGTTTCTGCGTTCATCCAGGTCCCTCATCCAGACATTCGGAAGAGCCGCCAGAAATGTATCCGCAAAGGTGATTATGTATGCCGATCGAGTCACAGGTTCAATGCAAAGGGCCATGGATGAGACTGAACGCAGAAGATCAAGGCAGATAGAATTCAACAGGAAACATGGAATTATCCCCAGAACAGTCATCAAGCAGGGTGTCAATACCCTTTATGATCTGCATCAGCATGACCGGGAGGATGGTTTTGCCCTGGCTGCCGAAGAGATTCTGGCATATGGAAAGGATAAAGGCAGGCTGGAAAAAGAAGTTTCAAGGCTGGAAAGAGAAATGAGAAAACTGGCCAGGGATCTGGAGTTTGAAAAGGCCGCCCTGGTCAGGGACAAGGTTCAGGCCCTGAAACAGGCGCTGATGCTCTGATCCCTTTTCCTGGCCGGAGAGAAACAACAGGCAAAGAAGCTGAAAATTCAGAAAATGGTAACTACCGCGTAACTGTTCAGTTTTTCCGTCATTCCCGCGTAGCCTGTCCGACACATATCTTTTTTGGAAAAGATAGGTGCTGGGGCGGGAATCCAGAAGAAAACAACCTGGA
>PWNK01000105.1 GCA_003557865.1 Desulfonatronovibrio sp.
CAGCCGGGATTCGATCATGGTCTTCTTGGCAGGAGGAACCTTGATCCCGCACTCTGTGCTGATAAACTGGCTGAGACGCTTGAAATCGCGCTCAGCCAGCTTCTGGTATGACAAATTGGTCGCGTTCATTTTGACCGCCTGCCTAGTCCTGTGAATCCCCGACTTCCTGAACCATGGACAGTTCCTCCCTGGAAAAGGCCCTGTTCAGGCCGATGCAGATATTCAAGGAACAGGCAATTTTTTGATAAGCAATAAAGGGCTGCTCAATCAAGAAGATTTCATTGCCGCATGAATCATATTCATCAGATCACTTTGATCAAACGGTTTGTGAACTACCCTGGTACAGCCCATGTTTTTAAGACTTTCCATGGTTTGCCTGTTTCCGTACCCGGTCATGACAATGATTTGCGTGCTGTATTTCCGATCAATAATATTTTTGATAAGCTCAAGGCCGTCAAAGCCGGGCATCTTTATATCGGTTATGACCAGATCTACTTCATTGTCCCTCAAAGTGTTATCGGCCAATATTTCTAAAGCCTGACCCCCGTGTTCGGCTTCAAGGACAATAAAGCCATGGCTTTTCAGGATAAGTCCCAGGGAAAAACGAAATCTGGACTCATCATCTACTATGAGTATGGTCTTCTGCTCCATAAGATAATATTTTGCACCAGACGTGCCAAAATATTTATCAGCATAACATGTTTAAATAAATAGAGATATTGCTTCGCGCTGAAGAATTGAAATTAAGTGTCAGTTTTTGTTGACAAAAAATCAGGGAAGGTGGGCTGGTTTTGTTGATAAATATAAAAGCAACCATGGTTGACAACAACGAGGATGTCAATTTGGGTTTACAGAATATGCCGACAGAAAAGAGAGAAAGAAACGTCCGCCATCTGTGTTATGCTTTCCTGATCCGTTTGTTAAGGGCCTGCCTGGAGATGCCGAGCATTCGGGCGGCCCGGGCCTGGTTGCCTTGGGCTCTGAGCATGGCCTGGGTTATGAGCATGTCCACTGCCTGCTCCAGGGTGGGAAGGGGCTCAGGATAACTCCAGGGTGCAGGGGGCATCAGGTTTGTACTGTCTATGAGCCGGCGGCCTGAAGAGTCTTCGCCCTGGAGTTCTTCGATTTTTTTTTCCAGAAGGTCCATGCCCCCTCCGGCCACGGCAGCATAGACCAGGGACTGCAGTTCCCGGATGTTGCCCGGATAGTTATAGCTCATGAGTATCCTGGAAACCCTGGGACAAAGGGGTTTTTTTGCCACGCCCAGGTCGGCGCAGGCCTTTTCCAGAAAATTTTCAGCCAGCAGCAAAATGTCCGCTCCCCGCTCCCTGAGGGGGGGGAGATGCACATGATAGGTGTTGATCCTGTAAAACAGATCACTTCTGAACAAACCATCTTTCTGCCTTGACTCCAGGTCCCGGTTGGTGGCCGCGATGATCCTGGCCCTGCTGGCCCGGGGGGTGTCTGAGCCCAGGGGGTAGTAGACACGGTCCTGGGTGAGCTTGAGCAGTTTGATCTGGGAAGCGGGGCTGAGATCCCCGATTTCATCCAGAAACAGTGTTCCTCCTTCAGCCTGCTCAATAAGACCTTTTCGTGCTTCCCGGGCATCAGTAAAAGCACCCTTGACGTGTCCAAAGAGGGTGTCCGCGAAAACGTTGTCATCCAGTCCGGCGGCGTCAAGGCTGATGAATCGCCCCTTGCGGCCGCTGGCAAGATGCGACGCCCGGGCCGCAAGGTCCTTTCCGGTTCCGGTTTCCCCGGTGATCAGCAAAGGGTTTGAAGCCGGGGCCACCACCTCCAGATAGCTGAAGATCCCCTTCATTTTGGGGTCCTGGGTGATTATATCCCTGAAATGCTCTGGATGATCCAGGCCGCCTGTAAGCAGCTTCTGCTTGAGCCTCAGGTTCTGCCTCAGAAGAACAGCATGGTTCATGGCCAGGCGCACGGTAGTCACCAGCCTGTCCGCTTCCACAGGCTTGACCAGGTAATCAAACGCTCCTGACTTCATGCATCTCACAGCTGAGTCGGTTTCGTTGAGCGCGGTGATAATCACCACCTGGACATGCGGCCACCGATCCTTGACCTGCTGCAGGATATCCTCCCCGGAAATGCCAGGCATAAAAAGATCCAGGAGCATGACCCTGCATTCCAGCCGGGAAAGCTGCTGGAGCACTTCCTGTCCATTGTAGAATGTTTTGATGTTTTCCAGACCGAAGGATCTCAGGGTGAGGCCCAGGCTGTTGGCCAGAGCCTTTTCATCATCTACTATGAAAATGGGGTGGGTTGATTCATTTCCGGACATTTCAGAACCCTTTCAACCAGTTCATATTCACTTGAGAATACCTGAAAAAAAGCTTAATTATTACTTGTGCACCAGAGTTTTTTAACCAGTCTTTTCAGGAAAATCAAATCCTTTGATGATGATTTGCAGATGGTTAAGGGCCTTTTTTAGATCTTCTCAATAAGACCGGGCAGCCTTTCCTCGGTATTTCGTGTTGTCTGGACCCCGGCCTGCGCCGGGGTGACGGAATGGAGTGCCGCGTTGGCGAGTTCTCTCGGTCGTCACCCCGGCG
>PWNK01000131.1 GCA_003557865.1 Desulfonatronovibrio sp.
ATACGACATTTGACGTAGAGATGATAGCCCCCATAGCCATGGAGCCGGGACTTCGTTTTGCCATCCGCGAGGGTGGTCGGACCGTGGGCGCGGGCGTTGTTTCCGAAATTACGGAGTAAATGATGGTGACAATGAACAGTGAACGGATCAGGATTAAGCTGCGGGCATATGACTACAGGATTCTGGACAAGGCTGTAGCGGAAATAGTTGACTCGGCAAAGAACACCGGAGCAAGCATAGCCGGACCCATCCCCCTGCCCACCAGGATTCATAAGTATACAGTCAACAAATCCGTACATGTGGATAAAAAATCCAGGGAACAGTTTGAAATGCGGGTCCACAAACGGTTGCTCGATATTCTGGAGCCGACCCAGCAAACAGTTGACGCTTTGGGCAAGCTTAACCTGCCTGCGGGCGTTGATGTCGAAATCAAGCTATAGGTGAGGAAACAATGAAACGTACTCTCGGACTGATCGGAAGAAAACTGGGAATGACCAGCCTGTTTGCGGATGACGGGACCAAGGTTTCCGTGACCCTTATTCAGGCGGGGCCGTGTCCTGTAATTCAGAAGAAGCAGGCTGATAAAGACGGCTACAATGCCTTGCAGGTCGGCTTTGACCATATGCCGGGACACAAGCTGAATAAGCCCCAGAAAGGGCATCAGGGCAAGCAGGACAGGGGATATTTCAGAATCCTGCGCGAGTTCGCTCTGGACAGCGTTGAAGGCTATGAGCCTGGTCAGGAAATCACTGCGGAAATATTTGAACCTGGTGAACGGATCAGGCTTACCGGGACATCAAAGGGTAAAGGATTTGCCGGGGTTATGAAGAGATGGAACTTTGCCGGGCTGCCCAACTCACACGGTCATGAAAAAGTCCACAGATCCACAGGAGCCATAGGACAGTGCGCTTATCCGGGCAAAGTGTTCAAGGGCAAGAAGATGCCCGGACAGATGGGCAATAAAAAGGTCACATACACCAATGCGGAGATTGTTGCCGTGCGTCCCCGGGACAACGTGATCATTGTCAAGGGACAGGTTCCCGGCCCGACCAACGGGATAGTCGTCCTTCGCAAGAATATCTAAGGTGAATCAAAATGTTAAACGAAAAAGTTTATTCCAAGGACAATCAGGAGGTTGGGGAGATTGAACTTTCTGAAGATGTTTTTTCCGTGGGTGTCAAACCCCAGCTGCTGCATCTGGCGGTAAGGTCCCATCTGGCTGCGGTAAGGTCTGGAACCGCATCAGTAAAAAATCGGGCCAGAATAACCGGCGGAGGAAGAAAGCCCTGGAGACAGAAGGGCACAGGCCGGGCAAGGGCCGGCTCAGGCAGGTCCCCTATCTGGAGGGGAGGTGCCGTGACTCACGGTCCGCATCCCAGAGACTACGCATTCAAAATTAACAAGAAAGTCAGGCGGCTTGCCCTGAAGATGGCCTTGAGTGCCAGGCTGGCTGAAAAGAGGCTGAAAATTGTGGATGACCTTGATCTGCCCACAGTCAAAACAAGAAAATTCGTGGAGATTACCGGCAAACTGGGACTAAAAAAACCCTTGATTGTTACTGGCAAACAGTATAATAATCTTGAGCTTTCGGCCAGAAATGTCCAGGGTGCTCAGGTAGTTACTCAGGATTCAATTAATATTTATGATATCCTGAGACACCAGGAGCTGGTAATGGACAAACAGGCAGTTGAAGCACTGCAGAAAAGGTTGCGTTAAAATGCACAAGACACAGATACTGATAAAGCCGCTGGTCTCAGAAAAGTCCAATACCATCAAGGAGATTCAGAACCAGGTGGCCTTTATCGTTCATCCCCATGCCAATAAATATCAGATCCGGGAAGCTGTTGAGTCTTTGTTCAATGTCAGGGTTGACCGGGTAAATATTATTCGGCGCAGGCCCGGGCGAAAAACCCGGTTCGGAAGGGCCTCCGGAAATGTTTCGGGATATAAGAAAGCCTACGTTTCCCTGGCAGCCGGTGAGAAAATTGAATTTTTTGAAGGGGTTTAGATCATGGCCATTAAGAAGCTGAAGCCTACTTCTCCTGGTAGAAGGTTTCAAACCGTATCCGATTTCGCAGAGATTACCTGCGTCACTTCGCAGAAGTCACTGACCAAAGGACTTTGCAAGAAAAGTGGAAGAAACAATAACGGTCGGGTAACTTCCAGAAGAAGGGGCGGCGGAAGTAAACGCAGATACAGGCTGATCGATTTCAGGCGCAACAAATTTGATGTCCCGGGCAAGGTTGTATCCATTGAATATGATCCTAATAGAAGTGCCCGCATTGCATTGGTTTCCTATCTTGACGGTGACAAGCGCTATATTCTGGCTCCAGTCGGTCTAAATGTGGGTTCAGTGGTTCAGGCCGGTGAAAAAGTGGATATTCAGCCCGGCAATGCGCTGCCATTGCACAGGATTCCAGTGGGCACGGTAATTCACAATATTGAACTGACTCCGGGAAGAGGCGGACAAATGGCCAGGTCAGCTGGAACCTACGCCCAGCTGGTGGCCAAGGAGGGTAAATACGCCCTGCTTAAGCTGCCTTCAGGTGAGGTCAGAAACGTTCTTTCCAGGAATATCGCCTCCATCGGCCAGGTGGGAAATGTCAATCATGAGAATATCTCCCTCGGAAAGGCCGGGAGAAACAGATGGCTGGGCAGAAGACCCAAGGTCAGGGGCGTGGCCATGAATCCCGTGGATCACCCTTTGGGCGGTGGTGAGGGAAAGAGTTCAGGCGGACGACACCCCTGCTCACCGTGGGGAATGCCCAGTAAAGGATACAAAACCAGGAGCAGGAACAAGGCTTCTGACAGTCTAATCATCAAGAAGAGAACCAAGTAATCAGGAGATCCCATGCCCAGATCTGTAAAAAAGGGTCCTTTTGTGGATGACCATCTTATTAAAAAGGTTCATGAAGCCAATGAGACAAGGAGTCGCAAGGTTATCAAGACCTGGTCCAGGCGCTCCACCATAATACCGGAGATGGTCGGTCTGACATTTGCCGTACACAACGGCCGGAAATTCATCCCGGTGTTTGCTACGGAGAACATGGTTGGTCATAAACTGGGTGAATTCGCTCCCACCAGGACCTTTTACAGCCATGCCGGAGACAGAAAGAGCCAGGCTAAACGTAAATAACTGATGCGGGAAAAAAATGGAAACTAGAGCTATTGCCAGATACATAAGGATATCTCCCCGAAAGGCGCGCCTTGTGGCCCACAACATAACGGGTAAACCAGTGGAAGATGCCTTGAATATTCTCAAGTTCACTCCCAAAAAGGCAGCTGTTCAAATCAGCAAGGTTTTAAGTTCAGCCATTGCCAATGCTGAACAGAACACCAGCCTGGACATTGACAGCCTGTTTGTCAAACAGGTCCGGGTGGACGAAGGGCCGACCTGGAAAAGAATCAAGCCCCGGGCCATGGGCAGGGCAAACAGAATACTTAAGAGAACCAGCCACATAACCGTAATTGTTGATGAGATATAGGAGGTAGATGTCTTGGGTCAGAAGGTACATCCATATGGGTTTCGGGTGGGTTACAATAAGAACTGGCTTTCCAGGTGGTTCAGCAAAGCAAGTTACCCTCGGTTTGTTTATGAAGACAAAAAAGTCCGGGATTATGTAAAGTCCAGACTCTATCACGCAGGTATCTCCAAAGTCGAAATTGAAAGGGCGGCGGACAAAATCCGGCTGATTATCTTTACTTCCAGACCCGGGATAGTCATCGGACGCAAGGGTGTAGAGATTGAGAAGCTGCGATCAGATTTGAGAAGCAAGTTCGGATATGAGTTTTCACTGGAAGTAAACGAAGTCAGAAGACCCGAGGTGGATGCCCAACTGGTGGCTGAAAATATTGCTCTGCAGCTGGAAAGAAGAGTAGCCTTTCGTAGGGCCATGAAAAGATCCATCAGTCTGGCCATGAAATTTGGTGCCCAGGGGATAAAGATCTCCTGTGGAGGCAGGCTTGGTGGTGCTGAAATCGCCCGGACCGAGTGGCAGAGGGAAGGACGGGTTCCTCTGCACACCCTGAGGGCTGACATAGATTACGGGTATGCCACAGCCAAGACAACCTACGGGATTATTGGAGTAAAGGTCTGGATATATAAAGGTGATATTTTGAATGAGGTTAAATAATCATGCTAAGCCCTAAAAAAGTTAAATTCAGAAAGACCCACAAAGGCCGTATCAAGGGCAAATCTCAAAGAGGGACAGAGATCAGTTTTGGAGAGATAGCTCTGAAAGCCGTGGAGCCGGGCAAGTTGTCCAGCCAGCAGATAGAATCCGCCCGTGTGGCGATGATGAGACACATCAAACGGGGTGGAAAAGTCTACATCAGGATCTTCCCGGACAAGCCGGTTACGGCCAAACCCGCGGAAACCAGGCAGGGCAAGGGTAAAGGTTCTCCTGTGGGATGGTGCGCTCCTATCAGGCCCGGACGCATACTATATGAAATAAAAGGGGTCAGCCTTGACCTGGCCAAGGAAGCTCTGAAGAGGGCATCTTACAAGCTTCCGGTCAAAACCGTCATTGTTCAGAAGGAGTGGTAGCCATGAAGCCGCAGGAAATAAGGGATCTTTCACCCTCAGACCGCAATGATAAGCTCCAGGAATTCTACCAGGAGCTTTTTAATCTCAGGTTTCAGCATTCAACCGCTCAGCTGGAGAATACCCAGAGACTGGGTCAGGTCAGGAAGAGCATTGCCAGGATAAAAACAATCATCAAAGAGAAACAGACAGGTGCCGGTCATGGAAAATAAACTCATGCAGGGAAGCAACAAGCGCAGGCTGATGGGATTTGTAGTCAGCGACAAAAGCGACAAAACTATCATCGTCAGTGTTGAGACGTTGATCAAGCACCCGCACCTTAAAAAGTACATTAAGCGCAAGAAAAAATTCATGGCCCATGACCCTGCCAATGAATGCTCCATTGGGGACAAGGTGCAGATTATTGAACACAGGCCCATAAGTGCCAGGAAAAAATGGCATTTAAGCAAAGTTATCGAAAAGGCAGTTTAGGGGTAAACCGATGATACAGATACAAACCACCCTGGATGTGGCGGATAACTCCGGGGCCAAAAAAGTCGGCTGCATCAAGGTCCTTGGCGGCAGTAAAAGAAGGTACGCTTCAGTTGGGGATATAGTTGTGGTTTCAGTCAAGGATGCCATGCCCCATGCCAAGGTCAAAAAGGGCGAAGTATACAAGGCGGTCATTGTCAGGACCAAAAAGGAGATCGGCCGTCCGGACGGTTCTCATATCAGGTTTGACAATAACTCGGCAGTACTGCTCAATAAAAGCATGGAACCCATCGGCACCAGAATATTCGGTCCGGTGGCAAGAGAACTCCGGGCAAAGAACTTTATGAAGATTGTTTCTCTGGCTCCGGAAGTATTATAGGGACGAAGCAGATGAAGATAAGACAAAATGACAAGGTCATGATCATTTCCGGAAAGGATAAAACCAAGATTGGAAAGGTGGTCAAGATCCTCAAGGATAAGAACAAGGTCCTGGTTGAAGGACTGAACAAAAGCAAGAGGCATGTCAAGCCCAATCCCTATAAACAGGAGCAGGGCGGCATCAAGGATGTCGAGGTTCCTGTGGATGTTTCCAATGTAAGGGTAGTCTGCGATGCCTGTGCCAATCCCACCAAGATTGGCTACAGATACACCGAAGACAATAAAAAGATGCGCTATTGCAAGAAGTGCGACGAAAACTTCTAAAGAGGTTCAGATAATGATCAGGCTGGAAAAGATTTACAGAGAGGATATCTCGCCAAGACTGCTCAAGGAGTTTAATTACAAGTCAAGCATGCAGATACCCGCTGTTCAGAAAGTTAACCTGAATATGGGTCTTGGTGAAGGCAGCCAGAACAACAAGTTAATTCAGGACGCTGTCAATGAGTTGACTCTGATTGCAGGACAGAAAGCGGTTATAACCAGGGCCAAAAAATCCATTGCAGCCTTCAAGCTCAGAGAAGGAATGCCTGTGGGCTGTTATGTGACCCTCAGACGTTCCAGGATGTGGGCTTTTCTGGACAAGCTTCTCAACGTGGCTCTGCCCAGGGTCCGTGATTTCCGGGGAATTCCTGACCGCGGCTTTGACGGCCGGGGGAACTTCACCATGGGCATCAAGGAACATACCATATTTCCGGAGATTAACCTGGACAAGATTGAAAGGGCCAAAGGTATGAATATCACCATAGTCACATCCGCGAACACGGACAAAGAAGGCAAAAGCCTGCTGGCAATGCTTGGCATGCCATTTAAAAAGTAAGGAGGATCGTCTTGACCAGAACGTCGTTAATGGTGAAATCCAGGCGTAAACCTAAATTTTCATCCCGCAGATACAACAGGTGTCCGCTTTGCGGCAGACCCCGGGCTTTCATGCGCAAATTCGGGATCTGCAGAATCTGTTTCCGGAACATGTCCCTGGCCGGAGAACTTCCGGGCGTTCGTAAATCAAGTTGGTAAATGATGGAAAGAGGAATAAAATCATGCCAGTAGTTGATCCCATTGCGGATATGCTTACCCGGATCCGCAACAGTCACTTGGCCTTGCATAAGACCGTGCGGGTCCCTTTGAGTAAAGCCAAACTATCCATTGTTGAGATCCTAGCTTCAGAAGGCTTTATCAAAAACTATGTTGTCGAGGACAAGGTAATTGTCATAGAGCTCAAATACATGGGTGCCAAACCAGTTGTTAAGGGCATGAAAAAGATCAGCAAACCCGGGAGAAAGGTATATGTTCCGGTATCTGAAATACCGGCAGTGAGAAACGGCCTGGGTATCTGCATTATGTCCACTTCCCGGGGGGTGCTAGAAGGGTCCCAGGCCCGTAAACAAAACGTGGGCGGTGAGCTCATCTGTGAAATATGGTAGGTTAAAATGTCACGTATAGGTAAAGAGCCAATTACAATACCTCAGGGAGTCGAGGTCAAAGTTGACAGATCCCAGGTCCAGGTCAAGGGGCCCAAGGGGGAACTCAGGGTAGATCTGCACTCCAAGATCGATATGAGTGTGGATAACGGGGTCATTCAGCTCAAGAAGATCGATAACAGCAGAACCGCTCGGGAGCAGTGGGGTCTTCGCAGAACCCTGGTCAACAACGCCGTCATTGGAGTATCCAAGGGATTTGATAAGGCTCTGGAAGTGGTGGGCGTTGGGTACAAGGTTGATCTCCAGGGCAAGACCATTGTCCTGAACGTGGGATACTCGCACCCGGTGAAAATAGATCTGCCCGTGGGAATCGAGGCCAAAGTGGAAAAGAACAGGATCACCCTCAGTGGAATCGATAAACAGGCAGTGGGAGAGCTGGCTGCGGTCATCCGCAGAGTACGTCCACCTGAGCCCTACAAGGGAAAAGGAATCAAGTACGAAAATGAACAGATCAGGCGCAAGGCCGGTAAATCTGGTAAGAAATAGCGAGTAATGCCATGAAAATATCCAAGAAGGATTCCAGGTTCAAAAGAAAGGTTCGTATCCGCAAAAAGATAAACGGCAGTCAAGACCGTCCCAGACTGGTGGTCTTCAGATCCAACAGGCATATTTACGCACAGATAGTCAATGATGAAACGTCCAGAACTCTGGTTGCCTTCTCCTCTCAGAACCTGGAGGGAGAAAGCAGACTTAATCTGGAAACCTCCAAGAATGTCGGAAAGATGATCGCCGAAAAGGCAATGAACCAGAATATCGACACCGTGGTATTTGACCGCAACGGCTATTATTACCATGGCCGTGTTAAAGCCTTAGCCGATGGGGCCAGGGAAATGGGATTAAAATTCTAAGAGGTATGTATGCAGCAGAGTGATTTGGAACTTATTGAAAAGATAGTTCATCTTAACCGGGTGGCCAAGGTGGTCAAAGGCGGCAGAAGGTTCAGGTTCAGCGCCCTGGTGGTGGTGGGTGATGGAAACGGCCGCGTGGGCTACGGACTGGGCAAGGCCAACCAGGTGCCTGATGCCATCAAGAAAGCTTCTGACCGGGCCAAGAAAAACATGTTTCAAGTCAGCATGGCCGGGATGACCATCCCTTTCCAGGTTACTGGAGCCTATGGCGCGGCCCGGGTTCTGCTCAAGCCGGCCAGTGCCGGAACCGGGATAATTGCTGGGGGTCCTGTGCGCGCGGCCATGGAGGCGGTGGGCGTTAAAAATGTACTGACCAAGGCCATTGGGACCAATAACCCCCATAACGTGATCAAGGCCACCCTGCAGGGACTCAAGACTCTGACCAATCCCGAGGATGTTTCCAGGCTAAGGGGAAAGTCCGTGGAATACGCTGAAGTAAAGTAAGCCGGTTAAAGTGGATTTCCAAGTTGAGGTAATAGATGAAAATCAGACTGAAAAAAAGCTATATCGGACTAAAGCCGGACCAGAAGAAAACCCTGGCAGCACTTGGCTTGAAAAAGCCCAACCAGGTCCTTGAGGTCAAGGATAACGAATGCGTGGCCGGCATGATCAATAAGGTTCGAACTTTTGTAGAGGTTATCAAGTAATGAATGTGCATGATCTTTATCCGTTTCCGGAAGAGGAAAAGTCCCGGAGAAGACTTGGCAGGGGCAATGGAAGCGGGCTGGGAAAAACCAGCGGCAAGGGGCACAAGGGACAGCGTTCCAGGGCCGGAGCCAGTATTCCGGCGGGCTTTGAAGGGGGGCAGATGCCCCTGCAGAGAAGACTTCCTAAAAGAGGGTTTAAGAATCCGTTCCGGGTTGAGTATTCCCCGGTCAACATCGGACAGATCGTCCAAAAATTTTCCGGAGCTGAGGAAATTACCCTGGAGGAACTCTATTCTTCAGGCATATGTGCCAAAGATAAGCCGGTCAAGGTGCTGGGATCCGGAGAAATCGATTTTTCCGTAAAGATTACCGCGCACAAATTCAGTAAAACCGCAGCTGAAAAGATAGCGCAGGCAGGCGGAACAGCTTTGTCTCTGGAAGGATAGGAAAGGACTGGACAAGTGGCAAAACAACCCAGACAGCCAGGCGAGTCCGGACTTAAGGAACTCAGAAACAAGGTTCTTTTTACCTTTCTGCTTCTGGCTGTATATCGCATTGGTGTACACATACCGCTTCCTGGAGTCGACGGGGAAGCCCTGTCTGATTTCTTCGGTACCGCCCAGAACACCCTTTTCGGCCTTTTTGACATGTTTGCCGGGGGCGGACTGAAGAATTTCTCGATCTTTGCCCTGGGCATCATGCCCTATATTTCAGCTTCCATTATCATGCAGCTTTTGACTGTGGTCAGCCCTACCCTTTCCAAGTGGAAAAAGGAGGAGGGAGAAGCAGGCCGCAAAAAGATCACCCAGTGGACCAGGTACGGCACGGTAATGATTACCCTGGTGCAGGGAATGGGCATATCCATCGGTCTTGAAAACATGACCAGCCCCACAGGGGCGGCCATAGTTGTTGATCCCGGCTGGGCCTTTCGCCTGACCACTGTTATGACCCTGACTTCGGGAACCATATTCATAATGTGGCTGGGTGAGAGAATTACTGCCAGGGGACTGGGAAACGGCATTTCCCTGATAATATTCGCGGGCATTGTGGCCGGACTTCCCGGTGCCCTGTCCAACTCCTTTCAGCTGCTCAGCGCGGGTGAGGTCACTTTGTTTGTGGCTCTGTTCATCCTGGCAATCATTGTCGGAGTGCTTTTGGCCATTGTTTATGTAGAAAGGGCTCAGAGAAGGCTGCCCATTCATTATGCCAAGCGCATGATGGGCAGGAAAATGTATGGTGGGCAGACCAGTCATCTGCCCCTCAAGTTGAATACAGCCGGGGTCATTCCGGCGATATTCGCTTCGTCCATCCTCATGTTCCCGGCGACTATCGCCAGTTTTTCCCAGGCGGGCTGGCTGGAGATGTTCTCCAACCACCTCATGCCTGATTCCCTGGTTTACAACATCTTCTTTGTGGCCTTGATTATTTTCTTTTGCTTTTTTTACACGGCCATAATCTTTGATCCCAAGGATATTGCCGAAAATTTAAAGAAGCAGGGCGGTTTTATTCCAGGTATCAGGCCTGGCTTGAAGACCAAGGAGTATATCGACCGGGTCCTGTCCAGACTGACTTTTTCTGGGGCCATTTACATGTCCCTGGTGTGCGTGCTTCCGGTGTTCATGATCAGGGAATTCAATGTTCCATTTTATTATGGAGGCACGGCCCTTTTGATCGTTGTGGCCGTGGCCATGGACACCATGGCCCAGTTTCAGTCTCATCTGATTTCCAGGCACTATGAAGGGCTTCTGACAAAAACAAGAATAAAGGGACGCAGATAGTTTTTGAAGAAGCTTCGTGGAATTTTCATAAAAAATGACTATGAAATAGGCCTGATGAGGGAGGCCA
>PWNK01000071.1 GCA_003557865.1 Desulfonatronovibrio sp.
CCAGCCAGTATTATGCCCGGGAAGCCACCCAGAGACTAGAGGAACTTGTTTCCGGCAGGAACCTGATTCTTAAAACCGGCCGCGAACCCCGGGACAGGTTTGGGAGGACACTGGCTTACGTCTATCTGCCCAACAATGAAAATTTAAGCGTGGTCATGGTCAGGGAGGGCCACGCCTTTTATTATCCCCACCCGGACCAGGATGAGCAGATAGCGGCGGGCATTCTCAGGGCCCAGAGGGAGGCCATGAACGCCCGCCGTGGGTTCTGGCCGGAAATTCTGAACATGGAAGAAGCCGGGCTTTCTTTCGCGGGAAATTCGCGCAGCAGACGCTTTCACGTCATGGAATGCGGATACGGGCAAAGAATCGCGGAGGGCAACAGGGTGGTTTTTGCTTCACTCTATGAAGCCTTTTATGAAGGTTATGCTCCGTGCCGCAGGTGTACTCCGTGGCCCCCGGCGGATTGACCGGACCTGACCTCTGGTTCCGTATCCGCTGAGGTGTCTTGCTTTTTTACCACGCCACAGCGTGGCAGGACCTTTAACTTTTAACTCTCGAGTTGTGGAGAAATATTATGGACGACTGGGTATCAGTGGCAAGTTTTGAGCAAATGACTGATGCAGTAAAGAAGGAAAAGGCCAGGATTGAAGACATTGCAATGGATGTAGGTCTCATGCCGGAAAAGGTGGTCAGAGTCGAGCACAAGGATAAGGTTGAGATTCTTGTTCATCCCGAGTTCTACTCATATTTTCGGGGATAAATCCTTTAAAGACCTGATAAAGTTACGCACCAGAACTTGGGGAAAGCCGGGAAACGGTTCCCGGGCTGAGAAATATTCATTTTACATCAGTCTGAAAACAAGCTGGTCAATGCTTTGGATTAGTTTCCCGTAATACCCCCCGTACCCTGGGAACGAACCGAAAAGTTTCTTCTTCTTTTGCTGCAGTTTGTCGTCTGAACTGGCTTCAGGTGAAGACTGGTTCAGGGAGATGGCCAGCCTTTCATGGCAGAGATAGTGTTTCAGTTCTTTAAGAAATATTTCCATTTCTTGCTGGAAGCTATTCTTTTCACCGGCCCAGAATTCCTGGGCCTTCTCCTTGGGCCTGCATTCCAGGGCGTGACAGATCATGGCGTAGAGAAAATTTATGTGTGCCCCGGGGATCCCCCTGCTCCAGCCCAGAAGCCACGGGCTTCTCCAGAAAAGCAAAAACTGGTTGCGGCCGTGAGATATAAGTTCATCCAGGGCGTTTCTGGCCCATAGCAGGGTTTCATCCTCCCAGACCGGCACGGTTTCTCTCAGGTTCCACCCGGGCACGCTTTTGTCAGGGAATGAAGATTGATGCTCATGGAGCCATTCCCTGAGGATGGAAGCTAAAAGCCTGTTGGCCTGGGGAGAATCAGGGGTTTCAAGATGGGAGTAACTTAGGATATAGCGGCCTTGACCAAATGAACCGCGGATTATGCATGGCTGTCCAGACAGAGAATCCGGATTGAGATTTATTCCGTAAACATGTTCCCATTTGTGAATATCTGATGCCTGGATGTGGGCAAGATCAAGGTCGGAACTCCAGAAGTCCTTTCCCGGCTCCAGATATCTGGCCAGGACAGTTACTTCTTGACCCGAATCCGGGCAGGGCTCAAATTGGGAAGGCCACCAGACAGGCAGGAAAAGCTTGTGTTCCTGACTTTGGCCTTTTGTTTTTACCAGGCTCAGGACATGTCCGCTGAAGTTGGGCAGGCGGTCTTTCAGGGGCTTTCTTCCCCAGGGACACAGGTTAAGACTGGGGCAGGCCGGGGTTGATTTCAGGGCCAGTCCGGCCCCGCCGCAAAAACCCAGATACCTTCCTCCTGAATGCAGATACGTTTTGACTGCCTCCATTCCCCGTGGACCAAGACTTCTGGCCTTGAGTCTCGCCCAGCCGCCCGGAACCAGGATTCCGCATGGAGACTTGTGCTCAAGTATGCCGTTTCGGACAGACTTTGAATCAATAACCTTGAAGGGGATCTCCATTTCCCGGAGGGCCCTGGTCAGCATCACTCCCCAGAGATGGGATTCGTCCCATAAAACATAAATATTATCTACTGAGCTGCCCATAAAGCCAATGTTAGCAGCAAGCTGTTATTAATTCAAGGATAATGGAGCCTGGCAGCACTGCTGCCGATCCCATATCCGGAGAAAGACCCACATGCCCAGCAGACCCAGCCCCACTCCCGCTGCTCAGGCCTACGTCCCTGAGCACCTTCCCGACTATTTCTGCTCGTTTTCAGACAGCGAGGCTTTTGTTGACAGCGATCTGATGTATTATATGAACCCCGGGGAGGCGAGCATAATCTGTTATCCTCTGCACGCGGATTCTTCCGTGCCGGGTTTTGAGGATCATGTGTCCTCTCTGGTGAAAAAAATCAAGCCATCCGGTCTTAGAACCATCTCCCCTGTCAACATGAACATCCCGGAATATAAATGCAAATACCTGGAAAGAGATTATTATTCATGCCTTGAGCTTGATAAAGTCTTGAAGAACGCCAAGCTGCGCAATATGCTTAAGAGGGCTGCAAAAGATGTTCATGTTGACCGGGCTGGAGCCTTTACCAGAGAGCACCTGGATCTGCTTTCCGAGTTTATCAGGCGCAAGGGGTTTGACCGGGACAAGGCTGCATTTTATCATCGCCTGCCTGATTATCTTTCCGGGTGTCCCAGGGGCTTTATTTTCGAGGCCAGACGTGTCCGCGACCGGAGCCTTGCCGGGTTCACGGTTTTTGACATGGGACCCGGCGATTATTGTTTTTATCTTTTCAACATGGCAAAAGAGGAGTCCCGAGGAATTCCCGGACTGAACGATCTGCTCCTGGACCGCGCTTTGGATGCGGCCCTTTCCAGTGGCAAAAAATTCGCCAACATGGGGCTTGGGGTCAGCTCCGGGATTGAGCGCTTCAAGGCCAAATGGGGGGCATGCCGCTTTCTGCCTTATCACTACCAGTACTTTGAGCCGGCATTCAGCTGGAAGAACTTTTTTTCAAGAGGATAAAGATGGCTCCCAAAAGAATTATGACCGGCTGGAAGAGAATCCACAGGCTGCAGGAGATCGCCAGGCACCTTTTTCTCTCGGGGATTATCATTCATAATCCGGAAAATATATATTATTTTACCTCGGTTTACCCTCATGAGCCTTCTTTTCTGATTGTTTCGCCCGAAGATGAGCCGGAACTGGTGGCAGCCAGGTCTGTTTACGCTGAAGCGGTTAAAGACAGCCTCATTCCTGTGGTTCCGGGAGAGTTTGATATTGCAGAAACAGCCTGGCAAAGACTTCAGGCCAAAAAGATCATCAGACCGCCAGGGGGGACCATCCTCCTGGATTTTTTCCGAAAAATCATTCAGGGCCCTGTGGGCATCGAAGAAAACCATTTAAGTGTTTATCTCCTGAATAAGTTTAATATCCGGAGTCACATGGATATCGTTCCGGCTATCATGGAACTCAGGTCAGTAAAGGATGGTTTTGAAGTTGATAACATTAGAAAGGCCTGCACCATAGCTGAACAGGCCATGCAGGAGGTTAAGAAGGCCATCAATCCGGGGATATCTGAAAAAGAGCTGTCAGGAATATTTGATGCCCGGGCAAAAGCCCTGGGAGCTGACGAAGCCAAATGCAGGGTCAGGTCCGGAGAGAACACGGCCCTGCCTTTTTCCCGCTGGATGGACGCTCAGGTTGAAGAGGGCCCGCTGCTTATTGACTTCGGGGCCAGGGTCAGGGGCTACTGGTCGGATATTACCAGGGTCTTTTATCTGGGCAAGCCTGATCCTCAGTTTCTGGAACTTTACCACCTGATCCTGACTGCCAGGGACAGGGCCCTGGAGGTCATGAGCCGGGGAAAAACCATCTATGGCCCTGAAAGAGTGATCCGGGATATATTCAGGCATGGCGGATATGAAAAAAATATGATTTATTCCGCAGGGCATGGGATCGGCCTTGAAGTGCATGAAACCCCGTTTCTGACCCTTTCTCCCTCAGAGTCCAGGCTCCGGGAAGCTCCAGATGGCAGTGATGCCGGTAAAAAGCGTAAGGCCAGGGAAATGGTCCCTGAAAAGAGTGAGCTGGAAAAAGCATATGGAGGGTCTTCCAGCAGCATGATGATGTTCATGCCAGAAGCAATGGATGAAGGACCGGTCTTTCAGCGCAACCAGGTTTTTGCTTTGGAGCCCGGAATATACCTGGACAACCTGGGAGTGAGGATTGAAGACATGGTTCTTGTGGGGGAGAAGCCCAGCCTGCTTTCATCCTTTTCAACAGAAGAGAAGGATATTATCATCAAGCCTTGACAAATTCGCTTCAGCGGTAATTGCCGGGGTCAATATCCAGGCGTTTGGTGATTTTCTGCAGGGCCACCCTGCTCATTCCGGCCATCCTGGACGCCTGGGATATGTTGCCGCTGGTCCTGGAAAGCAGCCTCCGGACGTAATCCTCAGTAAAATCATTAATGACTCTGGTTTTGGCCTCAGCATAGGTCTCCAGGCCATCGCCGGATTCGGGGGGCGCTGGGCCCGATCTGGAGTGCTCCTGGCTGTTGACTGCTGCCAGTGTGGCCATGTTGATTTCATCTCCGGAAGAGAAGACGATCATTCTGCGGGTGAAATTCTGCAGTTCCCTGACGTTTCCAGGCCAATCCCTGCGTACCAGGGCTCTGATAACGTCGGGACAGATGCTCTTGGGGGATGTCCCCAGTTCCTGGGCGGCCTTGCGGTTGAAATGATGCACCAGCAGGGGGATATCCTCGGATATGTCCTTTAAGGATGGGGTGGACACGCTGACCACATTCAGCCTGTAAAACAGGTCTTCCCTGAAGCTCTTATCTTTGATCATGGCTTCAAGATCCTGGTTGGTGGTGGATAGAATGCGCACGTCCACCCGGATGTTTCTGCTGCCCCCAACAGGCCTGACTTCATGTTCCTGCAGGGCCCTCAGCAGCTTGGTCTGGATGGAAACCGGAATATCCGCGATTTCATCCAGGAGCAGGGTGGACCCGCTGGCCTCCACGAAAAGGCCCCTATGATCCTTAAGGGCCCCGGTAAAAGAACCTTTTTTATGGCCGAAGAGCTCGCTTTCCAGAAGATGTTCCGGAATGGCCGGACAGTTGACCGTGACCAGCTTTTTATCGCTCCTGTCGCTCAAGGAATGGATGGCCCTGGCCACCAGTTCCTTGCCTGTTCCTGATTCCCCCCTGATGAGAACCGAGTAGTCGGTCCTGGCCAGGGACTGGATGGTTTCATACAGCCTTTTCATGGGGGAACTCTGTCCAACAAAATCCTCAAAGACCGACTTGCGGCAGATCTGCTGCCTGAGGTTCATGTTTTCCCGGATCAGGGAGCTTCTCTCCAGGCCTTTGTGAATATACCTGACCAGATCGGGAATTTCAAAGGGTTTGGTGATAAAGTCATAGGCCCCAAGCTTTATGGCCTGAACAGCTACTTCTATACTGCCGTAGGCGGTCATCATGATAATGGTCGACTCGGGTTCAACCTGTTTAATTCTGTCCAGCAGATCGATACCATCCATTTCAGGCATTCTAACGTCCATAAGGATCAGGTCAAAGGGATTCTTTTTAACCATGTCCAGGGCTTTGACCGGGCTGGAGGATACCGTGATGCTCGTATTTTCCAATTCATCGGGCAGGATCCTCTTTAAGCCGTCAAGCATATCCTTTTCATCGTCAATTATCAGCAAACTCAACTGGTCCATGAATAAAACCCCTTGCTTGATATGCTGCCAGACCCGGGCATCACAGAGCCTGTCAACCTTGAGAAAAAAATTTTCTAATGCGCGTCATTACCAGGTTAGGATTCATGCTGCTCTACAGGCAGCAGGATTCTGAATTGGGTCCATTCCCCGGGCTTGCTGCTGACGGAAATGTCTCCGTCATGTTCCCTCACGATACCGTAGCTCAGGGACAGCCCCAGGCCTGTGCCTTCTCCTGTGCGCTTGGTGCTGAAAAATGGATCAAAAATTTTGTCCATGAGATACTCTGGAACACCCTGTCCATTATCCCTGAAGATAATTTCCAGGGACTTGTTCTCAGTTAGATAGCGAGTGGAAATGTCAATTCTGCCTGTTTTATCCTTTATGGCCTGACTGGCGTTCATGAGCAGGTTGAGGAAGACCTGTTTCATTTTTTGAACATCCATATTGAGCAGGGGCAAATCAGGACTTAGGTCAAGCTTGATTTCCAGTCCCTGCTTTCTAAACTGTTCGGTCACCATGTCCAGAACCTGGTTCAAAGCCTGGTTGAGCGATGCCGGCTGTTTCCTGGTTTCCTTGCTTCTGGCAAACTGCAGGAGATCGCTGACGATGTGTTTGCAGTTCCTGGCCTGTTTTTCAATTATAGCCAGGTCCCTGCTGCCTTGAGGGTGTTCCTTGAGCTGTCTCTTTAAGAGCTCAATGTAGCACAGGATCACCCCCAGGGGATTGTTGATCTCGTGAGCCACTCCTGCTGCCAGCTGGCCCATAGCCACCAGCTTTTCGGTCTGCTGGATTTTCTGTTCAATCTGTCTTTGATCCGTAACTTCCTTGACATAGCGGATGATGTTCTCCACGCGGCCCTGCTCATCCAGGGTGGGGTAGCAGTGGACCTGGAATATCCCGTGGGGTGATGGACAGGACTTTTCATGAACCACCGGTTTTTTGGTAAGCAGGACTTCCTTGAGACCGCATTCCGAGCAGGGACGCTCTCCACTTCCGTGGATTTCGTAACAGCGCTTTCCCAGCACTTCTTCCATCTCGACATTATACATGGTGGTATATGCTTTGTTGACCATCTTAATGCTGAAATCCCTGTCCATAAAAACAACCTGGTCGGTTATGCCGTCAAATACAGACTGCAGCAGTTCCTTGCTCTGCATCAGTTTTTCCATGTTCTGCAGACTCTCCACGGCGATGCCGATCTGGCGGCCAATGGAAGATAAAAGGGACTGCAGCTCGGCAGACAGCTCTTCGGACTGCACCCCGCTGAAGACCATGACCCCCAGAACTCTGCCCCGGCAATAAAGGGGTATGTTCAGACAGGCTGAGTTGCGCAAGCAATGGTAAAAGCTGTTCCGGCCCCTGGCGGCTTCCAGTATGGATTCTTTCAGACTGGAGGGAGAGGAGGAAGCGTCCAGCCTTTTGGAGTCAGTGCATGATATCTGGGACAAAAGACCAGGCGCGCTTTCCTGGTAGTGCAAAACCAGTCTGTTCTTGTCTTCGTCGTAAAGATATATGCCCGCTCCCTGGGCAGGGAAGACCCGAAGGGTGCGGCGCAGGACCTGGGGCAGGATCTCTGAAAGCCCTACCGCCTGGGTTGTCAGTTCGGCCAGGGCGTTGAGAGTCTGCAGTTCCTGATTCCTGGCGGTAACCTGCTGCTGCAGTTTGTCCTGGGAAATCTGCAGGGCCCGGGTCCTTTCTTCAACCTTTTTTTCCAGGTCCTGGGCGTATTGCCGGAGTTTTTCCCTGGTCCGGCGAAGGTGATCGGCCATGTTGGATGCGGCCCTGGTCAGGCCTTCAATTTCATCCATACGTTCCCAGTCGTTTCCCGGGATGTGGGCCATGTTTGCCGGATGCTGGTCCGCTTCGTCCCTGAAGATGTCCATCAGGCCTCGTAAATTGGCGACCACCATGCGGTTGAAGAAAAAGCTCAGGGATATATATACTACGGATACGCCAATAAAAACAACCAGAAAAACTGATATGGCCTTCTCCCTGACCTGGGACATGGCCGCCTCCACGGGCACACTGACCATGGTCACTCCGGCCAGCTGTCCGACCTCACGACCGAACCCGCGGTCACTGCCGTACATGGTCAGCAGAATTTGAGGCGCTCCAGCCGGGTCTCCGTGACAGCGCATGCATTCATGCTCGAAGATGACTGGTCGGAAACGAATGAACTGTTCCTGCCCGTCTGAGTTGAGCACCCCCCTCCATTCCAGCTGGTCCGGATTGTTTTCAAAAAAATCGATCTTTTCCCTTTCCAGGGGGGTGGCTTCAAAGTCCGGGTTGCGGGCGTTGACGGCTACCCGCCGGTATTCAAACTTTTCCAGGGAAGGGGCAAAGCGTTCCATGACCGACCTGCCTACAAAAGAGGTGGACATGGCTTCAGGGATAAAATGATCCTCACCGAATTGTTTGTACATGGCGGGACGAAGGACTTCCCGCACATAATCCCGACTGGCATCCACTGCGGACATGACCAGGTCGGATTTGGCATAAGCCCGTTCTTCCAGCTGACGTTTTTCGTGAAAATATATAACGAAAGCGCTAACCAGGCAGACACCGAGCAGAATCAGTCCGCTTCCCAGCAGAAACTTGCTCTGCACTCCCATGGAAGTGCGGAACCAGATGTTGCTTTTATGTTTAACGCTTTCCTGCTCTTTATTGTCATACAAGGCCATCTGCTGGTTCTCCTCTTTGAAGTCAGCAAGCATTAATTATCATAGCTTTTAATGATTAAGTCCTGAACTCAGTCCGTGTCAAGGCTGAGATGATCAGGCAGGTACTGATGATAGCTGCATGAAAACTATCTTTATGCAAACCGCAGTTAGCGCCTGCATAAACACGGGAGCGTCAGGTGCGGGCCCTGTTCCCCGGGACCAGCGCACTACTGGGCTTAAGCCATGTATCCAACACCAGCCATGGGTTACATGCCAGCAACTCACACTTTTTTTCTTTGGAACAGATTGCCCTGTTCATGACAGCATATTATTTAGCTTCTGGTGCTAACAAATGTATGCAGTTCTATGTGGTTCTGGATTAGCATGACATCTCAATTCTACCCTGTTTGCCCGAAGTCACAATCCACTGCTTTTTTAACTATCTGTAATGATTAGTTAAAAATTAGCTTAGAGTCAAGGGGAACTGCATTCTTTTTTGGTATATTTTTTGCTTAAAATTGTTAGCATTCTTTTTTAAGTTTCCATTTATTGGTTTCATGATGTTTATCTTCTGGATTGTCTTGGGAACTGCAGCTGGACAGACAGATTATTTGAAATTGTATTTAAATTTTATTCAGTGGTTTTAGTGTATTAGTATTTTTAACCATTATTTTGGAGGAAAAGATTATGAATTTATTAGTTCCGCATGACGGATCGGCATCATCGGGCAAGACCCTGGATAAGGCCCTGGAACTGGCCCAGAAAATGGGAGGAGGCAAAATTTATTCGGTAGTGGTTGTCCCTGATCTGTGTATTTCCTTTGTTGGACAGGATGAGTGCAACCTGCTGGATGATACTCTGCGCAAGGAAGGACAGGGTATTAAGAAGGCGGTGGAAGCCAGACTGGCAGAAAAGGGAGTCCAGGGTGAGGTCTTTGTTAAGGCGGGCTCCCCGGATACTGTTATCCTGGAGACTGCTGACCAGGTCAACGCCGACTATATTGTCATGGGCGCCTCAGGAAAACACGGCGCAGAAATTAGGGGGGCCCTGGGAGGAGTTACCTGCAAGGTGGTCAATCTGGGCCGCAGAAGTGTGATAGTTGTCAAGTAGCTCCAGGCGTAAGGCACTAATGAATAAATCTTTAATAAATTAAGGAGATAAAATTATGGCGGATCATGACAAGAAAGAAGCCCAGGAGGCCATACAGGAAGAAATGGCCCACCTTGCCAAGACCAAGAGCAAATGGGAAGAACTGTGGAAAAAGGAAGACTGGATGGTCTGCTGGCTGGGAGGCTTCCTGCTGCTTCTGGGCCTGATTCTGGCCTGGGGGTTCAGCCAGCCACCGGATCTGAGGGAAGTCATCAGGACCAATGAAGCCATTGTGGCCCAGGAAGCTGAGCGGGCTCCCTTCAAGACCCTGGAAAAGATAGACGCGGAGAATCGTCTATCAGGTTTGCGGGCCAGCAGGCACGGGGTGCTGGCATCTCTGGCGCCTTATTTTGTAAGGCCTGGAAGATGGGACAGCAATCCCCTGGATTCATTCTATCGTAGTGAAGCAACAGCCGCCCAGATGCGGGCTGATGCCCAGCCAAGGTTTGAAGCCGCCCAGGAAAGGACCAGGCAGGCCAGGGCCGCGGCTGAAGAGGCACAGGCCAGGGCCGCGGCTGCCAATTTTGAGGACAGGGCCTTAAATAACGCAGCGGACGAGGCCATTGCCGAGTGGGTAGCGGCCAGAAGCGCTGAGAGCCGGGCCAGGTCGGCAGCTACTGCTCAAAGCTTTAACCTGTTCCCCACCCTTTTGGTCCTGATGATAGCTTTAGGGGTTTTCTTCTCCATAGGCGTGCGCATCATGGGCCGCAGCGCCGGAGCTTTTCTGGCCGGCTGGCCTCTGGTATTCATTATTTCAGCCATCGGGTTCATGATCGGCAGCCATACC
>PWNK01000120.1 GCA_003557865.1 Desulfonatronovibrio sp.
GGAAACTGTTGGTTTTCTTTCCGGAAACGAGGAGTTTTTTCTTTTGGCAAGGAAATCAAGCAATTATGAGGAGGCGTATCTTAATACGTTGACGAATAATTGTGCAGATTGACACAGCCAAAAGGAAAAAGAACCGTTTCCGGATGAAAACTAAAAAGAGATCAGGACCCTGTTTCATGGGTGATCCATTGCAGAAAATCCGGATTTCCTCCCATGACCGGAATAAAAATTATGCACGGGCACTCATAACTGTGAATATTCTGTACTTTTTCCAGTACCCTGTCTCTGAGTTTTTCAGTTGTTTTGGCAATGATCACCGTCTCCTGTGATTTTTCCAGGCTGCCTTTCCACATGTACATGGACTGCATGCCCGAAAATATGTTCACGCATGCAACAAGTTTGTTCTGGACAAGAGCTTGACCGATCTTTTCAGCTTCATTCAGGTCTGAAGCGGTAATATAGGCCAGCAGATATGACATTTAAAACTCCGAGAAGTAAAAGGTTTCTTATGGTAAGATCTTTGGTGCAAGACAGAGGGGCTGCGTCAGGAAAAGTCAGCAGGCCCTGTAACAGTCTACCTGACAAGGTAATCGATGAGGACAGCTTTCTCGTCCGGGCTGATTCTGGATCCAATAAGCCTCATTCTGTCCACGGTATTTTCCCACTGGTGGCGGTTTTTATTGGCGTTTTCAACCCGCCTCAGATCATGGCACTGGGTGCATCTGAGATTAAGTATCCTTGGTCCTTCATCTTCAGTCCCGGCCTGGATGCTCATCCCGCCCATTGACAGAAAAAAAAGAATTGCAGCTGCGGCAACAAAAGCGGTTAATCTGTTCATTACTATTCTCCTGGGGTATAATTATTAATATGAGAGTGAAAAGATAAAGGTAAAAGGTTAAAAGTAAAGATAAAGACGTCTTCCGTCCTCTGTCATCTGCGTCTGAAAATAAGACTTTTTGCAGGCCCAGCCTAAAAAACTCAGTCTGGTTATGACTGTTTAAATAATTTGCCCGGGCCATGCAACCTGATCATTTCCATGATCCTCACGACAATGTGGGCCTGAAAAGACACCTGACAGCCCATGGTCTTTACAGCCTGCCGGCATGATCCTAAAAGAGCCTGGCGGCCGCAGGGTTAACCTCTTGATCCTTTGGTCTTTACTCTTTGCCTTGCTTCTCAGTAAGGGAATGTGGACACCAACACGAACCTTGATTATTGGTCTGCTTTCGTGTTCTGTCAAGAAAGCTTGAGAATTTTTCAGGTATTGAGGACATGTCCTGGACGGCCCTGCCGCCAGCCGGGCGGCGACCTTCAGATTGCGTGCGCAAGGATTGAGATGAACAGTGTTTTTCTGGCTGTCTCCCCCATATTTGTTCTGATAATGATGGGCTGGCTTTTTCAGAGGCTGGCTTTTCCAGGGGAAAATTTCTGGCCCATGGCTGAGAGAATCACGTACTACATTTTTTTCCCGGCCCTCTTGTTTTTCAGCCTTTACAGCGCGGATCTGGGCCAGGCCCGCTTCTGGTCCATGGCCGCAGTCGCCGCAGGGACGATATCGTTTGTCAGCCTGGTAATGGTATTGCTGCGGCCGTTACTAAAGGTTTCAGACCCTGAGTATTCGTCAGTTTTTCAGGGAGGACTGAGGTTTAACACCTACGTTGGGATTTCAGCTGCCTACGTTTTTTTCGGAGAACAGGGCCTTACTCTGGCGGCCATGGTTATCGCTGTAATTATTCCCCTGGTCAATGTTATCAGCGTGGCGGTTGTGACCAGGTTCGGGGATAATCAGTGCAAAGGCTGGGACCATGCCTTGCTCTCCCTGGTCAAAAATCCTTTGATCCTGGCCTGCCTGTTTGGCATCCTGGCCAACTTAAGCGGGTTAAGGCTGGTTCTGGGAAGTGATGAAGTTGTGCGTATTTTGAGCCAGGCATCCTTGTCTCTCGGCCTGCTGGCAGTAGGGGCAGGTCTCAAGTTCAGCAGGATTGCCTCCAAGACTATTCCCATTGCCTGGTCCGGGATGTTTAAAATGATTATTCAGCCCTTGATGATGGGTTTTCTGGGTGTATTGATCGGCCTGGACCAGCCCGAAATGCTTGTCCTGGTAATTTTTGCTTCTTTGCCCTGCGGCCCGGCAGCTTATGTAATGGCCAGGCAGCTCAAGGGAGATATGGACATGATGGCTGGCATCATAACTGTTCAGACAGTAATCGCCGCCCTGAGCATGCCTCTTGTTATCAGGGTCTTTATGGTTTGAAGGCCGACTTGCTGTGGGACCTGTCCCTGGACGGCGTTGGCCTGATACTTTCCAGGATCATATTCAGCTCATGGGCCTCAAGGCTTCTTGAGCAGGATGCAAAAGAAGTTAAGCCCGGACTGTCTGCCCGGGCTTATATATTGGAATTTATTGAACATTTAAATCCAGCCGGATTTGACTGGACTTATTGGTGGTGCCGAAGGGGGGACTCGAACCCCCACGAGCGTGGCTCACTACCCCCTCAAGATAGCGTGTCTACCAGTTCCACCACTTCGGCTTAAAA
>PWNK01000137.1 GCA_003557865.1 Desulfonatronovibrio sp.
GAAAATTTGAAGAGTCTTTTTTTTATGCTTACAATGCGCTTACATAAAGAAAAAGGGGTCACAGACATTCTTCTGTAACCCCTTAATTTCTTTGGTGCGCCCGGAGAGATTCGAACTCCCGGCCTGCGGATTCGAAGTCCGACGCTCTATCCGGCTGAGCTACGGGCGCGTGGCAGGCTGTGAAAGTATTCCGGCAGTTGTCTTCAAGACAGTCAGCACAGTGGTCGGCCCGGGAGGATAATCATGGCCAGCTGTCTATTGACCTTAAAGTCAGTTGCTGACACTGTTTTGAAATACCGGGCGGTTTATTATTGTTAACCCGGAAAGTGTATGTTATCTTATATGTTATGGTTTCATGAGGCAACTGTTTTGTTCTTAACCACTTTATCAGATTGACCGGCTGGTTGGTCTGAATATCCATACAAAGCACTATCGGAGCTACGTGATGAGATCGTCATTATTGGCATGCATGTCATTGTTTGCCGTCCTGATTCTTATGCCCGCTCTCAAGGCAGGCGCCCGGGAAGTAATCGACCTTGAGACCGCGGTAAAAATGGGTCTTGAGCGAAACCAGTCCCTTCAGGCTGTTCGCGAAACCCTGGCTGGGGCTGAATACGGGGTAAAATCAGCAAGAGCCGCCTTTGGGCCCAGATTCAAAACATCATACTCCTACACCCGCCTTGATGAACATCCCACGGCCAGAGATCCAGGCCCTCCTCCCAGAGAGATCAAGGACTCAAGAAATGTCTGGAACATGAATTTCAATATTTATCAGCCCCTGTTCACCGGTTTCAACATTCTCAGCAATTTTGAAAAGGCCAGGCTGGGAAGTGACCAGGCCGGATCACAGCTTGACAGAGCTGAACTGGAGCTGATTCTGGAAATCCAGAGTACCTTCCTTGATCTGCTGACAGCCAGGGAGTCAGTGCGCGTGGCGCAAGATTCTTTGACCAGGCTTAATTCGCAGCTGAAGGTCAGCCAGTCATTTTATGACGTGGGTCTTGTTCCCAGGCTGGACGTGCTTCAGGCCCAGGTGGACGTGGCCCAGGCCGAACAGGACCTGATCTCCGCGGGCAACATTGTGGACACTCTGACCGCCAGGATGAGCATGCTCCTGAATCTGCCCCTGGAGCAGGATGTCTTTTACCAGGGGGAGCTTGAATTCATGCCGTTCATGCTCAAGTTTGAGGAGTGCAGGGAAAGGGCCCTGAGCAACAGACCGGATATATTTATTGCTGATAAAAGCGTGCAGATAGCCCTTAAGGATGAAAGGATAACAGCCAGCTCTTTTTATCCCCAGATCGGGGCCAGTTTCGATTATTTCCGGCGCGGAGATGA
Organism: Desulfonatronovibrio sp.; assembly: GCA_003557865.1. Lineage (GTDB taxonomy): Bacteria > Desulfobacterota > Desulfovibrionia > Desulfovibrionales > Desulfonatronovibrionaceae > Desulfonatronovibrio. The sequence goes on from PWNK01000137.1 coordinate 1,339, forward strand.
TCCCACAGTCAGCGGCAGCAAGCTTCAGGATAAAAGCGAATGGAGGGCCGGTGTGCAGCTGGAATGGACCTTTTTTGAATGGGGCAGGACTTATTACGCCCATAAACAGGCTGGCCAGGACATAAGACGGCTTATGTCTGAATATGAGCATCTCCTGAAGTCAGTGGCCTTTGAAGTCAAGTCCAGCTATCTGAATATTGAAGAAAGCCGCAAGAGGATTTCGGTAGCCAGGCAGGCCCTGGAAGAGGCAAGAGAGAGCTTTCGCATGGCCCAGGCCAGGTACGAGGCCCAGGTGGGAACAAATACCGACGTTCTTGACGCTCAGGCCAAGCTTTCAGGGGCTGAAGCCAATCTGATAAGGGCCAACGCGGATTACCTCAAGGCACTGGCAGCTATTTACAATGCCATGGGTCAGAAAAACATCACCCTGGAAGCTGATTGACCCCGGCCTGATGATGGAAGCTCTAATCATTCAGGAAACCCGAGCTGCCTGTAACCCTCATAAAGGATGACGGCCACGGCATTGGCAAGATTCAGGCTGCGCACCCTGCCCCAGATAGGTATTCTGATGAGATGATCGGCTTTGGATATGATATTATCCGGCAGTCCCCAGGTTTCAGGCCCGAAAACCAGATGGTCATTTTCCTGGAAGGCATGCTCGGTATAACATATCCCTTTTCTGGCACTGGTCATGACCAGTCTGGATTCAGGATCCAGGCTGTCTGAAAAGGCTTCCCAGTTTTCCCGGACAGTGACATGGACATAAGTCCAGTAATCAAGACCTGCTCTCTTGAGCTGCCTGTCCTCCAGGCTGAAGCCCAGAGGACCCACAAGGTGGAGCTGGGTTCCGGTAGCCGCGCAGGTTCTGGCAATGGCCCCTGTATTAGGGGGTATCCTGGGCTGGTAGAGTACTATCCGCATTAAGGCAGGTCCGGTCTTTGCTCAGGCCTCTCTCAGACCTCAAAGAGCATTTCCAGATCATCCCTGGTCAGGCCTTTCCAGGCGTTCTGTCCCGGGATCACCGCTTCGGCCACCCCTTTTTTCGATTCCTGCAGCTTGAGGATTTTTTCTTCAACAGTGTTTTCGCAGATCATCTTGTAGGCGAATACCTGTCTGGTCTGACCGATGCGATGGGTTCTGTCGGTGGCCTGGTTCTCTACTGCCGGATTCCACCATGGGTCATAATGGATGACATAATCGGCAGAGGTCAGATTGAGCCCTGTACCTCCGGCCTTGAGGGAAATGAGAAAAATGGGAATATCAGGGTTGTTGTTGAAACGGTCCACCTCTTCAAGCCTGTTTTTGCTTGATCCGTCCAGATAGGCAAAAGGGGTCCTGTTCATGGAAAGCCATGATCTGATTATATGCAGCATCTGCACAAACTGGGAGAACACCAGGACCTTGTGACCGTCTTCCACTATGGTATTCACCAGGTCCTTGAAGGCCTCGAATTTGCCTGAAGGCAGGTTGTTGCTGAATCCGGGCATGTCCAGCTTGAGAAGCCTGGGATGGCAGCAGATCTGGCGAAGTTTCAACAGGGCGTCCAGGATGGACATCTGGCTGGCGGCAATGCCTTTTTCCTCCACTCTTTCCATGACCTGATCCTTGAGTTTTCTGGCCAGGGCGAAATAAAGATCCATCTGTTCATCCATAAGGGCGCTGTAGTAAACGCTTTCCACCTTGGGCGGCAGGTCTTTGGCCACCTCGGACTTGGTTCGGCGCAGGATGAACGGCTTGACCCTGGACCGGAGGTAGCCCAGGCTTTCCTCGTCACCGTCCTTAATAGGCTTGACAAAGCCTTTATGGAAGGCATGCTGGGAACCCAGAAAACCGGGCATGAGAAATTCAAACAATGACCACAGCTCAAGCAGATTGTTCTCAATGGGAGTCCCTGACAGGCACAGTCTGAATTCGGATTTTAACCTGCGAACAGAGCGGGCGGTGATGGTGTTGGGGTTTTTGATGTTCTGAGCTTCATCCAGGATTATGGCCTTATATTCATGGGCCAGAAGTTCATCCAGGTCTCTTCTGAGCAGGGCATAGGTGGTTATGACCAGGTCTGAATCCTTTATCCTGTTAAACATTCCTGAACGCCTGGCCCCGTAAATGACCAGTCTGGTCAGGGATGGAATGAATTTCTGCGCCTCACGCTCCCAGTTGGGCAGAACCGAGGTGGGCACAATAATCAAAGTTGGCCCTTTCTGCCCTTTTTCCTTCATCGCCTGGATAAATGCCAGGGTCTGGATTGTCTTTCCAAGGCCCATTTCATCGGCCAGGATTCCCCCAAAACGGTATTCCTTGAGAAAGTTGAGATAGCTAAGGCCCTGAAGCTGATAAGGCCTGAGCTGGGCGTCCAGTTCCTGAGGAGGATCAACCTGCCTGATTTCATTGAAGGAATGAATCTTTTCCCGCAGTTCGGTCCAGAAGGTATCGGACTGCACCTGTTCAATATCATCCAGGATATTGTCCAGTACGGGCACTTCATGATTCTGAAATTTCTTTTTCGGAGGTTTTTCCGGATCATATCCCATGGCCTGAAGCTTGTGCCCCAGTTTTTTTATCCATGATTCCGGCAGGCTGGTGTAGGACCCGTCCTTGAGCTGCACGTAACGCTTGCCCTGGGTCCAGGCCTTCCATATTTTTTCAATGGGTACCCGGATGTCGTCGTACTCAACGGATATGTCCAGATTAAACCATTTCTGGTTTTCATCCGCTTCAACATTAGCCACAACAGTGGGCGGGCTCAGCCTGACCCGGTAACGGGTCAGGTTCTTTTCACCGTAAACCCGGTATTTATCCACTAAGCCAGGGTAGGAATCCAAAAGAAAATTAACGGCTTCATCTGGTTCCAGGAACCACATGGCCTTGTTTCTGGGCTGAAAGCCCATCTCCACAAGGCTCGCCAAGAGCTCCTCTTCCCTTTTCTGTTCTCTGCGGACAAGAAAAGACTTGCCCTCGAACTGGTAGCTCCCGGTCTGGAGATCCTGGTCAGGGCCGGAAAGGGTGATTTCTCCGTGTTCTGTCTCATAAATATTTTGAATCTGGAGGGTCAGCAGGCTGCCTTCCTCATCCAGATACAGCTTGGGATTGAACCTGGCCGGAACAAAAATCGGGGACATCCTTTCCAGGAACTCATCCTGTCCGAAGAGGTCTGAGGAATGCAGCTTGGTCCAGACCCGGTCCAGAAATTCGGAGATATCGCTGTGGGGAATAATGGGTGATTCAGTGATCAGTTCCTGGACCAGATTGGGGTTCAGCCCTGTCTGAACAGGGTAAAAGCTGTTTTTCCAGCAGACCCAGAGTGGCAGCTGTCCGTAAAAGAATACCTTTTCACCGGATATGGAAAAAGGAAGTTTGCCTTCCCTGCTGAGCATGATATCAAAAGAGAGTCCATCCTCAGACATTGCCGGGCTGAGCTGGAGCCTCATGGGGGTAGTTTCAATGCGAACGGGCTGTTCGCTGTCTTCCCAGAACAGATAGTATTCATTTCTGATGGACCAGAAAAGCCAGGTCATGAGACCGGGTGGGATTTCCACCCTCTGGCCGTAATAATCCAGAGAGTGACCAATCTGGGTGACCACGTCCGGAAGCTGGGGCGAAATTTCACACCAGTTGGGGTTGCGGATTATCTGCTCCAGGGTTACTGGATTGAGCACTGACGACAGGCCTGACTTGTTCTGCCTTGCCCTGTAGAATTCAACCTGGAGTCTGCCGGGTTCGGGGAAAAACCTGTATACCAGATAATGCTGACCTGGTTCAGGCTCCAGTTCTGTGGAAAAGTAAAGTCTGAAATTGTGATGCCAGTCGGTTCTGGGCTTGGGCAGCTCCTTCTGGTCGCTGTCAGTGAATGAGGCCAGAAATTTCAGGGCTGTAGCTCCTACATGTCTGCAGACCCCGGAAAACGAATCCGGGCAGTTGCAGTAGAAGTTGATTGCTTCGTTTTCCAGGTTCAGACTCAGCTCGGAATTGTAAACCTGGAAGTCATCCCCCTGAATTCTGCCTTCAAGATTCCAGTTCTGGTCCTGTTTCTTGATGCTCAGCTTGTGAATGCCGTTTTCTGAGAAAAGCCCTCCGGCGCTTTCCAGAATATACTCCGGTATGTCCTGGTTGACAAATTTCTGGACAATCTCCTTGATTTGTTTTTCCTGTGTACTTAGCATTTGCTGTCATTTCTCCTGCGGGTCCGGTAAGAATCTCGTCCCTGGGTCTTTTTCCCCAGCCATAGGGCATGCGGTCGTGTAAGCAAAGTATTATTATTTTTCAAGTGAAAAAAATATTTTTTTCAGCTGCAAAATACTGATCATTGACGGCGAAAAGGGCAGGCTGTATTAAAGGTATTAAAATGTTCAATAAAGCCATATCTTTAGCAGCAGGAAAAAAACAATATGAGTCTCAATAGATTCTTGATGATCCAGATAATTATTTTCATCCTAGCACTGTTTTGGGGTTGTGACAATAGCCATGAGCAAACTGTTGAGAAAAACAATCTGACCAGACAAATGATCAAAGATCACCAGGAAGAGGGTCCTGTTCCCGGAGGCAGGATCATAATCGGCTCCACCGGGGAGCCAAGCAATCTTATTCCTCCTCTGGCTTCTGATTCCGCCTCCAGCGACATCAACAGTCATCTGTATGTCGCCCCCCTGAGATACAACAAGGATATTGAACTGGTTAAGTGGGCTGCTGAAGAGCTGGAAATAAAAGATGAAGGGAAAAGGATATATATCAGGCTCAAGCCGGGTATAAAGTGGTTTGACGGCCAGGAGCTGACCGCCCATGACGTTCATTTTACATATGAACTGATGATTGATCCCAGTACTCCAACGGCCTATGCCCAGGATTACCTGGCCATAAGCCAGTTCAAGGTCCTGGACAGATACTCTTTCGAGGTGACCTATGATCAGCCTTTTGCCCGCGCCCTGGTTACCTGGGCTCTGCCTGTTCTTCCCAGGCATGTCCTTGAAGATGAAGATCTGCTCAGGACAAAATACAGTCGAAATCCTGTGGGAGCGGGAGCCTACCGTCTCCACCGCTGGGACGCCGGACGGCAGGTAATCCTGAGGGCCAATCCAGACTATTTTGAAGGCCCCCCCATGATTGATGAAATTGTCTACAGGGTGGTTCCAGATACAGCCACAATGTTTCTTGAACTTAAATCAGGCAACCTGGACTTGATGAGCCTGACCCCCCAGCAGCATCTCTTTCAGACCGTGGATGAATACTGGCAGGAAAATTTTCAGAAATTCAGCTACCTGGTTACCGGATATACTTATCTGGGATATAACCTGAAGCATCCTTTTTTTGCCAGTGTCCGGGTCAGACAGGCCCTGGCTCATGCTGTTGACAAGAACGAACTGGTCAAGGGCGTTCTGCTGGGTGAGGGTGTGCCCTCCATTGGACCTTATGTTCCCGGGACCTGGGTCTTTAATGAAGGCATTGAGGATTATCCCTTTGATCCTGAGCTGGCACTTGAAATGCTGGCAGAAGAAGGCTGGGAGATGAACAGGAACGGTGTCCTTGAAAAGAACGGGGTGCCCTTTGAGTTTACGATTCTGACCAATCAGGGCAATGATCTGCGGGTGCGCACCGCAACCATCCTCCAGTACCGCCTGGCCCAGGTGGGTGTCAGAGTCAGGATAAGGACCGTGGAATGGGCGACTTTTATCAGGGAGTTCGTTGACAAGGGCCGCTTTGACGCTGTTCTTCTGGCCTGGAGCTCAGCACAGGATCCGGACATCTACAATGTCTGGCATTCTTCCCAGGCCAGGGAAAACGGGCTCAACTTCGTTTATTACAAGAATGAACGGGTGGATGAGCTTCTGGAGAAAGGCCGGAGAAGCTTTGACCGGGAGGTGCGCAAGAAGGCCTATGATGAAATTCAGGAAATCCTGCATCATGATCAGCCGTACATGTTTCTGTTCATACCCAATGCCCTGCCCATCGTGCACGGCAGGTTTATGGGCATTGAACCAGCCCCGGCTGGGATAATGCATAGTTTCAACCAGTGGTGGGTACCCGAGGAACTGCAGAGATTTTCTCTGCAGAGGTAGGCAGATGGATATGAACAGTGCCGCCTTTACCCCGGCACAGGGCATAGGCTGGAAAACAGCGGCAGGAAAACCATGATCATACTGCAGGACCTGCCTCCAAGGTGGGCCAGGTTTTGCCTGGAGATCAGGTCTTTCATGGAAAGCCTGGCCCGGGAAAGCATAACAGAAAAAAGACTGCTGGTGGCTTTTTCAGGCGGGGCTGATTCGCTGGCCCTGCTGCGGGTACTCTGCTTTCTTCAGCCTGGTTCAGACTTCAAAGTCTTTGCCGCTCATCTGAATCACATGCTCAGAACCGAGTCCCACCGTGAGCAGCAATATGCCCGGCAGGTCTGCTCCAGCCTGAACATTCCCTTTTTTTCAGAAAATATTGACGTTTTTTCCTCTGCCTCTGCCACAAATGCCGGAATTGAAGAAGCCGCCAGGACAGTACGTTATGATTTTTTAGGAAGAACAGCCCGGGAGCTGAAGGCGGACTATGTCCTTACCGGGCATCAGCTCAATGATCTGGCTGAAGACGTGCTCATGAGGCTGGGGCGTGGAACCGGCTGGCCCGGTCTATCCGGAATGAGCGGTATTGACCACGAAAGGAAACTTATCCGTCCCTTGATTTTGACATCCAGAAAGAAAATCCTCGCCTTTCTTGAGGCTGTCCATGAGATCTTTGTTGTTGACGCTTCCAATGAAGACCGGTCGTTTCTACGAAACCGCATGAGGCATGAGGCAGTGCCTTTGCTTGAAGAATTGACCCCGGGCTTTCTGAGGTCAGTTGCCAATCTCTGGCAGATGGGCCGCATTGATGAGGAACACTGGAAGAGTGTTCTGCAGCTCATTCCCAGGAAGGTGGTTGAAGACGGAGTGCACGTTTCAAGTCAGGCCCTGATGAATCTTTCCCGGGCCACCAGGCTCAGGCTGTACAAGAATATCCTGGACGGGCTGGGCCCGGGCCAGGCCCTGTTTCAGAATCTGGTGCGCCTTGATGCTTTGTGGCAGAGAGGAGCAGGCAACAAGCAGGTCCAGTTTCCCGGGGATAAGTTCGGCCTGGTTGTCAACAAAGGGGTGACCCTGGGGCTGAAACAGAACAGGCAGGCCGGGGCTTTGGCAAATTATAACCCGGGGTGAGCAGAACCGGTGATGTTTTAAACGGGAGGACATGCAATGGAGGTGGACCTGAAGCTGGCCGAGGAAAAAGGGGCCATGCTCGGTCGGGATTTTCTGACCTGGCTGTGGTTCAAGAGTGATGAGCAGGGAGGGATATTCAAGACCCGAAAGGGAGACGATTTCTCCGTCTATCTTGAACAGAAGGTGGTTGTTGAGGGCGGAGAAGGAGAAAGCCTGGAAAAGGCTGTGTGTACCGGCATCATGTCTGAGCTCAGGGAGGCCAGGCTTGGTCTGCGCACCGGCAAAAAGGTGGCCCGGGCCAAAATCAGGCTTGAGCAGGACGCCAATGAGTGGATCATGGAAGTCAATGCCTCGGACTTCACCTTTTCCGGAATAAAGACTCCGAGGGTGGAAACAAATAGGGAAGAAGGAGATGATCCGGACAGCGCTTTTCTGGAAAAAATGTTTCTCCTGGAAAAGGCCCTGGAATTTTTGGATGAGCTTTTCCGGCGCTTTGTAGAGTTGAGACTATCCATCCACTGGCAGGGAGAGGTTGATGCCTTCAGAAAATGGCTTTATGCCGATGATCAGTTTCAGGGTTGAAAACTGAGAGTCCATGGGAGAGCGATCCGGGAGAAAAATGGTCATGTTTGCCAATTTTCCAACAATAGGGTACTGATTTGCTGCTGGTTTGCCAATCTTTAAACCCAGGCTTTGAGCATGAGCACTAATTATGACCAGATAATGGTCTTCGGCGAGGTCCTGTTTGATGTTTTTCCTGATGGGAGCAGGGTAATGGGCGGAGCCCCGTTCAATGTGGCCTGCCATCTCAGGGGATTCGGACTGGACCCGCTGTTCATTTCCAGGATCGGAAGGGATGATCCCGGCCGGGAGGTTGTCAGGCAGATGCATTCCAGGTCATTGTCCGTTTCCGGCCTTGAGATGGATGATCATAAAATGACCGGACAGGTCAGGGTAACCATCGATAACAACGAACCAGCCTATGAGATTCTGCCGGACACGGCTTATGATCATATTCAGCTTCACGGCGGGGATTTGAAGGAGTCGAAGGGACACACTCTTCTGTATCACGGTACCCTTGCGGCGAGAAACAGGGTATCTGCAGCAGCCCTGTACCGGCTTGCCCGGCAGGACAATACCTCGGTGTTCTGCGATGTCAACCTGCGGGATCCGTGGTGGGAAAAGGAGCTTATCAGGGATATTCTGGGCTGGTGCACTTATCTCAAGGTCAACGAGGATGAATTCAGGCAGGTCGCTTCCCTGGAGGGAGTCGACCTGTCCGCGGGGCTTGAAAGGGCTGCTCAAGAACTTAGACGCAAAAGAAATCTCAAGTGTCTGATAGTCACCCTGGGCTCAAAAGGGGCCATGCTTTTTCCTGAAGACATGGAGCATATATTTGCGGCTTCGCCCGGGGTCTCTGCTTTCCAGGACAGCGTGGGGGCCGGGGATGCATTTTCTTCGGTATTCATGCTGGGGATCATCAGGTCATGGTCATGGCGGCGGATTCTTGATCAGGCGGTCTATTTCGCGGCCCGGATCTGTGAAAACAAGGGGGCCGTTCCTGAGGACAGGGATTTCTACAAACAGGCGGGTCTAGCCCGGGAGCAGGACAGTGGCTGAAAAGAAGAAAAAACAGGGA
>PWNK01000141.1 GCA_003557865.1 Desulfonatronovibrio sp.
CTGCGCGGGAATGACGGAAATGGCAAGTTCTCTCTAGCTCGTCATGCCCGCGAAGCCTGTCCTCGTGCAGACGGGGAGCGGGCATCCAGGTCATGCTTGCCACATGTTATTGAGAAGTTACCTGCTGCTCCCCGCCGGTTTGCGTCAACCTCAAGGGCCCGGTTGATGAACTGGTCAGCAGCTGGACGCATTGTTCATTAACCCGGAGCCCGGAAGGTGAACCATGAACTGGACACACAAGGACCTTCTGGACGTTGAATCCCTGTCAATTGATGAAATCCGGCATATTTTTCATACCTCTTCCAGATTCATTGAAATCAATTCCCGCAGCATAAAAAAAGTTCCCATACTCAAAGGCAAAAGCGTTGTTCTTTTTTTTGCCGAACCTTCCACCAGAACCAAGACTTCATTTGACATGGCCGCCAAAAGGCTTTCAGCTGACAGCTTTTCACTGGCAACCACCGGCAGCAGCCTGCAGAAAGGTGAAAGTCTAAGAGACACAGTGCTTACCCTGGAGGCCATGAAGCCGGACGCCATTGTCATGCGCCACAGCCTGAGCGGATCAGCCCAGTTCATTGCCAGGCATCTCAAGTGCAGCGTTATCAATGCCGGGGATGGGTGGCACGCCCATCCTACCCAGGCCCTTCTGGACGGTTTTACCCTCAGCCGGGTATGGGGAGATGATTATCAGGGAAAGCAGATACTCATCCTGGGAGATATTGCCCACAGCCGGGTGGCCAGGTCAGACATCAAGCTTTTTACCAAGCTTGGCTGTCATGTGCGCATCTGTGCTCCCAGAACCCTCCTTCCGGTCACGGTCAGGGAATGGCCGGTGAAGGTCTACAGTGACCTGTACCAGGCCTGCCAGGGGGTGGACGCGGTCATCAGCCTCAGGCTCCAGCTGGAGCGGCAGAAAGCAGGACTTCTCCCGGGTATCCGGGAATACGCCGAAAGGTTCTGCCTGGGTAAACGGCATCTGGAATCCGCCGCCCCGGGGGTCAAAATAATGCATCCTGGACCAATGAATCGCGGGGTGGAAATATCCTCGGACCTGGCCGATTCAAAAGACAGTCTTATTCTGGATCAGGTTGAATCAGGCGTGGCAGTGCGGATGGCCCTGCTTTTTATTTATCTGGCAAGATCCATGCAGCAACAGGAATTATCGGAGGCCTGAAATGGGACTGATGATGATCAGAAACGTGTTTCTCAACCACAAACCGGGTGTGCTGGTGGTTGAAGACGGAAAAGTATCTAACTTCGGGCGGCAGGAGCCGGAAGAGGCCGGGGCAATGGTTTATGACGGCCGGGGCTGCCATTTACTGCCCAGTCTCATCGATGTCCATGTCCATCTGCGGGAGCCGGGGTTTGAATATAAGGAAAATATCAAGACCGGGCTTGAAGCTGCAGCCGGAGGAGGATTCGGCCGGGTTCTGGCCATGGCCAACACCAGTCCGGTCAATGACAATGCCTCTGTAACCCGGTTCATGCTCAGCAGGAACCGTGAATCCCACCCGCATGGCCCATTTGTTCATCCGGTAGGGGCCCTGACCAGAAATCTGGAAGGAAGGGAGCTCTCGGATCTGTCCGAACTGAAAGATGCCGGATGTCAGGCATTCTCCAACGATGGAATGCCGGTTCAAGACAACGAACTGTTCCGCAGGGCCATGGAGTATGCTTCCGACCTGGACATGCTGGTCATCGACCATTGCGAGGATACTTATCTGGCCGGGGACGGGGTGATGAATGAAGGCCGGATTTCTGGATACCTGGGTCTTAAAGGTATTCCAAGCACGGCAGAAAGCCTGCAGGTGGCCAGAGACATTCTTCTGGCGGCTTATCTGGATATACCGGTTCATCTGGCTCACATCAGCTGCAGACAGTCCCTGGAACTCATTGCCTGGGCCAAGGGCAAATCAATTCCGGTCACTGCCGAGACCTGCCCCCACTATCTGCTTTGGGATGAAGAGATGGTTCAGGACTACAATACACTGGCCAAGGTCAATCCCCCCCTGCGGACCGGTGATGATGTTCTGGCCATGCGCCAGGCGGTCAGAGAAGGGGTTGTGGATATTATTGCCACTGACCACGCGCCCCACGCCGGTTTTGAAAAGGATGAACCTTTTGCCCGGGCTCCCAACGGCATTTCAGGCCTGGATACGGCCCTCTCCCTATGCCTGGAGCTTGTAAGGGACAATACCCTTGGCCTTAAGGACCTGGTCCGGCTCATGTCCTCCTCCCCGGGAAGGATATTCGGGCTGCCGGTGAATTCGTTTCAGAAAGGAGACCCGGCTGACTTCATCCTGGTGGACATGGATCATGAATGGCAGGTAAACCCTGAAAGCATGCTTTCCAGAGGCAAGAACACACCGTGTCAGGGCCGCCGGCTCAGGGGGCGGGTCATGGCCCATTTCATCGGGGGGAAAGAAATATTCAGCAGGTTTTAACCAATGGTAATTCTGTGGGGAGCGTTGAAAACATTGACCCGGTTGGGACGGACATAAGCTCCCAGA
>PWNK01000081.1 GCA_003557865.1 Desulfonatronovibrio sp.
ACTGCCCATTTTAATCAATTGTCTGCAATGGGTAAAGAGATGAGTCAATAGATACACTTATCTACTTGGTTTTCATTCAGAAAGAAAGACTTCCCGGATCGAAAATTACTTAATCTGCACGGATACTGTATCGGGCCTTTTTTCAACAACAACTCCATCCCTGGGCAGATCAGCCAGGACCTCAACCTCGTATTCACCAGGCTCCATTTCCTGGAATAAACGAATATAGTAGCTGATCTGATCACGCCAGTTCTGAGTGCGCAGCAGAAATCTGGGCAATGCAAGATTGGCCCTGATGTGATCGGGCTCAATCCTGTAATCCATTCCTTCGTCAGCAAACACATCCAGAGGTTTCCTCACCCAGATCTCTTCCAGAACTGGACCAAATGAAAACTCCACCAGAACTTCACCGGCAGAAGACTTAATTTCCGGGAAGAGGTCAAGACTGACTCTCTTAATGATCCTTCTTGGGGCATCATCCCTGATTTCTATATGCCTGGTGTCGACCTCTTCAATTCTGTCCAGAATCCTTGCCGCCCCGGAGATGCGAACATGATCAGGCTCGACTATAACCTCCTTGAGTTCAAAGTCAGGACTGATATATGCCTGCCAGTTAAGCCTTACCGGAACTGTTTTGGTTTTCTGAATATCGACATCCAGTTCCAGCCTGTACGGTGATATCTCAACTACTTCCACGGTCCTTGGCAAATTGAAATTTCTGGGTTCAAGAACTACTATATTTTCCCCCTTTTCAACTCCGGAAAGATCCAGGGTATAGTGCAACCTGCTGGTTTCCAGCCTGGTAAGGACAGTGGACGTTCCTCGACACCTGACCCTGACCGTGCTGACCATTCCGCTTCTCAGAAGATGGTCAGCAGGCAGGTTAACTATTTCAACCGGTACATTGAGCCAGATCTCCACCTTTTCCTGGCCGCTTATCAGATACCAGAAAAACAGCGCCAGCACCACTGCGATTATTCTGTATTGCCAGTTGACTTTAAACATATCATTTTTCCAGGGCTGACGACAAAACTCTTTGCAGACGGACCTCATCCAGGGCAGTAATGAGCTTGCCCCCTATGGCTACGGAAACTTTTCCCCGTTCCTCAGAAACTACTATGGCAATGGCATCGGTTTCCTCAGTAATGCCCATGGCTGCCCTGTGTCTTGTCCCATAGTCCCATCTGGACTTGATACCCACAGCCAGCGGCAGAATACAGCCGGCTGCGACGATCTTGTCCCCGCGAATAATCACTGCTCCGTCGTGCAAAGGGGTATTGGGGTAAAAGATTGTTTCCAGAAGATCCTTGGAAAAAGATGAATTGATTTCAACTCCCGACTGAACAACATCCCCAAGAGGTGTATTCTTTTCAATAACAACCAGGGCCCCGGTTTTTTTGTGAGCCATGGAGACCAGGGCCAGAATAAGCTCATCTATAATGGCCGTTCCCGGCCTGGACCTGAAAAACAGCCTGCCCGCACCCATTTCAGCCAGGGCCTTACGAATATCGCGCTGGAAAAGAATAATAATTACCAAAAATAACGAACCCAGGAAATTGGCCAGAAGCCAGTGAAGGGTCTGCAGGCCGAATTCACCTGAGAAATAATATATCACCAGAAGAAGCAGCAGGCCGTAAAAAACAGGTACCGCCCTGGTGCCCTTGACCATTATGATCACCCTGTAGACAATAAAGGCCACAACTGCCACATCTATAAGGTCAAGCCAGCCAAACTTTAAAAAACCCAGATTCAAAATCCTGTTCCTTGCAATATTCTCAAGCTGTTAACAGTTGACTGAACATCGTGCACCCTGTGAACCCTGACCCCCCTAGCAGCCATGAGGGTCAGCGCAACCTGAGTTGCCGTCCCGCGACACTCAGGTTCCAGTTTCAACAGGGCTCCCCAGAGCGATTTGTTGGAAAGGCCCAGATACAAAGGAAATCCAAGACTGAAAAACTCTTCAATGCGGCGCATTATTTCCAGGTTGTGTACCAGGGTCTTGCCAAAGCCAATACCCGGATCAATAACCACTCTGCTTTCAGGAAGACCTTTTTTGACCAATAAGTTCAAACGTTCATCAAAAAAAGCCATAATTTCTCTCACCACATCCAGGTATTTCGGGTTATTCTGCATGGTTCGAGGGTCACCCAGAGAGTGCATAAGAACATAGCCCGGCTTAAAGTGAGCAAGAACATCCAGAAGGCCGTGATCAAAGCGGCAGGCTGAGACATCGTTGATAATGGCCGCACCGGAAGCAAGGCATTCCGAGGCAACTGATGCCTTGTATGTATCTATGGATATATTGGCATCAGGATGTTTTTCAAGAATGTTTTCAAGAACAGGCTGCACCCGTTTCAGTTCGGTTTCAGCATCTATCCTCAGGGAAAAGGGCCGCGTGCTCTCTCCTCCTATATCAATGATGTCCGCACCATGGCCCATGAGCAAACAGGCTTTGTCCAGGGCTGCCGGGGTTTCCTGATACAGGCCTCCGTCAAAAAAGGAATCCGGAGTCACATTCAGGATGCCCACAACCAGAAAGGGAGCAGGGCCTATGACCCTGCCCCCTCTGACAATCCATTCGACCTTATTCTTATGTCTATCTGCTCTATCCGGTTGCATGGGCTTATTCTTCTATCTTGAACCCCTCATCCTCCGGTTTTTTTTCAGCTGTATTTCGGGGGGCTTCCTGCTGACCTTCAGTTTCAGGCTTTTTGGTGCCCATCTTTTCCTGAAGTGAGGGAAGTTCTTCACCTTTCATGACCTTTTCCACTTCCGCCCCGGTCAGGGTTTCTCTGTCCAAAAGAGCTGATGAAAGCCTGTGCAGAGTCTCCAGGTTGTCCTGCAAAAGATTTCTGGCCTTTTCATAAGCATCGCGGACAATTTTTTTTACTTCTTCATCAATCAGTCTGGCTGTTTCTTCACTGTATTCCTTATGCTGGGTAAACTCTCTGCCCAGAAAGACCTCTTCGCCTTTGCCACCAAAGGCCAAAGGCCCCATGGCCTCACTCATTCCCCATTCGCAGACCATTTTTCTGGCCATCTTGGTTGCCCTTTCAATATCATTGCCTGCTCCGGTGGTCATCTGGTTGAAAACCAGTTCTTCAGCGACTCGTCCCCCCAGAAGGACCGTCAGATTATTTTCCAGGTATGTCTTGGAATAATTGTGCCTTTCATCCTGCGGGAGCTGCATTGTCACACCCAGGGCACGCCCTCTGGGTATGATTGAGACCTTGTGAATCGGGTCTGTTCCGGGCAAAAGCTTGGCAACTATTGTATGGCCTGCTTCATGGTAGGCCGTTGTCTTTTTTTCTTCTTCGCTCAAAATAAGGCTTCTTCTTTCCTTGCCCATGAGCACCTTATCCTTGGCCTCCTCAAAATCATCCATACTTACCTGTTCCTTGCCCAGTTTGGCAGCATGAAGAGCGGCTTCGTTGACCAGATTTTCAAGATCAGCCCCGGAAAAACCCGGTGTACCCCTGGCAATTATTTCCATATCCACACCCGGAGCCAGTGGCGTTTTGCGGCTGTGCACATCGAGAATCCTTTTTCTTCCGGCAACATCGGGGTGGGGCACCACCACCTGACGGTCGAAACGCCCGGGTCTGAGCAGCGCCGGGTCCAGAACATCAGGACGGTTGGTAGCGGCTATAAGGATGACACCCTCATTGGATTCAAACCCGTCCATCTCCACCAGCAACTGGTTCAGCGTCTGTTCCCTTTCATCATGCCCCCCCCCGAGCCCGGCTCCTCTCTGGCGGCCCACAGCGTCGATCTCATCAATAAAGATCAGACATGGCGCATTTTTTTTGCCCTGAACAAAAAGATCGCGAACCCTGGAAGCTCCAACACCGACGAACATTTCCACAAAATCAGAACCTGATATGGAAAAAAAAGGCACTCCCGCTTCCCCGGCCACTGCTCTGGCCAGCAGCGTCTTTCCTGTTCCTGGAGACCCTACAAGAAGCACTCCTTTAGGGATTCTTCCGCCCAGACGGGTAAATTTCTTGGGGTTGCTAAGAAAATCAACCACTTCGGTCAGTTCATCCTTGGCCTCGTCCACTCCGGCCACATCGGCAAAAGTGACCTTTGTATCCTCCTGGGAAATCATTTTGGCCTTGGACCTGCCAAAAGACATGGCCTTGCCTCCACCTCCCTGCATCTGACGCATGAAGAATATCCAGACTCCAATAAGCAGAAGCATCGGAAACCAGGAGATGAAGATTGTTGTCAGCCAGGAAGCTGACTCTTCAGGCTCAGCCTCAACCTGGACATTGTTGGCAATGAGCTTATCCACAAACCCGGGGTCATCCGGGATAAAAGACGTAAACCTGCGGTCGTCAACAAGCACCCCGGTAACTTTTTGCCCCTGAATCCTGACAGCCATTACTTCACCCTGATCAATGCGGGTCAAAAGCTCTGTGTACGTCAGTTTGTGCTGAGGCTCCTGGGGCTGATTAAACAGGTTAAAAAGAATTATCATCACCAGGGATATTGTCGCCCAAAGCAACAGGTTTCTAGAGAAATTGTTCAAATCCTTACCTCCACCTTAAACCCAACCTTTTTCAAAAAGGTTTATTTTCAACATGTTATTCAAAATTCAAAAAAAATCATCCAGACTGAATTGTCTTGCCATAACCAGTGATTATTGGTAGTCAACCGCTTAATGGAAGCGTTTCGTCACCGGTGTGGCGCCTGGACTTCAAATCCAGTGGAACGGTTAGTCCCGTTCGGTAGGTTCGACTCCTATACGCTTCCGCCACAAATACCAGGGCAGGCCCATTGGCCTTAACAGAATCTATGGGCTGAACTGCACCTTGTTCAGCCAGTCCTCAATCCTTTTGATCTGCCCGGCCACTGAGTCAGGTCCCGTTCCTCCGGGAAAATTTCTTCTGTTGACGGCCTGCTGATAATCAAGACAATCAAAGATATCCTTGCTGATCTTATCTGAAAAACTCTTCAGTTCTTCAATGCTCAGCTCTTCAAGTCCTGCACCCCTGTTCTCGGCGTAGGCCACGGCTTTGCCGGCAATATGGTGCGCCTGTCTGAAGGTTTCCCCCTTTGAAACCAGATAGTCTGCCATTTCCGTGGCATTGAGGTAACCTCTCTTCAGGGCCGCAACCATGGCCTGGGCATCAAAGCCGAGTTCCCTAACCATGCCGGCCATTACCTGCAAACAACCCAGAACTGTGTTATGCGCCTCAATAAAGGGACCCTTGTCCTCCTGCATGTCACGGTTATAGGTTAGGGGCAGGGCTTTCATGGTCACCATAAGGGACATGAGTCTGCCCAAAACAGATCCTGTTTTACCCCTGATCAGTTCAGCCGCGTCAGGATTTTTTTTCTGAGGCATTATAGATGAACCGGTAGAATAGGCTTCAGGAAGTTTTATAAAGCCAAAACCAGGGTTTGACCAGATAATTATTTCCTCGGCCAGACGGCTCAGATGGGTCATGATCATGCAGCTGACAAACAGGGACTCCATGACAAAATCGCGATCACTGACAGCATCCATGCTGTTCTCATAGACACTGTCAAACCCGACTTCCCTGGCGGTCATCTCCTGATCCAGGGGATAAGTCGTTCCGGCCAGGGCCGCGGCCCCCAGCGGGGAAATTCTGACCCTTTTTAAAGCGTCATCGGTTCGTTCATAATCTCTTTTAAACATCTGGACATAAGCCAGAAGATGATGGGCCAGACTCACAGGCTGAGCTGGCTGAAGATGTGTATATCCGGGAAGAATGGTGCTCAGGTTGGAACTTGCCTGATGAACCAGGACATGAATGAGGGATGAAATCTCTTTTTGCCATGAAGCAAGACTCTCAGCCACGAACATCCTGAAGTCCAGGGCCACCTGATCGTTGCGGCTTCTGCCGGTGTGCAGCTTCTGTCCTACAGGTCCGATGAGCTCTGTGAGACGTTTTTCAATATTCATGTGCACATCTTCAAACTCAACGCTCCATTTAAACTCATCGTCCTCAATTTCCTGGCGGATCTTCCCCAGGCCATCAATAATAGCACTTGACTCTTGAGTGCTGATCACCCCGCAACTGGCGAGCATCCTGGCGTGAGCCACGGAACCTGCAATGTCCTGGAGATACAGGTAACGGTCATAATCAAGAGACTGGGTAAAATTTTCTACAAGGGAGGATGTCCTTTTTTGAAACCTCCCTCCCCAGAGCTTGGTGCTGTGCTTACTGTTTTTCATCTAAATATTCTTGATTAATATAAGAGCTGAGAGTCTTTAGCCTCAAGCCCTGCAGTCTGATAAACCCGGCCGCATCATACTGGTCATAAACCCTGTCCTGTTCAAAGGTGGCCAGCTCATGACTGTAAAGGGAATAGACCGAACGTCTGCCCAGCGGGTAAACCCCACCCTTGTAGAGCTTGATCCTGACCTCGCCGGTAACCCTTTCCTGGGTCTTGTCCACCAGGGCCTGCAAAGCCAGTCTTTCCGGAGAGAACCAGAAACCATTGTAGACGAGACCTGCATACCTGGTTACAAGTTCATCCCGGAGATGCATGCTTTCCCGGTCCAGACATATCCCTTCCAGGTCCCTGTGAGCGGCAAAAAGAATGGTTCCTCCCGGAGTCTCATAAACTCCCCTGGACTTCATGCCCACAAACCTGTTTTCAACCATGTCCAGACGACCTATTCCGTGCTTTCCCCCAAGGGTGTTCAGTCGCTTGATCAGCCCGGCCGGGGTCATTTCCTCGCTGTCAACGCTCACAGGGTTGCCCTTTTCAAATCCCAGAGTGATGACCTCAGGCTCATCCGGAGCCTTTTCAGGAGGAACGCAGAGCTGATAACTGCCTGGCTCCGGCTCTGTCCATGGATCTTCCAGCTCTCCTCCCTCAAAGGATAAATGCAGCAGGTTGCGGTCTGAACTGTAGGGCTTTTTCTCATTTACCGGTACAGGGATATTGTGTTCTCTGGCAAAGGAAATCAGGTCCGTTCTGGAATGAAGGTCCCACTCCCTCCAGGGAGCAATGGTTTTGAGGGAAGGGTCAAGGGCCATAACCGCAAGCTCAAACCGGACCTGGTCATTTCCCTTTCCGGTTGCTCCATGGGCTACTGCCTCGGCATTTTCCTTGCGGGCTATCTCTACCATTCTCTTGGCTATCAAGGGCCTGGCTATGGAGGTCCCCAGAAGGTATCTGCCTTCGTAAATGGCTCCAGCCCTGAACATGGGAAATACGAAGTCCCTGGCAAATTCTTCCTGCAGATTTTGAACATAGGCCTTTGAAGCTCCTGTGGAAAGAGCCTTGTCCTCGAGACCGTCCAGCTCCTCTTCCTGTCCAAGGTCAGCGGTGAATGTTATTACCTCACAAGAATATGTTTTCTTGATCCATTTCAGAATTACAGAGGTATCCAGACCTCCGGAGTATGCCAGCACCACCCTGGTAGTTTTACCCATCACCATCCCCCAGTTATTAATTCTCCAGAAATGATTTCAGTCCTTTATCCCGGAGACACGACCCATTCCAGGATGGCCTTCTGCATATGCAGCCTGTTTTCAGCCTGATCCCAGACGATGGACCTGTCACCTTCAATGGCCTGGTCAGAAATCTCCTGACCTCTATAGGCCGGCAGGCAGTGCATGACCCTCACCCTGTCATCCGCCCATTTCAGAAGTTTGTCATCCACAGTAAAGCCCTTGAAAGCCAAAGCCCGCTCAATCTTATCCTGTTCCTGGCCCATTGACGCCCAGACGTCTGTGTTCACAAAGTGAGCTCCCCGGACAGCTTCTGCAGGATCATGAGTGACAACAATATCAGCCCCCCTGTTCCAGGCAGCCTCAAGCACATTACTATTGGGCTCATAACCCTCGGGAAAGGCCATCCTGAGTTTAAATGGAAAATATATGGCCGCATTAATCCATGAATTAGCCATATTGTTTCCGTCTCCTACCCAGGAGATCGTGAGGTCCTCAAAGCTTGGAGCATGTTCAGAGATGGTTAACAGGTCGCTCATTACCTGGCAGGGATGATAATCATCAGTGAGGGCGTTTATAACCGGAATGGAGCTGTACCTGGAAAGCTCCTCAAGCTTTGCCTGGCCGAAGGTCCTGACAATAAGACCATCAGCGTAGCGCGAAAGCACCCTGGCTGTGTCTTTAAGCGGTTCGCTTCTTCCCAGCTGAGATTCTCTGGACGTCATAAACACATAATGACCTCCAAGATGCCTGATCCCGACTTCAAAGGAAACCTTGGTCCGGGTGGAAGCCTTTTCAAAAATCAAAACAAATGTTTTATCTTTGAGAATGCTGGAGCGGTGACTGGAATCTTTCATTTCCCTGGCCCGGCGGATTATGTCATGAGCTTCCTGCCTGCTCATATCCAGTATGGTTAAAAAATCTTTTTTCATAAACCCTCCTGACACTCGGGAAGACTGGACCAATTCCTAAAAAATTTGTATGGAACAATATTCAACAGTAAAAATTTAAAAGAATAAATATTGCCAGATGAATCAAGGCTTGTAAAGCCTGAAAAGAGCAGATTCAACAGCCGGGCTGCCTTTCCAAAACCAGGGACATTAACCCTGCGTCAATTGCAATGCATTCCAAAATCGACTAAGATATTAATAAAACATTGGACAGCAGTTGTTCACTTTTTTTCTGATTGTAACTCATACCTGAAAACACCTGAAAAAGGTCTGGAGATAATAATGGTCAATAACCTCTATAATCTGATTTTCAGCGACATGTCCAAACTCTGCTATAATAAATGTCTTCAGCTTTACCCTGAAAATGCCCGGATCCTGGATGTGGGCATAGGAAACGGGGTGATGATTAAAAACAACCACATGCTGATCAAGGAAAAAAACCTGAAAATTACCGGCCTGGACATCAACAGGCACTACCTGGATCACTGCCGGAAAATGATAGTTGAATTCAAGCTGGAGAAGCAGGTATCGGTTATCCATCAGTCTGTGCTTTCATTCAGCCCGCCGGAAAAGCATTGTTATGATTATGTTTTTTTTGGTCAGAGCTTCATGCTCATGAACGAGCAGGGTAAAATTCTTGAAAAAACAAAAGAATGGCTGAATCCCCAGGGAAAGGTGGTCTTTTTTCAGACCATGTTTAAGAACAAGTCCAAGCTCATGGAGTTTGTAAAGCCGAGACTGAAGTTTTTAACAACTGTTGATTTTGGTAAAGTGACCTATGAGAAGGACTTTTATAAACTGCTGGATCAGGGAAATTTTTGTCCTTGCGAGGACAAGCTTCTGAAAAGAAATGTTTTTAAAGGAGAGCACAGGCTCATTGTCACCCGGCCTGAAAACAGCCTGCACAATTAGTTTTTAACCCCAAGCCTTGACCATTCTCTTAATCCGTGGACCGCTGTTCAACTGCCTCCGGCCAAGAGTTACCAGTTCCGAGCGTATCATTCACACTTCCAGACAGGGAGGCTCACCCAGCTTGGAATTGAAGTCCCAGGCAGCCTTTGAATGAAACCCGTTTTAGACAACCTCATGACTTGACCGCCGACAGGGCCCGGTCGTACCCTGCCAGATCCTTATGTATTCTTACTTTTTTCCACTTGGAAAATGTTTTTTCCACTTCATGGCTCTGATCATTGCCCATTTCCAGAAAAATCATTCCCTGATCCTTAAGCATAAGCCAGGCAACGCTCTGGAGTCTTTTGATGTGCTGCAGCCCGTTGTCAGGAGATACAAGTGCGTGAAAGGGCTCGTAAGCCGAGACCTCTAAGCTGGTTCGGGCCATATCCTGAATGGAAAGATAAGGAGGGTTGGAAACTACAAAGTCAAGCGTCCCGGGCCTGATTCCCATGCCCAAATCAGATCTGAAAAAAAAGACTCTGTCCTGAACCCCTTGTATCAGGGCATTGCGCCTGGCAAGCA
>PWNK01000111.1 GCA_003557865.1 Desulfonatronovibrio sp.
ATCCTCTACAGATGTACCTTACCGATGTCTTCACAACCTCCCTGAACCTGGCCGGACTTCCGGGCATTTCTGTTCCAGCCGGTCTGGGCAGGGATACGGGCATGCCCGTGGGCGTCCAGCTTATCGGTCCCTCCTTCAAGGAAAGCCTGGTCCTGCAGGCAGGACAGGTTATTGAAAAACGCCTCCCTGAGCAGGGATCCCCCCGCGGTCTGGGCTTGATTTCTTAAGCTATGAGGACCGCTGTTGCCTTAAGCGGCGGGATTGACAGCCTGGCGTCCCTTGTCATCCTCAGGGAAGCCGGACATGATCTCCTTCCCTTTCACGCCGTCTTTTTAAGCCACAGGTCCAGTGATAACGGTACCGCAGAAAAACTGGAACAAATCTGTCAAAAGCTGAAACTGCCGTTTCATGTCCTTGACCTGACCCAGGAGTTTGAAAATCTTATTATCAAGCCCTTTATCAGCTCTTATCTTAATGGTCTGACCCCCAATCCCTGCGCCTTGTGCAACCGATGGATCAAGTTCGGACTTGTTCTTGAAAAGGTCAGGTCCATGGGGGCAAATACCATGGCCACCGGACACTATGCCGGAATATGCCGGGACCATTCCGGCACATCCCTGTGGCGGGCCCTGGACCACACCAGAGATCAGAGCTATTTTCTTTCCCTGGTTCAGGCTGAAGCTTTCCAGCAGGTGCTGTTTCCCCTGCATGACGTATCCAAGCAGCAGGCCATCCAAATCATGAGGCAAAGAAGTATTGTCCCCCCAGTCAAAAAAGAAAGCAGGGAAGTCTGCTTTGTTCCCGGGGACTACCGGGAGTTCCTGGCGGGCACTGTCCAGGACCGGGACCTTTTCCGGCCGGGTTCCATTCTCAATCTCCAGGGCCTGGAAATTGGAAAGCACCGCGGACTGTGGCGCTATACTCAGGGTCAGAGAAAAGGGCTTGGCATCGCTTATGAACATCCCCTTTATGTCCTGGCAAAAGATGCGCGGACCAACACCCTGCTGGCAGGCTCCAAAGATGAGCTCCTGACTCGGACCTGCCAGGCCGGGAGCATGAACTTTCTGGTGAACCCCGGTTCCTGGCCGGACAGGGTATTGGTTCAAACCAGGTACAGACAGAGGCCCGGGGAAGCATGGGTAAGCATCCAGGGAAAGACAATGCAGGTTTTATTTTTCAAGCCCCTGGAAAAGCCCGCACCGGGTCAGGTGGCAGCGGTTTATTCACCTGAAGGACAGGTCCTGGGGGCCGGGACAATCAAGAATAATGAAAAAAAACCCCTTATCATTGAGTAAACTTTGGTCAATGATCAACCTGAGACCGGCAGATGTGCCCCGTCTTGAGCAGGAACCGCATCAGCCATGGCCTTTGGCTTCAAGATAAAATGTACTTTCAGATCATCACCCTCGGCTGCAAGATTAATCAGTACGAATCCCAGGCCCTGGCAGAGTCCCTTATGAACCTGGGCTTGCTCCAGGTGGACAACGCTCAGGGAGCAGATACTGTAATAATCAACAGCTGTGCTGTTACATCCAGGGCAGTGCGCGACCTGAAGAAAACAAGCAGACAGACGGCCCGTCTCAATCCAGAGGCAAAAATAATCATCACCGGCTGCGCTGCTCAGGTTCTGGAAGGGGAATTATCCCTGCTCCCTGAAGTAGACATGGTCATCCCCCAGAAAAAGAAAGTTTTTCTTTTAAAGGGTCTGGACCCTGTTTTATGGAAAGACTCTCCTCCCTCAAGCTATGCCATCTCCAATTATTTCCGGGCCAGGGCCGTGGTCAAGGTTCAGGACGGATGCTCCCATAAGTGTACCTACTGCATTGTTCCTTTGACCAGAGGAGAATCCGTCAGCAGGATGCCTGGAGCAATACTGGATGAAATTGTCCGGCTTGCAGACAAGGGTTTTGGCGAGATTATCCTTGGGGGAATCAACCTCAGGCTTTACGGACGCGATATCCATCCGCCAATGGACTTCTGGGATCTTGTGGACTTTCTGCATAAAAAACTTTATCCCTCCAGAAAAGAAAAATTGAGAATCAGGTTGAGTTCACTGGAACCCTCGGAGCTAACCCGGAAAGGCCTTGATATCCTTGCAGGATGTTCAATGCTCTGCCCGCATCTGCACATTTCCCTGCAAAGCGGCAGTCCGAAAATCCTGAAAAGAATGAACAGAGGTCATTACCACCCCCTGGATCTGATGGGCTTTTCTCAGGAGCTGAAATCAATCTGGCCGGTCTATTCCATGGGTGCCGACATCCTGGCCGGTTTCCCCGGGGAGACCAGAGCCGACTTTCAGCAGACCCTGGAGCTTGTCCAAAGCCTTCCTTTAAGTTATGCTCATATCTTTCCATATTCTCCAAGACCGGGGACCCCTGCCGCCGGATTTTCCGGACAGGTTTCACCGCGGGAAAAAAAATCCAGGACCAGTTTTCTAAATGACAAAATCAGCAGAAAAAAGAAGGACTTCATTCAAAGGCTGACCATGGAAAAAGAGCTGAACCTGATCATGGAAAGCCGGACAGGGGGAATGTCTGAGTATTACGTGGAATGCAGGCTGACCGGTGAAGAGCTCGGGGAGCCCGGACAAACAGTCCGGGTAAGGCCCGTCAAGGCCCTTGAGAACAGGCTCATTGTTCAGCCAGTGCCCCCCTGGAAAACATCAGCCCTGAACCCCCGGATACAAGCATGAGCGTCCCGAAAAACCCGGAACCAGGAAAACTTTTCCTGTCCATACTGAGCGCAAAGTGGCATCTTTTCTGGCCCGGTCTTCTGGACAGCCTGGAAAACAAGTTCGGCAAATCCGACTACCTCCAGGGGCCCATTCCTTTTAATGAAACATCATACTATGATCAGGAGCTTGACACTCCCATTTCAAGACGGATACTGACATTTGAATCCCTGGTAAGACTGGACAGTCTGGCTGCGCTGAAAATCATCACCAATGACCTGGAACAGAGTCATCTGGAAAAGGACAAAAGACTGTTTAACCTTGACCCGGGAATAATCACCCTGGAAAGACTTGTCCTGGCAACAGGAAAAAATTTTACCCACCGGATATACTTAACCGGGGGGATATGGGCCGATCTTACTCTGATTTTTTCCAGGGGAGACTGGCAGGCTCTGGACTGGACATTTCCCGACTATTCCTCGGAAAAGATTATCAAGCATTTGAGAATAATCAGAACCAGATACCACAGACAGCTTGCATCAAAGGACTATCAGCTATGGCCAGAAGCATGACCGGGTATGGGTCATACACTTTGCACCAGGACGCATGGACCATATCCTGGGAAATTAAAAGCGTAAACAGCCGCTTCCTCGATATCAAGTGGAGGATGCCGCACACCCTTTACTTATTGCAGGGAAAATGGGAAAAAATTATCCGGGAGAAAGCCCTGCGCGGACGTCTGGACATTGGTTTAAGCCTCAGCATCCATGACCCTGATGTTCTGGACATCAGCTTTGACCGGACCATGGCCCAGGCCATGTTCTCCCAGCTGGAAAGTTTTGCCAGGGATACTGGCAGCGACTTCCGTCCTGATCTGAATGTTTTTTTAAAAACCCCTTCCCTGTGGCAGGAAAACAGATCCGGTATGGTATCCGGTCTTGAACATGATCTTCAGGCGTCCCTGATAAAAGCTGCTGAAGACTGGAACAGGTCAAGGGAAAGTGAAGGGGCGCTGCTCACTGAAGACCTTTCCAGCCGCATGACCATACTCTCATCCCTGACCGATGAGCTTGAGGCCATGGTGCCTGAAAACACCAGGGCAAGGTTTGAAGATCTCAGGCAGAGGCTTTCCAGGATCATGGAAGAGATATCCATTGAAATGGATGAACAGCGGTTGCTGCAGGAATTAACCATTATGGCTGACCGGCTTGATGTTTCCGAAGAAATTACCAGGCTTGGAGCCCATTTAAGCGCAATGCGCCAACTGCTGCCCAGAGATGGGGAAATCGGCCGCAAGCTTGATTTTATCCTCCAGGAAGCCTTCAGGGAAATCAACACCTGCGCCAACAAATGCCAGAACTCCCATATGGTCCGCAGGGCCGTGGACTTCAAGGCTGAGCTGGAAAAATGCAGGGAGCAGGCCCAGAATCTGGAATAAACGAGCATGACCGAAAGACTCAAACTCCTGAACATCGGCTTTGGCAACTCCATCGTCTGTACCAGGGTGGTGTCCATCGTCAATCCTGGATCATCCCCCATGCGCAGACTGCGTGAAGACGCCCGCAACGACCACAGGCTGATTGACGCCACTCAGGGCAGAAAAACCCGCTCATTGATCATAACTGATTCAAATCATGTGATCCTCTCGGCAATTCAGACCGAGACATTAACCCAGCGCCTGGAAAACATCGAGCTTAAAAGCGATGCCTAAAGGAGTCCTGCTGACCATAAGCGCTCCTTCCGGGACCGGAAAAAGCACCCTGATCAACATGCTTATCCGGGAACAGCCCGAGTTCGGATTCTCAGTCTCCTATACCACCAGAAAACCAAGAAAAGGCGAGATCAGCGGAAAAGATTATTTTTTTGTCAGCCCTGAGGAGTTCACCCGGCTCATTGACCAGGACTTTTTTGCTGAATGGGCCAGGGTGCATGGAAACTATTACGGAACACCGGGTCCAAAGGTTCTGGATGCGTTGAACGCAGGTCAAAGCCTGGTATTTGATATTGATGTTCAGGGCGCTGCCCAGCTTAAAATGAACCTGAAAACGGGTCTTTTTGTGTTTATCTTTCCGCCCTCGCTGAAAATACTTGAACAGAGACTGCGCAAGCGCGGAACAGACAATCCGGAAACCATCCGCACAAGGATTAAAAATGCTGAACAGGAAATATTGAAGAGTTCTCTTTTCGACTACTGGATAGTTAACCATGAGCTGCGCACAGCCTTTAACGATCTCAAGTCAATCATCCGGGCTGAACGGCTCAGGTCCGTCAACTTCCCCGGGCTTCCCGGCCGGATACTGAACAGGGAATAGCCGTCTGTCTTTTTTTGAGACAGGCGCGGTGGAGCCCGGATTTCTGATCCCAGCAGCTGACTGTGGGCAACATAAACCATGTTCCAGTTGGAAAAACCATATTCTAATGCCACTTTTATTTTTTGGTCAACACTGGCCAAAGGAGTTTATTGGCCTTGCCCCGGATAATCATTGCCCTGGACTGCAGCAGCTTCAGAAACGCCCTGGACCTGGCCCGGACAATCAGGTCCGGCACTGACTGGGTCAAGGTCGGCCTGGAGCTTTTCTCAAGGTGCGGACCGGATATTGTAACCAGGCTTAAGGAAATGGGCTTCAAGGTTTTTCTGGATCTCAAATTTTTTGATATTCCCAATACCGTATCCCGGGCAGTTTTGAGTTCAGTGGACATGGGGGCTGACATGCTGACTCTGCACTCCATGGGGGGCAGGGAAATGGTCCGGGCCGCCGTAGACGCCAGGAACAGGGCCTCGTCTGCCTCAGGAAAAACCCTGCTCCTTGGAGTCACCCTGCTGACCAGCATGACCCGGGAGGATCTCTGGTGGTCCAGACAAGATGATCCCAGAGAACTGGTCCTGAACCTGGCCTCCAAGTCCCGGGCCTGGGGTCTGGACGGATGCGTGTGTTCAGGTCTTGAAGCCTCTGACATCAGAACAGTCACCGACAGGAATTTCTGCCTGGTTACGCCTGGAATAAGAACAATACCTGCCTCTGATGATCAGAAAAGAGTTGTCACTCCTGAACAGGCAAAACAAGCAGGAGCGAATTATCTTGTTATCGGTCGTCCGGTTACAGACAGTCCTGATCCGGAACAGGCATTGAAAGCAATAAAGCAGCGTTTGGCATAGCATTTTTTCAAACTTACAGGAGTTGGGAATGTCAAAGCAGGAACAGGTTGACAACAATGACCGGCAAAACGAAAAAACCAGGATTCAAGGAGTTTTTTCATCGCAGAGCCTGGTCAAGGTAGGGACCGGTACTACTCAGAAAAAAACCATCCAGAAAACATACTGGTTTGTTCAGGAGCTGGATGATGAACAGGTGGAAATCCAACCCCTAAATGTCAATTATGTTCCCTCGGGCCCCAAAAGCATCATCCCCAAGGATGAACTCCTGGATAAATTCTCTCCTGAACCGGAATTCTATACATCCACGGTCTATCCTAAGATGCGGGAAATCAACAAGACCATCGCCAGGGCCGACAGACACCGCCAAAAAGGCGAGTCATACAGCGCTGAGTTTGAATACGGCAATGCCCTTAAGGTTGATATTGAAAACATCAGGGCCAACTTTGGGCTGGGACTGACCTATCTGCAAAGAGGTGACAAGGAAAAGGCCAGCAATATATTCCAGAGGCTGGTCAAACTGGATGCCGCCTTTGAAAAGGAACACAAACACCTGTTCAATGATTTCGGCATCAGTCTAAGAAAACAGCAGATGTATGAACAGGCCCTGGAGTACTACACAAGGGCCCTTGAACTGGTCCAGAATGATGAACACCTGCATTATAACGTTGCCAGGGCATATTTCGCCTTCAAGAAATACAAGGATACCCTGGAACATCTGAAAAAGGCCCTGCAGCTCAACCCTGAATTTGAGGAAGCTAAAAAATTTGTCCTTTACCTCAAAAAGCACAACCTGATTCCCAAGTCGGCCCTGACAGAAAATAAAGTCCATCAGAACGCTCAAACTCCTGAAAGCCAGGGGCAACCATCTTAACCAGGAATTATGAACTTCAAACTCGCTGAACACTTTCTGGCCCAGCTTTCTGAGGCCGAAAAAGAGCTGCCCGTATCACCTGCTTTGCTGGGGGAACTGTTCAGGCAGACCTCTTCTGACTCGCCTTTAAGCCTTGATGATATATCCGGGACAATATCAAGGGATCAGGCCTTGACCGCGGGTGTTCTGTCCAGGGCCAATTCCGCCTACTACGGGTTTCAGGGCAAAATTTCCTCCATCTCCAGGGCCATCAGTCTTTTGGGATTGTCTGAGCTGCGAAAGATTCTGCTTTTTGTGACCATGTCTGCACTGAGCCGCAAAGCAGACCAGAATGTCATCGATCTTGGAAACTACTGGGAACATCAGTGCCTGGTGGCTTTCCTGTCCCAGGAACTGGGCATCCTATGCGCACGTGATGATTACCAGGAACTTTTTGTTACCGGCATTCTTCATGACCTGGGCAAGCTGATGCTTGTCCTGTACCAGCCACAGGTCTGGCGGAAAGTTTCAGAGATATCAGCACAAAAAAAAGTGGCCTTTTTTCAGGCGGAACATGAATTCTGGGGTTTAGACCATGCTGTGGCCGGGGCTCTTGTGCTCAAAAGCTGGAATCTTCCAGAAGCCATTACTGAAGCCATCAGCGCTCATCACAGCCCGGAGACCGCTGAACAAGCGTGCGCAGAGCAGGCCATGATTGTCAGTCTGGCTGATGCCATCAGTTACCATCATGACCGGGAGATCAGCCGTGAATATCATCAAATCATCGGCCTTCTGGGCCTTGATGAACAAAAAACAATGGAAGCGGCCCTGAAAGTTTCTTCAGACCCGGGTCTTGTCAGTCTGCAAAGAATGCTTGTTCACTGATACTTATCACAGATGACTTCAAAACCTGCCCAAAACAGCGTTTCCTGGCGTCTTAGAGAGTCTGAGGCCACAGCCCGTGAAATATCCGGCATGGCTCGTGATCTTGAAATATCTCCGGTCTTCTGTCGGATCCTGCATAACCGCGGAATTACCACCTCCGAAGATATGCACTTCTTTCTCAGCCCGGGTCTTCGCTACCTCAAGCCCCTGGAAGAGTGGGAAGGACTGATTGATGCCGCCCTGATCTTAGCCCAATCCATCAGCAGGAAAGAAAGAATTGCCGTCTGGGGTGACTACGACGTGGACGGAATAACCGCGGTGGCCCTGATCAAGGATTTTTTCAAGAGCCGAGGACTTCAGATTCTGCCCATCCTGCCTCACCGCATTAATGACGGATACGGACTGAATTGCCAGGAAATTGAAAACCTGGCCAGGGAAGGGGTAAAGACCCTGATCACCGCGGACTGCGGAATCTCCAATCTCAAGGAAGTTGCCAGAGCCAATGAGCTGGGTATGAAGGTGATCCTCACTGATCACCACATGCCCGGAGATGTCCTGCCCCGGGCCCAGGCGGTTATCAACCCCAAGGCCTTTTCCTGCCCTCACCCCGAGTTGTCAGGCGTGGGCACCGCCTTTTTTCTCATGGCCGCCCTGAACAGGGTGCTGCCCGGAGAACAGCTGGATATCCGGACCTTTCTCGACCTGGTGGCCCTGGGCACCATTGCCGACCTGGTGGAGCTGGACCGGACCAACAGAATCCTGGTCAAGAACGGACTCCTGCTTCTCGGTGCCGCGGACAGACCCGGAATCAGGGCGCTCAAGGAAGCCAGCGGCATCAGCGGCACTGACAGTATCGGTTCCGGTGAAGTAGGCTTTGCCCTGGGGCCGAGAATCAATGCCGCGGGAAGGCTTGATGACCCGGCCATCGCCATGGAGCTTTTGCTCACTTCTGATTTCGACCTGGCGCAAAAGCTGGCTCACAGATTGAACAAGCTCAATGATCAGCGTAAAAAGACCGAAAACCGGATTCTGGAAGAAGCCAGAGAGATGGCCCTTGGAATGGGTGACTCCCGGGGGCTGGTCCTTTTTGACCCCGACTGGCACCCGGGAGTGGTGGGCATAGTGGCTTCCAGAATAGTTGATGAATTTCACCGGCCATGTATTGTCCTGAGCAGTGAAAACGGAAGAATAAAGGGCTCCGGGCGAAGCATGGAAGGCTTTGATCTTTACAGAGGTCTGTGCGCCATGAGCCATGTCCTTGAAAGGTTTGGAGGTCACAGCCTGGCTGCGGGACTCTCCATTGAGGAAGACAGGCTAATGGAATTCAGGAAGATGTTTGAGCGTCAAGTAGCCGAGGTCATGGGCTCTCACGCTCAGCCCAGAGAAATTGTCCTTGACGCCCGCCTTGATTTCAGTGAGCTTACCCCGGAGTTCATCTCCGAACTGGAGCTTCTTCAGCCGCTGGGTCCCGGCAACCCGCGGCCGCTTTTTCTCTCCCCGGAACTTCTGGTCCTGGATCAGACCCTGTTCGGCAAAGACAAACACGTCAGATTCAACCTCATGGATGAATCGTCCGGCATATCATTACGCGCCCAGCTCTGGAGAAGGGGAGAAGCCTGGAGACATAAATCCATACAGGGCCGCAGGGTTCTGCTGGCATTTACCCCGGTCATAAGCAACTACCGGGGAGTAACAAGCATTCGCCTGAATATCAGGGAGATTCTTTCGGTCAAGTAAGGGCATATTGATGCCCATTATTCTCAAATAAAAAGGCTGGATCATGAAAACTATTTACTTTATTTCGCTTATCCTTGCTTTTACCCTTGCCCTGCCCGGTGCTTCACATGCCCGGGGCTATGGAAGCGACAAGGTTTCGGTAAAGGCCGGTTTCGAACACAATTTCCAGTCCCGCATCAGGGGAAGTGATGCCAGGGTGTCCTCCAGCAGGTACGGCATTGAAAGCTCGTATTCCCATTTCACCCTTGCCTATGATTACTCTGAGTACTCCTGGGACAAGGCCCGGGATTCAGACATCAGCACCGGGGGCCAAACACCCTGGAAAGGCCTTCACCGCGTTTCGCTCAGGGCCAGGAAGAACTTTTTTCTTAGTCAGGAATGGATGTTTAACCTGGGAGGAGCGGCGAGCAGTTATTTTGAAAGGGAGATGTCCGAATCCTTCTCCTTCAGGGCGGACTTCTCCTTTGTCCGGCTCTTTGAAAGCGGGTGGTCCACCGGTTTTGGCGCTGGTGGAGTCTACCATCCCGTGGAAAGCAGATTGCTGCCCCTGA
>PWNK01000135.1 GCA_003557865.1 Desulfonatronovibrio sp.
CCCCTTGTAGTTCACTGGCTGCGCCTGCCCGAGGAAGCGTCCATCCCTCTGGTCCTGGGGATCATGCGCCGCGAACTGGCTGTACTCCCCCTCATTGAAATGCAGCTGACTACCATGCAGCTTTTTGTCGGCGCGGTTGTCGGTCTTTTTTACGTTCCATGCATTGCCATCGTGGCCACCCTGGCCAGGGAATTTAACGTCAAAACCGCTTTTTTCATGCTGATTCTCACCAGCAGTACAGCTTTTCTGGTTGGGGGAATTTTTGCCAGAATGGAATTCTTATCCAGGATATTTGTTTAAGCTCCAACTGCAAGCACTTCTTCAGTAAAGCCCCGCATGAATTTCAAATATTGATTCCAGACTTAAATGCATTGACCTCTTGAAAAAATCCTTTTAGATAAAACATCTGTCCTGACCTGTGCAGGACATTTTAAACACATAAGCGAGGTACAAGAATCATGTCCAGTATTTTCGGACCGGGCGGTCCTGGAGGACCGGGAGGACCCGTTGGCCAGGGGCAGCCCATCAGCCTTGAAGACATCGACCTGCCCAAAATTTACCGGTTTACCAAACTGGCCCTGGGCGCTCTGGCCCTGATCTTCATCTGGATGGGCATCAGCTGGGCCCAGGGATTTTACACGGACTGGCTGTGGTATCAAAGCCTTGGCTACGAATCCGTACTCATCAAGATTATTTCCACCAGACTCATGCTGTTCATTTTCGGGGTGGGATTATTTCTGATCCTGGCCGGTCCGAACCTCTACCTGGCCTACAGCACCACATCAAAGCTCCGGCTGGTCAACCCCAACGTACCCTCTCACCTTTACCAGACTGCAAGAAAGCTACTTGTCTGGGGAGCAGTGGGTGTTGTTGTCCTGGGAGCTTTTTTTCTGGGCAGAGCACCCTCGGGCGAATGGGAAATGATCCTGCGTTACCTGAATCAGGTCCCATTCGGTGAAACTGATCCGGTCTTCGGCAGAGACTTTTCCTTCTTCATTTTCACCCTGCCGGCCATTGATTTTATCCGGGCCTGGCTTATCGCGGTAATGGTGGCCATTATCATCATAACCGCGGGATTCTACTACCTGAGCACCATTATCAGAGGAGAGCTCTTCTCCCTGTCAGGTAAAGTAAAGGCCCATCTGGCCATTCTAGGGTCTGCGGTATTTGTGCTCATAGCCGCCGGTCACTGGCTGGGCCGCTATGACCTGCTTTACTCCCCCATGGGTGCGGTTTACGGGGTCGGCTATACAGATCACAACGTCATCCTCCCCGGACTGACCCTGATGACTGTAGTGGCCCTGATTACTTCAGGTGTTCTGGCCGCGGGAGCCTTCTCCAGAACCAACAAGCTGATAATCGTGGCCGTGGCAGGATGGTTTGTTCTGAACATTCTGGCTACAAGCATCGTTCCAGGACTGGTGCAGCGCCTGGTGGTGGAGCCAAGTGAGCTGGCCAGGGAGAGGTCTTACCTGGCTGAAAACATTTCACACACCCGCAATGCTTTCGGCCTGGAAAACATGGTCACCCAAAGTCACCCCGCAAGGGGAATGGTCGACCGGGATATCATTGAGGCCAACCAGGGCACCGTCAGGAACATCCGGCTCTGGGATGAAGGCCCCCTGCTCCAGAGCTATAATCAGATCCAGTTTTTCCGGCTTTATTATGATTTTCTCCAGGTGCACACCGACCGGTACATGGTTGACGATGAACTGAGGCAGGTCATGCTGGCCACCCGCGAACTGTCGGCCAACAAGCTGCCCTCGGAGGCTCAGCGCTGGGTAAACAGACATCTTCAGTTCACCCACGGCTACGGGGTGGCCATGACCCCGGTAACCGAAGTGGAAGAAGGCGGCAGGCCCGGATTCTTTATCCGCGACCTGCCTCCCTCCGGGACTATAGATCTTGAGAGGCCTGAAATTTATTACGGCCTGAAGAGTCTGGATTACCTGGTAGTAAGAACCAGAATGCAGGAATTCAACTACCCCGGACCAGACGGCCCGGTATACACCCACTACCAGGGTGACGGAGGGGTTGAGCTCAGCTCCCTTTTCCGCAGGCTCATGTATGCCTGGCAGTTCAGGGATATAAACATCCTCATTTCCGGGGAAATCACTCCTGAAAGCAAGATCCAGTACAGACGTGAAATTCCTGAGCGTTTTTCCACCATCTCACCCTTCCTCCTCAGGGACCGGGAGGCTTACAGCGTGGTGGCTGACGGACGACTTTTCTGGATTCAGGACGCCTACACCACCAGCACCCGATACCCATACTCTACTCCCTGGCAGAGAAACTTCAACTACATCCGCAACAGCGTCAAGGCAGTGGTTGATGCCTATCACGGGACCATTGACTATTATGTGTCTGATCCGGATGATCCAATAATCCAGACTTACCAGGCAGTTTTCCCCGGTCTTTTCAAACCCATGGAGGAAATGCCCGATTATATCAAACCTCATGTTCGCTATCCCCAGGACATATTCACGGTCCAGTCCCAGATGCTCTTGCAGTATCACATGGAGGATCCGGTGGTCTTCTACAACAAGGAGGATCAATGGTCCATACCTGTCCAGCATTCCTTCGGCCGGACAGAGATTCTGGAGCCCTATTATATAGTGGCCAGGCTGCCCGGGGAAGAGAAGGAGGAATTCCTGCTCATCCAGCCATTTACCCCCATCAACCGGCACAATCTGGTGGGCTGGATGGCGGCCCGAAGTGACGGGGAGAATTACGGCGAACTGACGCTGTTCAGATTTCCCACGGGAAGGCACGTGGATGGCCCCAACCAGGTGGAAGCCAGGATCGACAATGACGCGGTCATATCAGAGCAGTTCACCCTTTGGGGGCAGGTGGGCTCAGAGGTCTTCAGGGGAATACTGCTGGTCATCCCTGTGGGTGACGCCCTGCTCTACGCTGAACCGGTATTTCTCAGGCCGGACACTCTGGACTTCCCCGAACTGAGACGCATAATTCTCGCTGATTCGAGGCAGGTGGTCATGCACATGACCCTGGATGATTCCATTGACGCCCTTGTGGGCAGACTGCCCGCGGTTGCCCCGGTTGTGGAAACCGATGAACCTGAATTCAGGGAGCCCCGGCTGTTGCCCGACATAGCCAACGGGGTCAGGGATGGTCTCATGGAAGCCATTGATATGCTCCAGGAAGCCCTGGATCAGTTGAAGGGGCTGGTACGCTAGACCGTTCTCCCCCTTGACCCCGTTCATTGATGACATTATTGTTGGGACATGATGTATTCTCAACTCCAGGCGCCATTACCTCGGATGACCATAATTCTTTTTTCCGGGATAATGGCGCTTGTTTTATGGCCCAGATTCTGCCTTGCCCACCCCCACGTGTTCATTGAGACCGAAATGGAGATCAAACTGGGGGAACAGGGCATATCCGGAATATGGCAACACTGGACTTTTGACGAATTTTTCAGCGCCTGGGTCGCTGACGAGTTCGACCAGAACCGAGACGGCCGGTTCTCTGCCGAGGAAACCCGGAAACTGTATGAGGAAGCCTTTAAAAATTTAAAGCAGTATGGATTCTGGACCAGGGTAATAATCAAGGACCGGCAGATTCCAGTGGAGCGGATTGAGCAGTTCTCGGTTGAGATGGTTAATAATCAGGCCAGGTATTCTTTTTTTCTTCCCCTGGATATTTCCGTCACCACCCACACTGAGGTCTTCATCGCTGTCTATGATCATGATTTCTACTGCCAGATTTTTTTCCCGCCCCGCGAGGTGGGCTTCCTGGGCAATCTTTCTCCCTGGAAGATAGACCACTCTACCCGGAAAATGCCTGAACTGACATACTATTTCGGCTTTATTACCCCGGTGGCCGTTAAAATTTCCATAGCCCCGTCATGACCAGGAAAATATTCTGCCCGCTGATTATTCTGCTGCTGCTTGTTTTTTCCGCCAATACCGGGGCCCAGAGTCCCTTTACCGCACCGGCCCCGGAAAGGGAAAAAAAGGAGCAGTCCTTTACTCCCACGGATCTTCTGCCCGGCTGGGTCCGGGAGCAGGGTCAGAAGGCCATGGCTGCAATTGTTTCCTGGCAGTCACATATCCGGCAGAAAGCCGGGACCTACGCCCGACAGATCAGAGAGAACCCCTGGGGCGCGGCCTTCTGGTCCTATCTTGGCCTGGCCTTTGCCTACGGAGTCATTCACGCCCTTGGACCGGGACACGGCAAAGTGTTTGTGAGCACCTACTTTTTAAGCAGAAAAGCCACTGTCAGCCAGGGCATCCTCATGGGCGGACTCATGAGTTTTCTGCATGTGCTTTCCGCAGTTGTTCTTGTTCTGCTGTTTTATTATCTGCTCAAGGCGGGAGGCATGGGTTCTGTGGATGAGACAGGCAGGTATATGCAGAAGATCAGCGCCGGGTTCATCAGCCTGGTTGGATTATTTCTGGCCTGGAAGTCTTTAAAATCGGTTATCCACGGGCATGCTCAGCAATGTGCATGCTGCTCAGGGGGTCAGGCAGACAGAAAAAGCCTGCTTTCCCTGTGTCTGGCAGTAGGCCTGGTCCCCTGTCCCGGGGCGGCTCTGATCCTTTTTTTCTCCATCACCCTGGACATCCTTGCAGCCGGGATGCTGGCCATGATCTTTCTGGCCTTTGGTCTGGCCCTGACCACCATTTCCTTTGCCCTGGCCTCACTTTTTGCCCGCCACATGCTGGCAGGAGCCGCCTCGAAAATACCCTTGAGTCCCAGACTTTACCATATACCAGCCCTTGTCGGGTCCCTGGTCATCTTTATGCTGGGTGCGGCCCTGTATTTCAACCCGGTGATCTAGGACTCAATCAACAGCTCCCAGCGGAACTGATGAAAACAGATATTTCAGGTCCTGATCCGTAAGAAAGAACCCCAGGCCTCCAAAAAAGGAACGGTTTCGATCAACCTTGCTTATAAAGTCGTCATACCCTGCCGTCAGGTAAAAATTCTTCAGGAAGTAGAGGTTGGCCCCGGCTTTGAGGTGAGCCCGGTCATCAGATCCCAGGTCAAATGCGTCAAAAGACAGCTTGACCCGCTCATCCCACAGGAAATAATCCATGCCGAAACCTCCGGTGGACTCGATTATACCTCCCCGCAGAATCAGGTCGTTCCATCTTTTGGCAATCTGGGCCGAGAATTTCAGCCGGTTTTTATAGGTTTTATCCTCTATTCTTTCCCGGGTGGACCAGCTTCCTCCGTCAACCCTGGTCCTGGTCCTGGTTTCAGTGGTTTCTGTTCTGCCCTTGGGGTCATCCACCAGGGACAGCATGTAAAACATATCCTCAGCCGGCTGCAGGGTCAGGTTGACATAGGACTTGGTGTCTCCGGTTCTGAACATGTATTCGGTATGGAAATCCACCACGGTCTGAAAACGGTCGAACCTGTCCAGGAACTCATTTATGCCGTCCAGGGCATGGTCAATCTTCTCACCCGTGGTGTCGTCGCTCATGAGTCTGCCCAGGGTGCCCCTGCCTTCATCAAGCTTTCGGGTCAAACTTTCCAGGGAGGCCACAGTTCGGCGCATATCCTCACTCATCTGCCTGTCCTGAAGCAGTGTGGCCACCGGACCTTCTCCGCGCTCGGCAGTCTCAAGAATGCTGCCCACCTGAGCCAGAGCCGTGTTGATTTCCCTGGAGGCTGACTCAAAATTGTCAACAATATGCTTGATGCCCTGCTTGTTGCTCCGGCTGATTTCAGCCATGTCCGACGAAAAGCTCTGCAGGTTGGCCACAATCATTTCTATCCCCCTGGTATTGGCCTGGACCAGCTGGTTGAGATGAACCGCTGCTTCACGCAGGTTGACAAAGGCCTCGCGCATGCCCTCCTCACCCTCGGGACCGCCGAAGACATGGGCTACGCTCCTGGAGACCAGGCGAAGATCGTCAGCGATGTCAGCCACTTTGGCCATTACCTGGTCCAGATCTGTGGGCTGGATCCCTCTGGCCATCACATCCTGATCCTCCAGTCTGGCCGCGTGAGGTGTACCAGGGCTGATTTCCACAAATTTGTCGCCCAGTACTCCCCTGGTCCTGATGGTGGCCAGGGCATCGGCATAGATTATGACATCAGGCCTGATGGCCATGCTTACCCGGGCCAGGTTGTTGTCCAGAGAGATCCTCTGGACCACGCCCACGTCTATGCCGGCAATCTCCACCGGAGAATTGGTTTTCAACCCGGAAACATTTTCAAAATGCGCATGCACCGTGTACATGTCCTTGGAAACCATGCGCCCCCTGGTTATCTGGGTTGTCATGTAAGCCAGGAGAACAATGGCGATTAAGACAAAAATCCCCACCTTGATTTCAGCGCCTGTTTTTTGACCCATAAGCTTTTCTGACCGGTTTAAATGGTTTTAATGACTGACCAGGTGCATCACCTGCTGTCCGGTCCTGTCAGTTTACTTTAATGGGGCCGTCAGCCTCGCCCCGGATGAACTGTCTTACCACCGGGTCATCCCAATCCCTGATCTCCCTGGGAGTACCCATGGCGATTATCTTGCCGTTGTAGAGCATATATATTCTGTCGGCGATTTTCATTGTGGCTTCAATATCATGACTGATGACCACGCAGGTGGCTCCGAACTCCCTCTGGGTCCGCAGGATGAGATCGTTTATGGCCGCGGACATAACCGGATCAAGACCGGAAGTAGGTTCATCAAAGAGGACTATCTGCGGATCCATAACCAGTGCCCTGGCCAGGCCGACCCTTTTGCGCATCCCGCCCGAAAGCTCAGAGGGCATTTTGCCGCCCATGCCTGAAAGGCCCACCGATGCGAGCCTGGCTTCAACTGTTTCCTGAATTTCTCTTATGCTCTTGCTGGTGTGTTCACGCAGAGGAAAGGCTACATTTTCCTCAACTGTAAAGGAATCAAAAAGGGCCGCCTCCTGAAAGAGCATCCCGAACTTGCGCCTGACCGAGGCCAGGGACCTCTCCTTAAGCGGGGCAATATCCTGTCCCTGGATGAGCACTCTCCCGCTGTCAGGCTTTAAGAGGCCGATGATGTGCTTGATAAGAACGCTCTTGCCCCCTCCGCTTCTGCCGATAATTATATTGACCTTATCCTTTTCAAGAACGAGGTCAAGCTCGTCCAGGACCTTGAACAGGCCAAAAGACTTGCTGACTTTTTCCAGCTCAATTATGGGTATTTCATTGCTCATAATCAGATTGCTGTGCAGGCCCGTCTTAAAACATCAGAGCTGTCAGAATGTAGTCGCTCACCAGGATCAGGACCGAGGACATGACCACTGCCTGGGTGGTGGAACGTCCCACCCCTTCAGCTCCGCCGCCTGTGTAAAAACCCTTGTAACAGCCCACCAGAGTCAGAATCACCCCGAAAACTGAAGCCTTGACAAGTCCGTTATACACATCGCCAACCTCCACAAATTCATAAATCTTGTTCATGAACAGACCACCATGAATTCCCAGGATTTTCACGCCCACCAGGTATCCTCCCAGAATGCCCATGACATCACTGATGACCGTCAGCAGAGGAAGAACTATAAACCCGGCCAGAACCCTGGGCAGAACAAGATACTGGACAGGATTGACAGCCATGACCGTCAAAGCGTCCACCTGTTCAGTAACCCTCATGGTCCCGATTTCAGCGCAGATAGCTGAGCCAGCCCGGCCTGTAACCATCAGCCCGGTTATCACCGGTCCCAGTTCACGGGTCATGGAAAGGGCAACAGTGGCTCCCACAAGGGTTTCAGCGGAAAACATGCGGAAAGCGTAATAGGTTTGAAGGGCCAGCACCATCCCCGTAAAAAGTGAGGTCAGCATGACCACAAACAGGGAGTTGACCCCGATGAATTCCACCTGCTTGAAAAAATGCCGGATCCGGAAAGGGGGACGAAAGAGCCAGAACAGTGCTTCAAAAAATAAAAGCATTATCTGCCCCATCTCCCGCAGGAGATCAATGGTGCTTTTTCCTAAATATTGTATCAGGGACTTCATTTTTTCAAGCAGCCATACCTGCCGGGATGTATCATGAACCACTGGGGGCAGCCTGCCCTGAAAAAGCCGGATGAGTCCAGTCCGTCTTCTTCCGGAAACAGT
The DNA here is from genome assembly GCA_003557865.1 of Desulfonatronovibrio sp. Lineage (GTDB taxonomy): Bacteria > Desulfobacterota > Desulfovibrionia > Desulfovibrionales > Desulfonatronovibrionaceae > Desulfonatronovibrio. The sequence continues at coordinate 8,059 of PWNK01000135.1, forward strand.
CAATCCGCTGGACTGAGCCGCTAATCCTCAACCAGTGAGGTGTAAAACATGAGTTCTTCAGGAAACCTGGTAAATATCATCTCTGTGACCAGCCTGTTGCTGTCCTGAATATCATTGCTTTCCAGGACTCTTTTGAGAAGCTCCATGCATTCGTCCATTGTTGTCTGGCGGATAATGCGCTTGATACCTGGAATTGCCTGGGGATTGAGGCTGATGGAATCTATCTTCATCCCCATTAGAATAGGTACACAATAAGGATCAGCCGCCACTTCTCCGCACAGGCTGACTTCGATGCCCGCCTCGTGGCCGGCGTCTATGATCATCTTGATACTTCTGAGTATGGCTGGATGCAGGGGCTGATAAAGATAGGAAACATGTTTGTTGGTCCTGTCTATTCCCAGGGAATACTGTATGAGATCATTGGTCCCGATGCTGAAAAAATCAACCTCCCTGGCCAGCAGATCCGAGGTGAGCACGGCACTGGGCAGTTCAATCATAATCCCCATGGGCATTGCCGGATCATAGTCAATGTTTTCCGCCTTCAGCTCGTCTCTGACGCTGAAGTAAATCTTTTTGACTTCCCTGAGTTCCTGAAGGCCTGAAACCATGGGGAACATTATGGAAACATTGCCCTGAGCACTGGCCCGCAGAATTGCCCTGAGCTGGGTTTTGAAAAGTTCTGGATACTTCCTGCAAAACCTGATGGCCCGAAGACCAAGAGCCGGATTGGCCTCCCTGAAAGGCCCCAGCTGAGTGGCTATCTTGTCCGCTCCCAGGTCAAGGGTCCTGATGACCACTTTATGCGGATACGCGATTGAGGCCAGATCCCTGTATTCCTCAAAAAGCTCTTCTTCCCCGGGGAGATTCTCCCGGTTGAGGTAGCTGTATTCCGTGCGGTAAAGGCCGATTCCTTCTCCGCCCCTGTCCAGGACCGCGGTCACTTCCTCGAAGAGCTCGATATTGGCCGCGACTCTTATCCTGTAGCCGTCTATGGTTTCCGCAGGCAGATAGCAGTTCCTGTTGACCAGGGACTGATACTCAGCGAACTGGTACTTCAGCTCAGTATAATGGGACAGCTCATCCTCTTCAGGGTCGACAATGATTTTGCCGTTAAACCCGTCCAGGATCACAAACTGGCCGCCCTGAAGCTCACTGAGGCCCTCAACCCCGACTATGGCCGGAATCTGCAGAGATCTTGCAATAATTCCGGCATGGGAAGTCTTGCCTCCGGACATGGTCGCAAAGGCCATGATTTTATCCAGCTGCAGCTCAATAGTGTCCGCCGGGGAAAGGTCGGAGGCCAGGAGAATCATCCTCTGAGTCATTGAACCCTTGTCCGCGGGCTGTCCGTGAAGCTGTTTCCTTACCCGGTCGGCCACCAGTCGCACGTCCTGTATCCTCTCCCTGATATACTCATCCTCGATCCTGCTGAAGACCTCTTCTATATCAGACACTGCGTATTCCAGGGCCCATTCAGCGTTGATCATCCTGGACCTGATATAGTCCCTGGCGGATTTCTGAAATTTTCTGTCCTTCAGGATCATGATATGTGAGTCAATGATGGTTGACTGCTCTTTCAGCTCAGGGGGGATTTTTTTTCTGATATTTTCCAGATCTGTCAGAGCCAGGCTGAAGGCCTTCTTGAGACGGTTTCGCTCCTCATGGATGTGACCCTTGTCAATGTCCATGCGCACGGTGGAAGTGTTGCCGCCCATGTCCAGAAAATAGGTTTTCCCAATGGCTATGCCTGCGGAAACGGGTATCCCTTTGAGAGCTTTCCTGGCCATTTACCTTTTAGCCTCAAACCTTGCGCTGATGATCTGTTTGATTCTTTTGACCGCGGCAGGGGCATCATCTCCTCTGGCCCTTATTATCAGGACACTTCCGCTGGTGGCAGCCAGGGTAAGTATATCCAGAATGCTTTTGGCATCTACCTCCCGGCCATCCAGAAGCAGCCTGATATCAGAAGAAAACTTCTGGGCCTCTTTTGCCAGAATGGCGGCCGGCCTGGCATGAAGCCCGAATTCATTATCCAGGCTCACTTTAGCTTCCAAGTTGTTTTCATCCACAAAAGTCACCTTGAGAGTGAAGTTGGGGGTTATATGGACAATCAGGGCTGTGGATACCCGTTTATCCAGGAAAAAACCTGAGGGGCGAATACTGTCAGAACCAGGAGGCATACCAGCAGAACTTCCCTGGTCCTGGGGAAAAAGCGATAAAAGTATACCAATAACAGGCTGATGAGTGTTACTAGAATAAAGTTGTATAAATGCCAGTTAAATGGCCAAATGACAAGCCAAAATGCCGGGACAAGCAAGGAGTTGAAAATTTTCAACCTGGTCCCCCAGTTAATTAAGTTCCATCTTTGCAGATGGTTGATGAATATAAGGCCCTGAGTCATCCCTTTGTGAAAAAGGATCAGTTTGAAAACCTGAATCCCGGTAAAAAATACCATACCCAGGGCTGCTGCCCAGACGTACATTTCAAGGAAAATCAGGATCATGGTCAAAAGAGACCAGGTGATAAGCAGAGTCCCGCTGAAAAAAGAATCTCCAATGGCTGAAAGAGTATAGACCAGGGTTGACTTAATCTTGGGAAAGGACTGGGGAGGGAAAAGGCCTCTGGAAACCTGGCTTTCCAGGGAAATGAACAGGCCCACAAGAAGAGGGGTCCAGAGATGATGGGTGTTGAAAAGCTTAAGGTGCCTTCGCCGCGCTTTCTGAAGTTTCAGGGAATCCTTGTAGATTTCCTTAAGTCCAGGGTCAATGGCGTAAGCCAGACCGATATTCTGCATGCCCCTGGTGTTGAAGGCACTGTTAGTGAGGTAGGAACGCAGGAAGCAGAGAAACATTGATTTCAGGCTGATTGGAAACATCAGGGCTCGCTTTTGATCATCAGGTCATAAATCTCTTTGGAGCTCCAGCCTGTGGTTTTCTTCTGAATAAGGGAAGCGGCCTGCCTTGGTTTTAGTTCCCGGGAATGCCTGCCAATAAGATCATGCACCCTGTCCGGATGCGTTTTCCAGGTGTTTTTACCCGGAGGTCCGATAACAACAGTCATCTCCCCCAGCAGACTTTCCTGGGGGATTTCAGTCTCGCCGAGGATCCCGAAAATGAATTCTTCATATCTCTTGGTCATTTCCCTGGCCAGGCAGAACTCTCTGGGGCCCAGCTGCGCAAAGGCAGTGTTTAGAGAAGAGGTCAGCCTGTTTTTACGTTCAAAGAAAACCAGGGTGGTTTGCGCTTCTCTCCAGGCCGCGAACAGGTCCTCAACCTCTCCTCGTTTCCTGGGAAGAAAGCCCAGAAAAGTAAACGGGTAAGGCGGGATGCCGCAGGCCATGAGGGCTGCTGTTGCCGCGCATGGTCCCGGCACCGGAATTACCGGAAGGCCTTCTCTTCTGAAGGCTCTGACCAGCCTGTACCCGGGATCAGCCAGAAGAGGAGTGCCCGCGTCACTGATCAGACAGCAGTCTATTCCTTGCCTGACTATATCCAGGGCCAGTCTTACCCGCTGCTCTTCGTTATGCTCATGCAGACTTGCAAACTTTTGTCCGCTGATCCCGAGCTTCGCAAGCAGCATGCCAGCTCTTCTGGTATCCTCTGCCAGGATAAGCCCGGACTGTTTCAAAGCAGATATGGCCCTGGGGGAAATATCACCAAGGTTGCCAAGGGGAGTTGCCACTACCCATAAGGCTGAATTCAATGGCGTTTTTGACATGATCTATTTTGACTTCAGGGCCGATGGTCACGCTTACAAAGTCAAACCGGCATTCCCTGGCCCAGAGCCCTGTCTGGCAAAGATAGTTGCTGGCTGTTCTGAGAAGTTTCATTTTCTGCTGGTGTCTCAGGCTTTCCAGGGCGGTTCCCTGTCCCTGATCAGATCTGGTCTTGACCTCCACAAAAATGATCTTTTTCCCGGATGTGCAGATCAGATCAAGTTCACCCTTTTTACAGCGCCAGTTACGTTCGATTACCTTATACCCCTTTTCTGTAAGGTAAGAACCGGCGACTTCTTCGCCGAACCGGCCGATGCTCATTTCAGAGTCAGACATAGTCTTTTTTCTCTGATTACGGGTCTTACTCCCCTGAAGGTCATCCTGTGGATGGGAGAAGGGCCGAGACGCCTGATGGACATCAGGTGCTCCCTGGTCCCGTAACCCTTGTGTCTGGCAAATCCATATCCAGGATACTTTTTATCAAGACTGATCATTAGCCTATCCCTGAAGGTCTTGGCAAGTATGGAAGCGGCTGAAATGCAGGGCTGGGATGCGTCCCCTCCCACAATGGCTCTTTGGGCAATACTCATGGGTATTTCCTGGTTGCCGTCGATGAGCACCAGGTCGGGAGTCATCTTCAGCCGGGTCAGGGCCTTAATCATGGCCCTGATGGTGGCCTGCAGAATGTTGATGCGGTCTATTTCGCCATGCCAGGTGACGCCCAGAGACCATGCCAGGGCCTGGCTTTTAATCTGAGCCTCAAGAAGAGCTCTGTGGCGGGGAGATATTTGTTTTGAATCAGCAAGACCTGCCAAGCGAGCAGGGAGTAGAATCACGGCCGCGGCAACAACCGGACCGGCAAGACAGCCGCGGCCAGCTTCGTCAATGCCGGCTGTAAGTTTTTGACTTTTGATCTCGGCCATTCATCTCAGGCGGTGGGCACTGCCATTGGTTTCGGATAAAGGACAACAGGGCAGATCAGGAAAAATACTGCTCCGGTTAGGGTTTATTCCTGATCCGCCCTGTCCACTCGCTGTTCCTGAAGAACTTAACTTTTCTTGTCCCAGTTGGTTTTGGTCCTGATACGCGCTGCTTTGCCCCTGAGCTTGCGCAGATAGAAAAGCCGGCCCTGCCTGACCTTGCCTTCACTGATGACCTCAACCCTTTCTATATATGGCGAATTCAACGGGAATACCCTTTCAACGCCAATCCCGTCGGAAATCTTTCTGACCACAAAGGTGGAATTGGTCGCCCCTCGTTTAACCCGGAGAACTATCCCCTGAAAAACCTGTATCCTTTCCTTCTCACCCTCGATGATGCGCACGTGAACCTTGACCGTATCCCCGGCCTTGAACCTGGGAATGTCCATTCTCAGCTGTTCTTTTTCAATTTTTTGCAAGATGTTCATTGTCTTATCTCCTGATTTAATTGTAATCTCCCACAATCCGGTCTACAAGAATTGAGGCCGCTGATCTGACTGACAGATGATTGAAAGGGTTCAGATAACAGACCGGCCTCAGGGTGATGTCGGCCATGGCAATAATCCTGGGACTGAGCCCGTACCCTGTCCCAAGAACGACCAGCACCGGCTCCTTATCCAGAAGCCTGCGGACCTGCCCCCAGGTAGCATCTCCGGGACCCCGGGCACTTGTGGCTGCTATTATTGGCCTGGTACCGGCCTGTTCTTCAACAAGTGCAACAGCACCTTCCAGGCTGTCACTGATCCTGATGTTTGAAAGGGCGGCTGCCCGGTCAGGGTTACCCTTGCCTCCGGCACCTTCAGTCCAGTGTGTGATCAGCCTGCGGGCCAGAATCTGCTGGTCTTCGAGAGGGGTACAGATAAAGTATCCGCCCAGGCCGAAAGTTTCGCAAACGCGTGCTATATCGTGTATATCAAGGTTTGTCAAAGAAGTTGCGCCCTCTTCTCCTGTTTTATTCAACACCGGATGATGAATAAGGGCCAGATAAAGATTCCTGGCCGGGCGGACCCGGTCAAGCCTTCTTAAAAAATGAATATCTTCCCTGTTCAGAGCCGCCTCATCCAGCAGATCAGGCCTGATTCTTAAGGTTTTTTCCAGGGAGCGCTCCTTTCTCCAGCGGGCAATCCGTCCATGATGTCCGGACAGAAGAACTTCCGGAACATCTATGCCCCGGAACTGTTCCGGTCTGGTGAAATGAGGATACTCCAGGAGTCCGCGGGAAAAACTCTCTTCGCCCACTGATTCGTTCTTACCCATGAATCCGGGCAGAAATCTGGAAACGGATTCCATGACGCAAAGGGCCGCGGCTTCCCCTCCGTTCAAGACAAAATCCCCGGCCGAAATCTGTTCAAAATCAAAGAGAGCTTCAATTCTGGCGTCAATACCTTCGTACCTCCCGCAAACAAGGGCGATATCGCTTTGGCGCGAAAGCCTTTTGGCTGTACGGTGATCAAAGGGGCGGCCCTTGGGAGTCAGAAGAATTTTTCTGCAGTTACCTGGCACAGAGCTGAGTGCCCTGTATAGCGGATCAGCCATCATGACCATTCCGGGGCCACCCCCGTAGGGTCTGTCATCCACCGTGCTGTGCCGGTCATCCGTGAACTGGCGCAGAAATATGAGCGACGTTTTGACAATCCCCTTTTCAACGGCTTTGCCCAGCAACCCGCAGGAAAGGGGTGAATCAAAAAACTCCGGTAAAATAGTGATAACGTGAAAATGCATGGAATGAAAAATGGGTTAGAATCAGGAATCAAGGACAGCCGTGAGACCACGGAATCGGTCATCCGCGTCAGGAAGCAGACTTTTTACTGGCTGCATCTTCCTGATAAACGCTACACGCACCTTATGAACTTTGCCGCTTATTCCGGGCCTCTTAAACTGCCGGGATCCACCCCGTAGATCTCCAGCAGGCCGTCCGGGGGTTCGATAACAATTATTCTGTTATCCGTGTCCACACTTTGAATAAAGCCCTGGTGTACCGGAAAAAGCACTTCAGCGCCTTGAGAAGTCAGGATCCTCCAGACCTCGTTTCCTTTATAATCGAATATATTCTCCAGGACCCCAAGATAGACATCTCCCGTCAGAAAAACCCTGCTTGAAATCAGCTGGAAAAAATAAGACTGATGGCTTTCCAGTTTCGGGACATGCCTGGAGGAGACCAGAATCTCGGCTCCCTGCCATTTTTCCGCCAGATCCCTGCCGGAAATTGAGTCCAGGAAAACCAGATATTTTCCACCATGTTCTCTCCATGAAAGGACATTAAAGGCCTTGGGCCTTGAACCGGCCAGCCTGAGATACAGCCGGGGAAGACCGGACAAAAGTAAAGGGGAGTCTGTAAACCAGATGGTGCACAGCTCCCCTTTCAGACCATGTGGCTTCAAAACCCTGCCGCAATGTATCAGGTTTTGCAGAGCCATTTGTTTCAGGTTATTCGATTATCTCCAGCACAGCCCGCTTTTTGGCTTTGGTGGAGGACGCTCCAAGAATTGTACGCATGGCTCTGGCAGTTCGGCCCTGCTTGCCAATAACCTTTCCCAGGTCCTCCTTGGCAACCTTCAGCTCAATCACGGAAGTCTGTTCCCCTTCGATTTCAGAAACCTCCACTTGATCAGGGTTGTCAACCAGTGACTTGGCAATGTACTCGATCAAATCCTTCATCATAATCACCTCCGGTTTAAGCGCAATTCAAGAGAGCCTTCCTGGTCAGTCAGGTTTGGGCGAATCGTAAAAGTATTGCCTCAAACAGCAGCCTTTTTCAACAGAGAGCGTACAGTATCGGTTGGTTTTGCCCCTTTTTCCAGCCATGACTGAACCTTATCCATGTCTATGCTGATCTGTTCCGGACTGGTCATGGGATTATAGTAACCCAGGTACTCCAGAGCGCGTCCGTCGCGCCTGGTTTCGCTGTCTAAGGCAACTAGACGGTAAAACGGCTTCTTTTTTGAGCCCATCCTTGTCAGTCTGATCTTAAGTGCCATGTGAAAAATACCCCCGTTTTCAATAATATTTCTTTTTAGTTGTAGCCATCTTGACAGTCAAAAGTTCTCTGGCAACGTTTTTGTTTACAGACAAATACCAGGATTCAAAATGTCCGGAGTCTTGGCTAATTTAAATCCTTGATTTCTTTATCTTTACTTTTAACCCAGTTAAACACTGCCTCCAGCATTCACGCTTAAGCGTGAATTAACCGGTTGAACCTTTTACCTTTAACATTTCACTCTCAAGATAGCCATGTATTGCCTAGAAATCAATACTCTCCAAGCATTCCAGCCGTTGATCAGCAGCCGGGACTGACTGAAGCTATGAACAAAATATTCAGTAAGCTCCCTGCCTTAATAATAATTCACTTAAAATAGAAAATATGCTCAAAACAACAATTGTCCAGCGGTTTATTTTTTCTTTTTTCTTTGTTTAACTTTCTTTTTCCTGGCCTTGGCCTTGGCCCGGGATCTGGATGATGGTCTGGGGTCACCAGACCCGGCCGGCATCCCGGGCATCCCGGGGATCCCTGGAATGGAGGGCATCTTGGAGCCCCCCTTGCCGGCCATTTTCTGCATCATTTTCTGCATTTGTTCAAAATTATTTAAAAGCTGGTTGACGTCCTGGACAGTGGTGCCGCTCCCCCGGGCAATCCTTTTTTTCCTGGAGGCATTGAGCAGCTTGGGGCTGCGCCTTTCCAAAGGTGTCATGGAATTGATGATGGCTTCCAGTCGGACCATCTCTTTTTCAGGGACCTTTACGTCCTTGAGCTTATCCTGAATCCTGCCCATGCCGGGTATCATTTTCAACAGGCCTTCAATGGATCCCATTTTTTTCAGCCTGCGCATCTGCTTGCGGAAATCATCCAGGTTGAACTGGGCCTTTTGAAATTTTTCCTGGATATCTCTGGCCTCATCCTCGTCAATATCCGTCTGAGCCTTTTCAATAAGCGTCAGGATATCGCCCATGCCCAGGATTCTGGAAGCCACACGGTCTGGATGAAATATTTCAAGATCACTGAGTTTCTCGCCGGTTCCGATAAACTTGATGGGTTTTCCGGTTACCGACTTGATGGACAAAGCAGCCCCCCCCCTGGCATCGCCCTCCATTTTGGTCAGGATAATCCCGGTAACATCCAGGAGCTCGTTAAATTTCTGGGCAACGTTGACCGCGTCCTGACCGGTCATGGCGTCAGCCACGAAAAGTATCTCCTGGGGCCGGCATCTCTCCTTGATCCGGACCAGTTCATTCATGAGTTTTTCATCCACGTGAAGCCGGCCGGCAGTATCCAGAAGAACTGCCGTATAAGCCTTGTGATGGGCGGTATCAATGGCCTGTCCGCAAATATCCACCGGGCTGTTCTCCGCGCTGGAGGGATGAACCGGGAGTCCCAGTTCCAGACCCAGCTTTGTCAACTGGTCAATGGCCGCTGGACGGTAAACGTCTGCCGGCACCAGATACGGAGAGTACTTCATTTTTCGCAGGTGAAGGGCCAGTTTGGCTGTGGAAGTGGTTTTACCGGAACCCTGCAGTCCGACCAGCATGAGCACCACCGGGGGCTTGGTCTTAAGGTTAAGTCCCGTCTGTTCTCCGCCAAGAAGTTCCACAAGCTCTTCATTGACGATTTTTATAACCTGCTGCCCCGGGGTAAGACTTTTGAGTACCCCCTGACCCAATGCTCTTTCCCTGACCCTCTGGGTAAAATCCTTGACAACCTTGTAATTGACATCAGCCTCAAGAAGGGCCAGGCGCACTTCTCTCATGCCCTCCTGGATATTTTTTTCATCCAGACGGCCCTGCCCTTTGAGCCTCTTGAAAACTGAATTAAGTCTGTCGGATAAGCTGTCAAACATTTCTTGTTTTCCACCAGGTCAAACTTAGAGAAAAGTTAATATACATATCCTTAAGGCCGCTTCAAGTCAAGAAAAGTGTTACAGGACTTCCGGCAACGCCTCCAGGAGATGGTCAATGCTCCCAAAAATCAGCTTGCCCGGCCTGGGAGGCCGTCTGACCATAATCACCATAAGTCCCAGCTTCTCAGCTGCCTCAAGCTTGGCTGGAACGCCTCCCTGCCTGCCGCTGTCCTTGGTTACCAGAACTCTTGCCTGTGCCATGAGGAAATGTTTGGCATTCTCCTGTACACTGAAAGGTCCCCTGGCCTGGATCACCTGTCGCGCTTGCAATCCTGCATCAATGCATGTTCCCAGAAACTGAAGCCCCGGCAAAACTCTGGCATGGAGCAGATAAACCTTGCTCCCGGCCCTGGACGCGTAAACACTTATGCTTGAGGAACCAATGCTTAAAAAAACCCTCTGCTCACCTGAAAGGGCAAGGCCGGCTGCATGCAGATGGTCATCAGCCCAGACAATCCCTGGAATGTCGGGATCAGCACCTGGACGGTCATAGACCAGTAAAGGTATTTTTGTTTTCTGAGAAACCTTGAATACTGTTTCTGATATCACTGAAGCATAAGGGTGGGTGCAGTCGATTATCGCGGATATATTTTCAGCGGCCGCCAGCTTTTCCAGGCCGGTGAGGTCCAGGACTCCGTGTCTGAAAGTCACCCTTTCAGGAGGCGGTTCTTCCAGGGGAACATGGGTGGCCTGGCTTACCAGAACCTGAAAGCCCTTTTCAGAAAGACCGGCAACAAGCTGCAGAGTCTCTGATATTCCCCCCAGAACAAGTATTTTTGTCATTATCCTTTGGCAGCCTGGCTTATTGATTCAAGGCCGAAAAAGAGCTTCAGGATAAACAATATCCCCTGGAGGTAACCATCCAGGATCCGATTGCTCTGGTCCTGGAGTTTCCGATAATTACCAGGCTGCGCATATCAATCCTGGTCTCCAGCATATGCTCAAGATCGGTGAGGATGACGCTTTGTCCGGCAAGGGAGGCGTCCCTGACGACTCCCACCAGGGTTGCTCCCGGCCTTTCATCAAGAAAGATCGCCCTGGCTTTTTCTACCTGCCAGGTTCTTTTCCTGCTTCTGGGATTGTAAAGGACAGTTACCATGTCCGCCCCGGACAGATGCTTAAGCCTGTTCTCAATTTCCTCCCAGTCCACCAGAAGATCGGACAGACTGACGCAGGCAAAGTCAAGCATCAGAGGCGCTCCCAGTGCTGCTGCCCCGGCCTGGGCCGCGCTTACCCCAGGGACAATTTCAATTTCCAGTTTAACGCCCATTTCTCGGGCCATTTCCAGGGCCAGGCCACCCATGCCGTAAATGCCAGGGTCACCCGATGACACAAGACTGACTGTTTTGCCTTCCAGGGCTGCTTCAATCGCCTTTCGGCATCTTTCCCGTTCTCTGGTCATGTCTGAAGTAATGATCTCCAGGCCTGAAGTCAGATCACTGATAAGCTCAATATACCGGTTGTATCCCGCAACTACCTGGCTGGACCTGATGACGCTTTCCGCCCTGAATGTCCGGTCAAGAGGATTACCGGGCCCTATTCCAACCACAAAAAGCTTTCCCTGGCCAGGGCTATGGTAACTCCTTTGCATACTGTTTTCCCAAGAATCAGCCTGGCGTTCTTTCCGGCAAGAAGGGCGCAGGGTTCAGCCACACCCGGAAGTCCCACCATATTTTTAACAAATTCTGATTCCTTCAGCCCCAAGGGCATGTTCCTGATCCTTGCCGAACTCAGGAAATAAAGACTTAGACCAAGCTTTTCAGCTGCCGATATAAGCCCTGCTTCACCCTTTTTAATATCCGCAGTGGCCAGAAGGCGGACCATGTCCAAGGAAACACCGGCCTTGTTCAGGGCCAGATTAATAGCCTGGACGATATCACCGGCGGCAGTTCCCCTTCTGCAGCCCAAACCGACAATAATATCCTTCAGTGCCTGGGAGGTGGTGGTGATCACCGGCTCACACCCCAGACTGTTGGCTGTCTTCAACGCCAGAGCATTAGCTCCCCCCTCATGACCGGAAAGCAGGCTGATGGCCCACCTGCCGCCAATATCCACGACAACAACCGCAGGATCTCTGCCCTTGTGCTCAATGCACCGGGCTATGCACCTTGCAGCGACTCCTGAAGGAGCGATATACACTATACCCCTGAATCGGCTGAAAATATCCGCTGTAAGGTCCATAATCCGCTCAAAGAAAATCACGCCCTGACCCGGACCGACATCCTGATGCGCGAAAATCTGGCCTCCCAGATCTCTGGACAGTTTGCGGGCCAGGATCAGGCCCCTTTTGGACAATGTGACCAGAGCAAAGTTTTCAGCTTCAGGCCCGGCCAAGAACATCTCCTTGAAGGTCGACCAGGAATACCCTGACCTGCAGGGAACCGTGGATCTTATTCAATACAGCGTTTTTGACTCTCAGGGCGAGATATTCCCCCACCTTTTTCTTCTCCAGGTGATCAAGGCCCTGAATTCCATGTTCCACTGTGTTCAACCCCTTAATTTCCCGGTTAAGACATCCTGAGGCCAAATCTTGAAAAACTGCAGTGGCAGGTCCTGATTTGCTGCTGTGGGTCTCAAATTCACCCCTCACAAACTTGAGCAGTTTTCCCGGATGTCCTGCTACCACCATCCCCTGTGCCCCGCTTCCGGCGCACTGGGCCAGGGCGAATTCCCATTCATTGCTGACCTCGACAATCCGCTCTTTTTCATAACCCAGCCTTATTGCCGCCCTGAGTCCTATACGCCCCGGCACCATTACCGGACGGGAATAACCTGATGCAACAACCATTCGGATATTCACCCGGATGGTTTCCTTGATGGCTTGCACTGAAAATGGACGGACAATGCCCGAAGTACCCAGGATAGATATACCTCCCATGATGCCCAGGCGCTCATTAAATGTTTTTCGGGCAAGCCTTTCCCCGTCCGGGGCAAAGATCTCAATGGCAAGTCCCCCGGCATACAGCCCGGACACGCTGCATCGGATCATTTTCAAAGGTACAGGATTTATGGCCGGGTTCCCGGGCTCAATGGCCAGGCCTGGTCTTGTAACCCGGCCGACGCCCTTGCCGCCGGTGATGACCACCCCTTTCCCGGAAAAGCTGACCCTGGCACCGATGAGCATTCCATGGGTTTCGTCAGGATCATCCCCTGCGTCCTTGCGAACCATTGCCCATGCCTTGCCTTTATCCAGACCGGATCCGGCAATGTCCACGCGGATATATTCCCGGGAGGGAAGCTGGATCTCCACTTCCCGTTGTCCACCCTTGCCTGCGAGCAGCATCACCGCCGCCCTGGACGCCGCAGCCGCGCAAGTCCCTGTGCTGATTCCTGTCCGCAGAGTGTTTGTCCTTCCCAAAAACTGGCTGCTCCTAAATAACCCTGAAAATACAACCTGCCTTTCAGGGGATAAAAAAGTGGCAAATATTGACCATGGTTGTTTTTCTAGCCCCTATCCTAAAAACCTGCCTGGGGTTCCGGTGAATAGTACAAGACATGATTCTTAACTCTTAGTTGACCATTTCCTGCGTCTCATGTGGACGATAACACAGGCCAGATAGCCTGGTTCATGTTCAAGGGCCTCTTCCAGGTCCGGATATACCTGTTCCTTTCCGGACATCTCCGCGTTGAACACCACCCTGGCATTTTGCTCCAGACCATGTCTTTTCAAAAGAGCAAATACTGCTCCCAGATTTCTGCCAGCCTTGTATAGAACCAGAGTTTCACATCTTTTCAGTGATTTTTCCACCTCTTCAATGTCTGATCCGGGCATGAGCATCAGGCGGTCCTCCTGGGTGGCAAGGGGCTGGATAAATCTGGCTGCGCAGGCCTGAAAAGCTGTAATACCGGGTACAACATGGATCCTGTCCACTCCCAGCCTTTCATTCAGAAGGGGAAGAACATAGGCACAAGTGCTGTAAACATGGGGATCTCCCAGGGTCACCTGACTGACAGTCCTGCCCCTCAGGCAATGCACGGCAATAAGTTTTGCGGCCTTAGTCCAGGATTCCCTTATCTCGTTTTCATTGCGGCTCATGGGGTAGACATGCTCTATCACTTCCTGGTCGGAAACAAAGTCACTGATAATCTCCAGAGCCAGGCTGTTTCTGGTTGAAGCTGACCTTGGACAGATGATCACCTGAGATGTTTTGAGCACCTCAACCGCGCGCAGGGTAAGCAGGTCTGCGGCCCCGGGACCTGCTCCCACCGCGTAGAAATGTCCCCTGTGCACCTGAAATCCGTTATTTTTCATATGCAAGTCTCAGCAGGGCGTTGACTATGGCTCCGGCCGCGGGACTGCCGCCTCTGGGACCCCTGTTGGAAATATAAACAAGTCCGCTGTTCATCAGCGCTTCCTTGGCCTGGGCCGCTCCCACAAAACCAACCGGCATCCCCACTACCAGGGCCGGGATGATGTTCTTCTTTTCAGCCAGTTCCAGAACCTTCCACAGGGCAGTGGGAGCGTTGCCAATGACCACCATGGAACCATGGATTTCTTCGGACAATAACTCCATTCCCGCAGCCGACCTGGTTGTCTGATCAGAATCAGCTCCGAGCTCGGCCCGGGGCTGGTCGATGGCACACAGGACATCCCGGCAGCCGGTCAGGGAACAGCGGACCATGTTTACATCACAGATAACCGTTCTTTTTTCCCTGAGACATGAAACCCCAGTCTCAACGGCCCGGGGATGGAATTTCATGCTCCTGCCCAGGCTGAAATCAGCTGACGAATGAACTACTCTGGCCGCGATTTTTCTCTGGTCAGCATCAAGCCGGGCATCAAGACCAGCTGGCATCAAGTCCTGAATATACTCCAGACTGATCTTCTCAATATCAGCTCCAGGCAGAAACCTTTGCTCATGGCTCAACTCCCAGATTCTTTCAAAGACTATTTCCGGCATCAAGGGTTCATGCTCAAGGGATTTGAGAATTCTGAAAACCGCTTCAGGGTGTTTTTGCTCAAGGTTGGAGACAATAGCCGGGATATCTTTTTGAACATGGTTTCCGTCAAAGAGAAAATAGGGGAAAATGGCAATCTCCCGGTACCCCCTGTCCACCAGGTCATGGACCGCATGTTTCAGATCTGGTTCACCCAGGGAAAAAAAAGCCGGAACAACCTCAGTGCCCAGTCTATTTTTCAACACACTGACCATAAAGAGAAAACTGTCCCTGGCCTGTACGTTTCTGGACCCGTGGGCCAGTATGATCACAGCCTGTTGGTTCATGGTTTCTTCACCCCTGGCTCATGCAGATTCATCAACCCTGATTTTCTTTACGTTCCGTTATCCTGAGGTCCATTGAATAATTCTTTTGGCGGTCTCAATTCTGTGACCGAAATAGACATGCACGTAGCTGGCCAGTATATTTTTCAGGCTAATTCCGGGGCTTTCCTTGGATCTGGCCCTGGAATCAACTACCTCATAAATATTTTCCCAGGAGTTGGATTTGTCAGCAGGGGTTATTTCCGAGTAATGAAATTCATGCCCTTTGATGCTCTCCCCCCTGGCTCCCAAAAGGCAGTCCCGGCCAAAGGTCACCTGCGTGTACCCCAGGCTCTTCCTCCTGGGAAGCATTGAAGCCCTGAAAGGAACCGCTCCGGTCATGGGGAAAACCTGGCCGTTGATCACCCTCAAATCCCTGCAGAGATAGATCAGTCCCCCGCACTCGGCGTAAACATACCCGCCTGTGCGCACAAAGTTCAGAATATCCCTGCGCATGGACTTGTTCTGGCTGAGTTCATAGGCGTAAAGTTCCGGATAACCCCCGCCCAGGTACAGCATCTGAACCCCGTCAGGAATCTGTTTATCTCTGATGGGTGAAAAGAATGCAAGCTCTGCCCCGGCCTGCTCAAGGACATCAAGATTTGCCCGGTAATAAAAGTTGAAGGCATTGTCCCTGGCCACACCAATCCTGGCTTTTGCCCCGGATCCCTGCTGGGAGACGGCCATGGGACCGGCTGTATTCAGTTCACCGGCAAGGCTGATTATCCTGTCCAGATCCAGATACTTTTCCGCGGCTGCGGTATACAAGGGTATAAAGTCGTCTTTCAGTTCTTGGGCGCGGGGCACTGCCAGGCCCAGATGCCGGGAGGCAAGGCCGGGGAGTGCTCCGGCAGGCAAAACTCCCAACAGAGGAGGGAGTCCTGCAGATTCCAGGGACATGGACAGAAGATCAGCATGCCTTGAGGAACCGCAGCCATTGGCTATTATTCCTTTTATCCTTCTGCCTGACTGTTCAAAGTTTATAAACCCGCTGACCAGTGCCCCGAAGCTTCTGGCCATTGCCTGGGCGTTGGCCACCAGGATCACCGGACTGTCCAGAATATCCGCGAGATGGGCGGTAGAGCCATGTGAAGCCGAAGCATAGGCCCCGTCATAATAACCCATAACCCCTTCCACCAGGGCCAGACCCGGTGATCTGGAAACAAGCTCCAGGACATGCTCCTGGCTGCTCATCCAGGGATCAAGGTTATAGCATGCCTCCCCGGTCACCAGTTCCAGATACATGGGGTCAAGGTAATCAGGACCGGCTTTGAAGCCCCTGACCTTTATCCCCCGGGCTGTCAGGCCCGCGGCAAGGGCCAGACAGACGCTGGTTTTGCCTGTATTGCTGGCTGTTCCACCCAGAACAATAACCAATAATCCTCCTCCCTCTCTACTTTACTACCTCAATCCCTGCAATTAATGCTTCAATCGGTATCACTGCAGGTTCCGGTTTTCAGGGATTCTGGTTCATACTAGGAAAAACCGGATAAAACCACAATACAATAATGATCGCTGACTGTCTCCGCATCCAGGAATGCTGACTGTCTGAAAAGCTTTGACCATGGGGGACATCTGGAACCTGTTGATGCGCATTCTTAAATTCGGCAGACAACATGACTGATTTATTTTATTATTTAAACAATCTAAGCAAATATCAACTCTCAGTTCATCTTCATTTTTCCAAAAAATAGTATTGCCATTTTGTTATAAAAATGTAATTATCAATATTAATACGATGGGAGCATAAGAATAGCCCTGATCGATAACTGGAATGACCCCAGGGCCTTTTTGATTGTCTTTACGGTTATGCTTAATATCTTCAATCCGTTAATGACAATTTACAATAAAGGCTGTTTGTACCCACAACTTCCCAAGGAGGATATTTATGGCAGATGCAGCGATTAAATTGGGCTCCGAGCTCAAGACCGCCTTTTTTGACAAGGTCAAGGGTTTGCTGCCGGAAGAAGGGCATTTAAACCTTTGCCTTACCTGTGGAGCCTGCTCTTCCGGCTGTCCGGCTACAGGCCAGGATGACATGGACCCCAGGAAATTTCTGCGCATGGCCGCCATGGGCCTTGATGAAGAGGTGACCACCACCCCCTGGGTCTGGCATTGTACCATGTGCACCAGATGCGTATACGTCTGCCCCATGCAGATCAACATCCCTCAGCTGGTCTACCGGGCCAGACAGATGTGGCCTGAAGAGGAAAAACCGAGAGGGATAGTGCAGTCATGCAAGGCTGCCATGCTCAGCGATGCCACCAGCTCCATGGGCGCATACCCGGAAGACTTTATTGAGTCCGTGGAAGAAACCGTGGAAAAGGTCCGCGAAGAACAGAGAGGTTATACCGACCTGAAAATCGACATGGACCGCAAAGGGGCTAAATACTTTCTCAACCAGAATTCCCGTGAGCCCATGACTGAGCCGGATGAAATGGTTCCTTTATGGAAAATCATGCACGCCGCCGGAGCTGACTGGACATATGGCTCCCTGGGATGGGCCGCTGAGAATTACTGCATGTTTGCCGCCAGCGAGGAGGAATGGGAGAAGATTGTCAGAACCAAGGCCAAGGCGGTGGATGACCTGGGCTGCGAGTACTGGCTCAACACCGAGTGAGGACACGAGCTGTACGCAGTCCGGTTCGGACTGGAAAAGTTCAAGATCCCTCACAAATTCAAGATTGAATCCATCCTGCGTCTCTATGCTCAATGGCTTAGGGAAGGCAAAATCAAGGTTGACCCCAGCTGGAACAAAGAACTGAAAATCAAATTCACAATTCAGGATCCCTGCAACCTGGTCCGTAAGACCTTTGGTGATCCTGTGGCCGATGATATGAGATACGTACTCAAGGCCTGCGTGGGAGAGGAAAACTTTATTGACACCTGGCCCAATAAGTCCAACAACTACTGTTGCGGAGGCGGCGGCGGCTTCCTCCAGGCGGGTCATACTTCCGCCCGCCGGGAATACGGACGTATCAAGCATGAGCAGATCATGAGAACAGGAGCCAAATACGTGGTTACTCCCTGCCACAACTGCCACTCCCAGGTCCATGACCTGTCCGAACACTACGAGGGAGGTTACGAGGCGGTTCACCTGTGGACCATTATGGCATTGTCCATGGGCGTCCTGGGTCCTGACGAACGTACTTATCTGGACAAGACTCTTTGTGACTGCGGGATAGAAGAGTGTACTCTGCCCCCTGAAGACAAGTAATTATCCAGCATATACACAAATCTAACAAAAGGCTTACGCTTGGCCCAGGCGTAAGCCTTTTATTTTTCAAAGTGATCAAAGCCTTTTAAATTTATTCTCTTTCCGTTTATAAAGATACCCTCCTTCTCCACCACCCGGCCCACAATCCAGGCTGAATCCAGACCGGCCTTTATTATTGGCCAGTCACCATCTAGGCACCCTCCAAGAAGGGCGTAATCCTCTCCGCCAAGCAGAGTAAAGAAAAGAGGATCCTCTTGAAGAGAGGCGCAGTAACTCTTGACCTCTGGATGTACCGGCAAAGAGGCATCAATTTCCACTCCGGTGCCCTGAGCCAGAAACCTGGGCAAATCTCGGGACAGACCATCTGAAACATCCATAAGCCCCATTGTTTTGCCCGAACTCGACAAAGCTGCCGCCTCCCTGACCAGGGGAACGGGTCTCAGATGGGCGTTGATGGACAAAGGATAGTTGTCCGCGTCTGGCGATGCTCTCTCCAAAAGTTCCAGACCGCACCTGGCCAGGCCAAGCTGGCCGGCAACGAACAGGATGTCCCCTGGACGGCACTTGCCCCGCAATAGATGACCGTCCGGGCTGCTGCCCCAGATGGTTATGCCCAGACCCAGAAAGGACCCGAAACTCAGGTCCCCCCCGGTCAGAGCCAGATCATGCATGGCGGCCAGCCCGGCCATATCCTTGAGCATGGCCCTGCAGAATCCTTCATCAAGGTAAGCTGGCCAGATTAGGTTCAGGTTGAATCCCAAGGGTATGGCCCCATTGGCAGCCAGGTCGCTCAGGTTTACGGCCAGGGCCTTGTAGCCGACATCCTGGGGTCGGAAATAGCTCAGCCTGAAGTGGACATTTTCCAGAAACAGATCACTGCTCAGACAAAGCTTTTCCGGACAGGAAAGCACCGCGCAGTCGTCCCCCCTGCCCACCAGCATGTGCCGGTGAATATTGGGAAATGTATCATTGACTATTTCCAGAAAATGTTCTTCTGATCTCAGCGTCATGATTTAAGCAAGCTCTCTCTAAAGTTTCAGTTCCCAAGCATCACCGAATTTCTTCACTCTTCACTCCTCAATCTCAAGATAATCCCCATTGATTATCTTCAGCCCGAAGCCCGGAAAATTCACTTTATACTTATTGGGAGGCATGGCCATGATGATTTTTCCCCGGCCGAACAGCTTGTGCCTGCAGTAGGCACTGGCAGCCACACTGCTTCTTTGATGTGGAACGTGCCCTCCGGAAGGGCTTTCCTTCCGGGGTTTCAGCCTGCCCAGGGTGGTTTCTCTGAGCTCCTTAAACAGATTAGATGACAGTTCACTGATGAATGGACTCTGGGACACGGGCTGATGGAAGCCGCTGGCGCGGTGATGAACGCAGCAGGGAACAAAGAGCCCCAGATAGTCCCTGGCCCTGGTGCAGGCCACGTAGAGCAGCCGGCGCTCTTCATCCATTTCAGAAGGATCCAGCAGAGCATGCCTTGAAGGCAGTCTGTCTTCCACAAGATCAATAATCATCACCGCTGGCCACTCCAGACCCTTGGCCGAGTGGATGGTGGAAAGGACCAGCGCGTCCTCTCTGGCTGAATATCCCAACGCATCTGGGGGCTCAAGCACCATGTCAGCCAGAAAAATGTCCAGTTCGTCGTAGCCTGCGGCTATCTGTTCCAGCTGCTCCAGCCCGCCGAGACGCCGGGGCAGGTCCTCAGCGTGCTGCTTTTCCAGGTATGGTCCGTAGAAACTGATAACTGAAGAAACAACCAGGGAAGGATTGCCTCCAAATTCGCTCAGGGAGGTCATGAGATCACGCAGTTCAGCAAATTCCTTATGCTTGCCGGCGAAATTGATCAGCTGCTGGTGATCACCCAGTTCATAGGCCTTGAAAAGCTTTTCAGCCGTCTTTGGTCCAACTCCGGGCAGCAACCCCAGGGCTCTTTTCCAGGACAGAAAGTCAGGGCTGCCCCCGGCAAGCCTGGTCAGGGACAGGACATCCTTGATGTGGGCTGCTTCGGAAAACTTGATCCCGCCGAACTTCTGGTAAGGCACAGAAGCCTTGTTCAGTTCAACTTCCAGAGGGTAGGAATGATAACCAGCCCTGAACAATACGGCTATCTCATGCAGCGGGTACTCGGTGTTCAGTTCGATTATCCTGGACATGACCATTTTTGCCTGACTCATATCGCTGGCCGGTCTGATAAGTTCAGGCATAATTCCTTCAGTCCGGCTGGAATACAGTTTCTTTTCAAATTTAGCGTCCATGTGCGCCAGGATATTGTTGGTCAGATCGAGAATGGGCTGGGTGGAGCGGTAGTTCTCCTCCAGCCTGACAATATGCGCGCCAGGAAAAAGGCCGGGGAAATCGAGGATATTGCCCACGTCAGCACCCCGGAATCCGTAAATGGACTGGGCGTCGTCGCCCACCACCATGATATTGCCCTCCCTTGAAGCAATCAGGCCGGCCAGCCTGGCCTGAACCAGGTTGGTGTCCTGGTATTCATCCACCATGATGTATCTGTAGACGCTTCGGACAAATTCCAGGA
The DNA here is from genome assembly GCA_003557865.1 of Desulfonatronovibrio sp. GTDB lineage: Bacteria > Desulfobacterota > Desulfovibrionia > Desulfovibrionales > Desulfonatronovibrionaceae > Desulfonatronovibrio. The sequence continues at coordinate 28,666 of PWNK01000135.1, forward strand.
CTTCCCGATTTTCACTGAGCAGCCTTTCAGTGAAAAACAGAAGGTCGTCATAATCCAGAAGACTGAGCCTCTGTTTTTCCATAAAATAGGCATTCTTTACCCGGTCAATATCTTCAGTGTATTCCCTGAGATGAAAAGCGTCCTTTTCAATCAGTTTTTCCAGAGAAACTTCCTTGTTCCTGGACTTGCTGATCAGGGAAAGGATGGTCCTGTTGCGCGGAAATGAACGATCCCCTTTGCCAAGTCTTAGCTCGGACCTTATCCCCCTGATAATGTCCTCACTGTCCCCGGAATCCATGACCTGGAAGCCGTTATTGTATCCCAGGACCCCGGCGAACTTTCTGAGCAGCAGGAAACAGAACCCGTGGAAGGTCCCTCCGCTGACGCTGCCCAGTTCGCGCCCCACCAGAGCAGCTGCCCTGGAAAGCATTTCATTGGCAGCCTTGCGGGTAAAGGTCAGCAGGAGCATGTTTTCGGGGACTACGCCCTTTTCCACCAGGTAGGCCAGGCGGAAGACAATGGTTCTGGTCTTACCGCTGCCGGCCCCGGCTATTACCAGAACCGGACCATGGGTAAAGGTGACCGCCTCCAGCTGGGCAGGATTCAGGCTCTGTTGATAATCTATCATAATCCGTATGCTTTAGTTCGCGTTTTAGTGATAACCCATATCTAGCCCCGGGCGCACGCAGAGCCCGAAATCTGATCCTGGCCATGGTCGCGTATCCAGGACAGCAGGTCCCTGATCTTCCCGGGTCTTGTTCCATGCGAATCATAAAAGAACACGTCTTCCCGGCAATGGGTCCCGGTGCGGCCATAATGACCAAATACCTGCTCCCGGTCAAATTTGGCCTTAAGATCAAACCCTTTGTGGGGGACGCAAAGCAGATCAGGCGGCAGACCCACCCCGTGGGGATAAATCTCTTCTCCGGGAAGAACGCGTTCCATCACCTTTCTCCCTCTGTATTCAAGCTGGAGAAGGGCACCCATAATTTTGCGCCTGACAGATGCATATTCTGTCCTGGCCACATTTCCCCGTCCGAAGCGTTCCTGGTCATGGATATATATCCGCCCCGGATCAAGGGCAAAGGCCCGGCTGGATGAATCCAGGCATCCCAGATCCAGCTCGTTTTCAGGCCTTGTTTTCATGGTCTGGAAGCCTTCGGCCCGCAGAAAAGTATTGATATCCACCTCACGCTCAAGCCTGCAAAACCCGTGATCCGCAACCACCAGCAGTCTTTTGGGATCAGGCAGCCCGGAAAACCGCTCCAGTATATGGCCGGCTGCAGAGTCCAGGTCTCTTAAGATCTGCATGCAGCCCCAGTGCAGAACATGACTTTTGTCAATCATTGCCTCATACAGGAAATGGCTGAGCCGGTCCAGTTCGGTAAAAACAATCACAAAAAAATCCCAGGCCAGATCAGGCCAGAACAGGTCAAAAGCCCTCCTTCGTGAGGAGATGGTCTGCCTGAGTTCTTCAAGCAGGGCGCTCTGACGGTTCAAACCCTTGGTGGTGTCAGCCTCAAGTCTGTACCCCGTTCTTCGGAGCATGGGCAAAATAGCTTTGGGATATACCGCCCTTTCCAGGTCATGGGCAACAAAGCCTGATATGAGCATCCCCCTAAGCTCCGGGGCAGGGTACGTGCAGGGCAGATTGATGATCCTGCTGACCATGCCCTTTGAACCCAGCAGATCCCACAGAGGTTCAGCCCGGACATGGGTGTAGTCATGAAGAAGAAGCCGGTATGAGCCTGGATCAACTCCGGTAAAGCCGTATACACCATGCTCCTCCGGTCCCCTCCCGGTAAAAAAGGATGCCCAGTTAACCGGAGAAACCTCCGGCAGCTCGGATTCGACGGTCATTGCATGCTGGTCATGGATAATAGCTGCGAGATTCTGAAAAACCCCGCTTTCAGTCAGATGCCTGGCCAGAGTCAGGCTCAGCCCGTCAATACCCAGCACCAGTGTTTTTGTGAACTGAGAACCCATAGCAGGAAACGACTAGAGATATGTAGGATGCAGTTAGTCCAAATGATTTCTTGACGCCTTTAATCGACGAGGATAAATTAATTAACTTTGCGAATCAATCCACACATCCCTGCCCGGGTGGCGGAATCTGGTAGACGCCAGGGACTTAAAATCCCTTGAAGCTTTGCTTCGTGCCGGTTCGAGTCCGGCCCCGGGCACCAGCATCAAACCCAACCGAGTCCGGCGGCTATTTTATCCACTGATGAAACTGCGCCTGACAGAAACAGTATTTCTCACCGAATTTCAGCTTGATTTCGGGGTACACGTGTCCACTGCTGGTAATCGTTTCCTGAAAGTATTTCCAGATCACGCATTTCATGCAGATGTCTGTTCTTGTCGTATTCATCCCAGAAAGCTGGATCAACATGATAAATCTCATCATTGTCCGGATTGTAGACCCGGCTGTATCCCAGCATGACATCACTTCTTTTCTGTGCGATGACATCGTGAGTTCTGTTCCTTGCTCTCCAGCCCTGAACAATCATCTCGGAAGTCTCCCGCAGAGTTTGACCTGCCCGGACCACCTGCTCAAAAGCCGCCTGTGAAGCTGCCATGCACTGTTGAACATACTGGGGAGAAACAACAAAACTGGACAATGACTCTGCTAACACAGGCTGAAGGACGGCAAACTCTTCCAGAGGAGCTGTTATTCCGGAAACCATGAAAGCATAGCCATTCCCGCCGCCCGGACCCCCCATATGCTGCATGAACGGTGCGGTTGTGCAAGTAAACTGCCCTTCGCCCACAGCTCCTTCTTCAGCAAACAAGGCACGTGTCAATGCTGCTTGACCACCGGATATCTGGGAACTCACTGCTGTTGACGAGATTAAAGTCAAGTCTGACAACCTGGGAGCCTGGGGCATGAACTGCCTGGCAATTGGGGTGGATGTGATCCGCTCAAAGTTAGCCAGAAAGTTTTC